>DASQLG010000019.1:0-4252 GCA_035630115.1 Microbacterium sp. | reverse complement strand
CACGGTCTGGCCCTCCTCGAGCACGCGGAATCCGCTCATGTCGATGTTGGAGTAGTGGACGAAGACGTCCTGCCCCTCCGCCACGGTGATGAAGCCGAAGCCCTTCTCGGCGTTGAACCACTTCACGGTGCCCTGGGTCATGTGAATCTCCTGTAGTGCGGGGAACAGGGCCATCGTATGCACGCACTCCAGGCCGAAATCGCCTGGAAGGCAAGTGTTGACACGCATGCATCGAAGTGTTTACCGGCGTGAAACACTCCGCCCGCGGCGTCAGGGTTCGGGAGTGGCGCTCGGTGGTGTCGCGGTGCGATCGAGACCGATCACGATCGCGAGCTGCCGGGCCTCGGGGTCGTCGACGGGCTGATAGACGTCGCTCTGCTCCAGCTTCGCGCCGCCGATGACCTGCGCGAGCCCGGCCGCGGCCGCTTCATCGGCGGGAAGGTAGTAGTAGATGGTCGTCTCCGGAAAGTCGGTCGAGCCCGCTTCGCTGGCCAGCACGGAGTCCTCCGGCCAGCCGGCGGCGACCACCACGTCCTTCATCCGTGTCGCGAGGCCCTGCTCCGGCGTGGCGTTGAGCACCAGGACGTCGTAGGTCGTGTCCACGACCGGCGTGACGACCGGGAGCGGTGTCACCGAGGGGGCGGGAGTGGGGAAGATCACGACGCGTCCGGTCACCAGCAGCGTGCCGAAGATGCCGACCGCGATCAGGACGATCGTCGCGAGGATCGCCCACATCAGCACCACCCAGCCGCGCATCCGGGGGTTCTCGGCGCGATGCGCGCCGACCCGGTCCGCATCCGCGGGAAGGTCGTCGAAGCGATCCCGCGGGAAGGTCGTTCTCGGCACTCCACGATGGTACCGGTACGCGACCGGTCTCCCCGTCGGAGCCGGGCGGGCGTCGCCCGCCGGCGAGGGTCAGCGCGGTGCGCCGGATGCGCGGGCGAGGCGCGCCTGCCGGCGCGCGTCACGAATGCGGCGGAGCCGTTTGACGAGCATGGGGTCGTGCTCCTGCGCGTCGGTCGTGTCGATCAGACGACCCAGAAGCTGGTAGTACCTCGCCGGCGCCAGACCGAGATCCGAGCGGATCGCCTCTTCCTTCGCACCGGCGTGCCGTCGCCATTCCGCCTCGAAGGCGAGGATGGCGCGGTCGCGGTCACTGAGGGGCACGGGGTCACGCTAGCGCGCGTCCTGCACCGTCTCCGCACGCCACTCCACGAATGCGCCGAGTGGGTCCACCGCGGCCAGCGGCACACCGTCCCGGCCGAGGACGAACCCACCCCACGCGGCGGGATCGATCGGGGGATGCCACCGCTCGTGAAGGCTGGGCGGGTCGATCGTGACCCAGGCGGCATCCATCGACCCGATCGTCTCGAAAAGACGCTGCCGTCCCGCGCGCGGGATGTGCGGCAGGACTCCCGGCGTCGTGACGACGAGCCTGGCGCCGGCCGGAGCACGGGCCGCGAGGCTGCGGAGCACCGTCGGATCCGTTGCGTCGCCCCGCACCAGAAGCGGCGGATCTGCGGCGGCGATGTCCAGCGCCGCCTCGATGCGCTCTGCGCGACCCGTCTCACCCGGCCACACCAGGCTCATCAGGAATCGCCGGTCGTCGGCATCCGCCGCATCCAGCGGCACGAGGTCGATCCCCGCGCGCCAGACGACCTCCGGCATCCGCAGCGGCGGGTCTCCCCTGGCGGCCGAGTGCAGGACCACGGTGGAGACGCCGTCGGCCGGATCGAGGTCGCTGCCGCCGCGGTAGCGGTACGAGTACCGGTCGGGGTACAGGCACAGACCGGCGCTCGCACCGATCTCCAGCAGCGCGATCGGGCCGGGGATGCCGCTCAGGGCGGGCAGCAGCGCCGCGCACCGCAGCGGCTCGTTGGTCTGCAGGGTGCGTCGGGAGCACTCCGCCACGACCTCGTCGGCATGTGCACCGAGCCAGCGCGCCCAGTCGCGGTAGGGCCCCTCCGGCGCGCCCCGCATCCGCGTGACCGCGAACACGAGCGGGGGCTGGCGATGCGTCGCCGGGATTCGACCGAGGATCGCCGCGGTCTCGCGGTCGGTCGCGACACCCGCGGACCAGTCGGCGTAGAGCGCCGATCGGCCGGGAGCCTCCTCGCGTGCGAACCGGCCGTAACGCTCGGCGACGTCTGCCGCGGCGGCGGATGCTGCATCCATCGGTCCATTCTTCCGGTCGGCGTCCCGACGCGAAGGAGCCTCGCGGCTGTCGGTGGGCGAGAATGGACTCTGGCCCAAGGAGGATCCCATGACCTACAGCGTTGACAAGAGCGACGCGCAGTGGCGCGCCGAGCTCGACCCGGAGCAGTACCAGGTGCTGCGCGAGGCCGCCACCGAGCGCCCCTGGACGGGCGAGCTGCTCGATGAGAGTCGCGCCGGCCTGTACACGTGCGCGGCTTGCGGCTCGGAGCTGTTCCAGAGCGGCACGAAGTTCGATTCGCACTGCGGATGGCCGAGCTTCTACGAATCGGTGCGGCCGGAGGCCGTCGAGCTGATCGAAGACCGCACGCACGGGATGCTGCGCACGGAGGTGCGCTGCGCGACGTGCGGCTCGCATCTCGGTCACGTGTTCCCGGACGGCGTCGGCACACCGACCGGAGACCGGTACTGCATGAACTCGATCGCCCTCGAGTTCACTCCCGAAGACAGCCCGTGACCGGCGCACTCGAGGCGGTGCGCGGCCGCCGCTCGTGGTCGAAGGTGACGGATGCCGCCCCCACGCGTGCCGAGATCCTCACGCTGGTCTCGGCGGCGGGTCGCGTGGCCGATCATTCGTCGCTGCGACCGTGGCGGCTGATCGAACTGCGCGGCTCCGACCGCGAGCGCCTCGGCCGCGCCATCAACAAGGCGAACGGCGACAGCGGCGTCTCGTCGAAGCCGATGCGCGCGCCGCTGCTGATCGCGGTGGTCGTCAGCTACCGCAAGAGCAAGGTGCCCAAGTGGGAGCAGGAGGCAGTCGCTTCCGGCGTCGCCCACGTGCTGAGCCTGCTGCTGGACGAGGCCGGGTGGGGCGTCTTCTGGCGGACCGGCGACTACACGCGCAGCAAGGCCGTCGCCAAGGCGCACGGAGTGGGCAAGCACGAGGAACTGCTGGGGTGGCTCTACGTGGGCGGCAAGCCGCCGCGGGCACGGCAGGGAAGGCGCAAGGCGGTCGACGCCCGGCGCCACGTCTCACGGATGCCGTCCAAGAACCGCGGCGAAGCCTAGCGACGCAGGCGCCGCCACGGGACGGTGGCGACCACGACGGACACCAGGGCGACGAGCACCATCGCGAGCTCCTGCACCAGACCCGGGCCGGCCGGCGCAGGCCAGAGCGCGTCCAGCGCGAACGAGGTGCCCAGCTGGCCGACGACGGCGCCGAGCCCGAGCAGCAGCACTCCGGTGTGCGCGACGAGTGCTGCCGACATGAAGATGTAGACGACGCCGATCGCGCCGCCGAGATAGAGCCAGACCTCAGTCGGGAATCTCTCCGGCATGCCCGCGGCAGCCACGCGGATGACGGCCGCGATCACGAGGATCAGCGTTCCGCCCACGAAATTGACGAAAGTCGCGGTCAGAGGCGTCCCCACCCGCTGCCGGAGCCGGCCGTTGGTCGCCTGCTGCCACGCGATGCCGATCCCCGTGAGGAGCGGAAGGGCCAGCATCCACGGCGGGATTCCGCTCAGCCCGTCGCCGGTGAGGGCGATGGCCACCGCGACCAGCGCCAGCGCCCCGCCGATCAGTCGCGGCGTCGTGACGGCGACCACTCCCGCCGGGCCGTAGCCGATGCGGTCGAGGACGAGGCCGCACAGAGCCTGGCCCGCGACCACGCCCACGGTGAACAGCGAGACGCCGATGATGCCGACGGCGATGCCCTGGGTGGCGACGGTCAGCGCGCCCGCGGCGCCGCCCGCCAGCATCCACCACGGGATGCCGCGCGTGCGGATGCCCGTGACGAGCACCGAGAAGCCGCGGCGCCCGGTCGGGAGCGCGGCCGACAGGACGATCAGGATGATCAGTCCGGAGCCGAAAGACACCGCCGCGGCGACCAGCCCGTCGTCGAGGCGCGCACCCAGCTGGCCGTTGATCCGAGCCTGGAGTGCGGTGAAGACGCCCACCAGCACCGCGCCGCCGAGCGCCATTCAGGCGGGCATCCGGGGGCGGGTCACCCCCCCCATCATGCCGGGCGGCCGCACCGTACCCTCGCGCATGCCGTCTCCTGCGCGCCCCTGGCACGTCGGGCCCGCCGGTTACCCTG
>DASQLG010000018.1:0-30819 GCA_035630115.1 Microbacterium sp. | reverse complement strand
CCTGGCGTCAGCTCTTCTTCGACACCTGCATGCAAGCTCCGCCCCGATGTCGCATGCAGCGACCAAGATGGAGGGATGAGCACAGTGCTCGAGCGGTTCGGTCCTGCCACGCAGGACTGGTTTCGCGGCGCGTTCGCCGAGCCGACCGCCGCGCAGCTGGGTGCGTGGGACGCGATCTCGCACGGAAAGCACGCGCTCGTCGTCGCCCCGACCGGTTCGGGCAAGACCCTCTCCGCGTTCCTCTGGGCCATCGACCGAATCTTCCACGAGAAGGATGCGGCGCCCCCGGCGACCGCGGTGAAGCGGCGCGGCGGCACCCCGGCCGCATCTCCGACACGGGTTCTCTACATCTCTCCGCTGAAGGCTCTCGGGGTCGACGTCGAGCGCAACCTGCGTTCGCCCCTGGTCGGCATCGGGCAGTCCGCGCGTCGCCTCGGGACCTCGGTGCCCAGTGTCACGGTGGGCGTCCGCTCCGGCGACACGACCTCCTCCGACCGGCGCAAACTCGTCACCGCACCGCCCGACATCCTCATCACGACGCCCGAGTCGCTCTACCTCATGCTGACGAGCCAGGCCGGCGAGACGCTCACGGGCGTGCACACGGTCATCGTCGATGAGGTGCACGCCGTGGCCGCCACCAAGCGCGGCGCGCACCTCGCGGTGAGCCTGGAGCGTCTCGACGCCCTCCGTCAGGAGAGGGAGCCCGGGGTGCGCCCCGCCCAGCGGATCGGCCTCTCGGCGACCGTGCGTCCGATCGACGAGGTCGCGCGCTTCCTCGGTGGCTCGGCGCCGGTGGAGATCGTGGCCCCGCGCTCGACGAAGGCCTTCGACCTCTCGGTCGTCGTCCCGGTCGACGACATGCTCAACCCGCCTCCGCCGCCCGGCGCGGAGGTGCGGCCCGAACCTGCAAGACCGGATGCCGCGGCAGAAGCGCCGATCGACGAGGACTGGTTCGGGGATGGGTCGTCGGGGTCGACACGGTCGGCGAGCGGCAGCGGTGAAGTGGAGATGACCGGGTCGCTGTGGCCCCACGTCGAAGAGGCGATCGTGGACCGCATCCTGCAGCACCGCTCGACGATCGTGTTCTCCAACTCGCGACGGCTCGCGGAACGGCTCACCGGCCGGCTCAACGAGATCTACGCCGAACGGCTGGGGCTCGACGCTTCGACAGGCTCAGCGCCCGGAACGCCGCCCGCGGCGATGATGGCTGGTCTCGAGACGTCGCTTCGCTCCTCCTCGACCACCGACTCGATGTCACGAGCGGATCCGGTGCTCGCGAAGGCCCACCACGGCTCCGTGTCGAAGGAGCAGCGCGCGCTGGTCGAGGAGGAGCTGAAGGCCGGCACGCTGCGGTGCGTGGTGGCCACCAGCAGCCTCGAGCTCGGAATCGACATGGGTGCGGTGGATCTGGTGATCCAGGTCGAGGCGCCGCCGAGTGCGGCGTCCGGCCTGCAGCGCATCGGCCGAGCCGGCCACCAGGTCGGCGAGGTGAGCCGGGCGGCGCTGTTCCCGAAGCATCGCGGAGACGTGCTCCACACCGCGATCGTGACCGAGCGGATGCTGGCCGGGCAGATCGAGGCGATCGCCGTTCCGCAGAACCCGCTCGACATCCTCGCGCAGCAGACGGTCGCGGCGTGCGCCCTCGGCCCGGTCGACGTCGAGGGCTGGTTCGAGACCGTCAAGCGCAGCGCGCCGTTCCGCTCGCTGCCGCGCTCCGCGTACGAAGCGACCCTCGATCTGCTGGCGGGCCGCTTTCCCTCCGACGAGTTCGCCGAACTGCGCCCGCGGCTCGTCTGGGATCGCGACAAGGGCACGCTGACCGGCCGTCCGGGCGCGCAGCGCATCGCCGTCACAAGCGGTGGCACGATCCCCGACCGAGGGCTGTTCGGCGTCTTCATCGCCGGGGAGTCGCAGAACGCGCGGGTCGGCGAGCTCGACGAGGAGATGGTCTACGAGTCCCGCGTGAACGACGTGTTCACACTCGGCACGACCAGCTGGCGCATCGTCGAGATCACACACGACCGTGTCAACGTCCTGCCCGCGTACGGACAGCCCGGCAAGCTGCCCTTCTGGCACGGTGACGGCCTCGGCCGGCCGGCCGAACTCGGTGAGGCGCTCGGGAAGTTCTCGCGCGAAGTATCTGCGGCCGACCCCGTCAAGGCCCGTGACCGGCTGCGGGAGGCCGGACTCGACGACAACGCCGCGACGAATCTGCTCGCGTATCTCGCCGAGCAGCGCGAGGCCACCGGAACCCTCCCCACCGACAGGTCGCTGACAGTAGAGCGCAGCCGCGACGAGGTCGGAGACTGGCGTGTGATCCTTCATTCCCCATACGGCATGAAGGTGCACGGACCGTGGTCGCTGGCCGTGAACGCCCGTATCCGCGAGCGTCTCGGCGTCGAGGGGTCGGCGGTCGCGAGCGACGACGGCATCATCGCGCGCGTTCCGGATGCCGCGGCCGAACCGCCCGGCGCGGAGCTGTTCGTGTTCGAGCCCGATGAGCTCGAACAGCTCGTCACGGACGAAGTGGGCGGCTCGGCGCTGTTCGCCTCGCGATTCCGAGAGTGCGCCGCGCGGGCGCTGCTGATGCCCCGGATGAACCCGAATCGCCGCTCGCCCCTGTGGCAGCAGCGACAGCGGTCGGCGCAGCTGCTCGAGGTCGCCCGCAGGTACCCGACGTTCCCGATCATCCTCGAGACCCTGCGCGAGGTGCTGCAGGACGTCTACGACGTTCCCGCGCTGCTGCGCATCGCCCGCCGCATCGGCGATCGCAGCATCCGTCTGGTCGAGACGACGACCACCTCTCCGTCGCCCTTTGCGCGCGACCTGCTGTTCGGCTACGTCGGCGCATTCATGTACGAGGGCGACTCGCCGCTCGCCGAGCGGCGCGCGGCGGCGCTCTCGGTCGATCCGGCGCTGCTGAGCGAACTGCTCGGCAAGGTCGAGATGCGCGAGCTGCTCGACCCCGAGATCATGGCGCAGTTCGAGCGCGAGGTGCAGCGCCTCGACCCCGACCGCCGCGCCCGCGGCCTCGAGGGAGTGGCCGACCTGCTCCGGATGCTGGGCCCTCTCGATGCCGAGGAAGTCGCGCAGCGGCTCGAGCCCGCGGCATCCGATCTGAGCACTCCCGGCGAGCTCGTCGGACCCTCGCTCACTGAGCCCGTCGAAGCGTCGGAGCCAGGCGACGACCCTTCGACGGGCTCAGTGAGCGATTCTGCAAGCGTCGCCCTTGCGGCGGAGTATCTCGCCGAGCTCATCGCGACCCGCCGCGCGATCCCGGTGACGATCGCGGGGGTTTCCCGCGTCGCCGCGATCGAAGACGCCGGGCGCCTGCGCGATGCGCTCGGCGCGGCGCTGCCCGTCGGCATCCCGAACGCGTTCCTCGAGCCGCTCGCCGACCCGCTCGCCGACCTGGTCGCCCGCTACGCCCGCACCCACGGTCCCTTCACGAGCACCGCCGTCGCGGAGCGGCTCGGAGTAGGCGTGGCCGTCGCCCGGATGACGCTGCAGCGTCTCGAGTCGCAGGGGCGCATTTCGAGCGGCTTCTTCCTACCCGTCTCGTCCGGCGCGCCGGACGAGACCGAGTGGTGCGACAGCGAGGTGCTGCGCCGCCTGCGGATGCGGTCGCTCGCGGCGATCCGCGGAAGCGTCGAGCCGGTCTCTCCCGAAGCGTTCGCGCGGTTCCTCCCCGTCTGGCAGCACATCTCCCGTCCGCTCGACGGGATCGACGGCGTCGCCGCGGTCATCGAGCAGCTGGCGGGAGTGCCGATCCCCGCAAGCGCGTGGGAGTCGCTGGTGCTGCCCGCGCGCGTCTCCGACTATGCGCCGGCGATGCTCGACGAGCTCACCGCGACCGGTGAAGTGATCTGGTCGGGCCACGGCGCGCTGCCGGGGCGTGACGGCTGGATCGCGCTCCACCCCGCGGATGCCGCACCTCTGACCCTTCTGCCGCCCGATGACGAACTGGTCCCCGGCTCGCTCGAGGAGCGCATCGTCGATGCTCTCGCGAACGGCGGCGCCTACTTCGCCGCGCAGCTGCGCCAGCTCTCCGGGGCGGAGAACGAGCAGTCCGTGATCGACGCGCTCTGGAGCCTCACCTGGGCGGGCCGCGTCACGAACGACACGTTCGCCCCGGTGCGGATGCTGCTCGGAGGCGGCTCGCAGGCGCATCGCACCGCACGCAAGGCGCCGCGCGCGCGGATGTACCGGGGAACCTCCGTGCCGCGCGTGAAGACCCCTCCGCGGCCGCCGGCGATCGGCGGACGGTGGTCGCTGCTGACCGCGTCGGAATCCGACCCCACCCTGCGCGCGACGGCGGCCGCAAGCCTGCTGCTCGACCGCTACGGCGTCGTTACCCGCGGGTCGGTCCAGTCCGAGGGCCTGCCCGGCGGCTTCGCGCAGGCGTATCGCGTACTGGCCGGCTTCGAACAGGCCGGGCACTGCCGCCGTGGCTACGTGATCGAGAAGCTCGGCGCGGCGCAGTTCGCGGCATCCGCCACCGTCGACCGGCTGCGCGAGTTCGCCGGCCTCAGCGACCCGCCACCCCTGCGCACGCACACCCTCGCGGCGACCGATCCGGCGAACCCGTACGGCGCGGCACTGGCCTGGCCGGCGCTGGAGGGCGTCACGCACCGACCCGGGCGCAAGGCCGGAGGGCTCGTTGCGATCGTCGACGGCTCGCTCGCCCTCTATCTGGAGCGCGGGGGCAAGTCGGCGCTGGCCTTCACGGAGGATGAGGCGGTGATCGCGGCGGCGGCGACCGACCTCGTGGCCACCGCTCGTGCTCGGCATCTGGCCACCCTCACGATCGAGCAGGTCAACGGCGCCTTCGTCTACGGCACCCCCGTGGGCCGCGCACTCCGCGAAGCCGGATTCGTCGAGTCGCCGCGCGGTCTCACGCTCCGGCGTGCCACGGCGGGTGACGCGCTGCGGGAGTCGGCACGTGCCTGAGGGCGACACCGTCTACCGCACGGCGAAGCGGCTCGACGATGCTCTCGCCGGATCCGAGGTGATCCGCTTCGAGCTGCGCGTTCCGCAGGCGGCGACGATCGACCTGCGCGGACAGATCGTGCACAACGTCGTCTCGCGGGGCAAGCACCTTCTGCACCGGATCGGCGACTGGACACTGCACTCCCACCTCAAGATGGAGGGCTCGTGGCATGTGTACCCCCGCGGCGGGCGCTGGCGCGCGCCCGCGTACACGGCGCGCGCGATCATCGGAACAAGCAAGTGGGACACGGTGGGGTTCGACCTCGCCGATATCAAGGTCGTCCCGACGAGCTCCGAGGAACAGCTGGTCGGCCATCTCGGCCCCGACCCGCTCGGCCCGGACTGGGATCCCGCCGAGGCGGCGCGCCGGTTCGGCGCCGACGAGCGCCCCGCGCACATCGCACTGCTTGATCAGCGCAACGTCGCCGGGTTCGGCAACGAGTTCGCCAACGAGATCCTCTTCGTGCGCGGCATCCTGCCGACGACGCCGGCCACGCAGACGGATGCCGCCGCCGTCATCGACCTGGGCGCGCGGATGCTGTTCGCAAATCGCGACCGGAGCGGCCGCACGTTCACCGGCGACACCCGCGCCGGTCGGTCGACCTGGGTGTACGGACGCGAAGGACGGCCCTGCCGTCGCTGCGGCACGCTCATCCGCGAGGGCTCGCTGGGCGCCGACCCGACGCGCGAGCGCAACACTTTCTGGTGCCCGGCCTGCCAGACCTGAGTCGCCCAGGCGCCTCGCCTCGCCGAGACGCGTCTCGCCCGTTCCAGAGCAGGAGATCTGGCCGGAACATGACCGAATCCGACCGAATCGTCCTGTCTTGGCCGGAACACCTGCTCTGCAACGCCGGGCACCCCGCAAGATCGAAGCAGCACAAACGACAGGGAAGTGATACCCGTGGGCACGACCGTCTTCGAACGACAGCGGCCGGCAGCATCCGTCATCCGGCGCAGCCTCTCCGGCACGCGCCACGGCGTCTTCTGGCTCGACGACCTCCCCGACCAGCCCGACCGGCCGAAGCTGCGCGGAGACCACGACGCTGACCTCGTGATCGTAGGCGGCGGCTACACCGGACTGTGGACGGCGCTGCTCGCGCGCCGTCGTGATCCTGACGCCCGCATCGCCCTCATCGAAGCGCGGACAGTGGGGTGGGCGGCATCCGGCCGCAACGGCGGCTTCTGCGAGGCGAGCCTCACGCACGGCCGCGACAACGGCCTCAGCCGTTGGGCGGATGAGATCGACCGGCTCGACGAGCTGGGCATGGAGAACCTCGACGCGATGGGCGCCGACATCGCCGAGTGGGGCATCGACGCCGACTGGGAGCGCGTGGGAGCCCTCGCCGTGGCGACTGAGCCGCATCAGCTCGAGTGGCTCGACGAGTGGGCGCAGGATGCCGCGGACCGCGGCGAGAAGGGGGTCATCCGGCTGAATCGCGCGCAGGTGCAGGATGCCGTCGCCTCCCCCACCTACCTCGGCGCAGTGTTCGAGACCCACTCCAACGCGCTCGTGCACCCGGGCAAGCTCGCGGCGGGGCTCGCCCGCGCCGCCGAGGAGCGCGGGATCGAGATCTTCGAGCACTCGCCGGTGCGGCGCATCGACACCTCGGGCAGTGGCGTCGAGGTGGTGACCGAGAGCGGTCGCATCTCCGCGCGCAAGACGGTTCTCGCCACGAACGTGTTCCCCTCGCTGCTGCGCCGCAACGCCCTGGTGACCGTGCCGGTGTACGACTACGTGCTGATGACCGAGCCCCTCTCCACCGAGCAGCGCGCGGAGATCGGCTGGAGCGACCGGCAGGGCCTCAGCGACCTCGCGAATCAGTTCCACTACTTCCGCCCGAGCGCCGACGGCCGCATCCTGTTCGGCGGCTATGACGCCGTCTACCACTACGGCGGACGCGTACGTGCGGAGTACGAGAACCGGCCGGAGTCCTACGACAAGCTCGCAAGCCACTTCTTCACGATGTTCCCGCAGCTCGAAGGGCTGCAGTTCACGCACCGCTGGGCGGGGGCAATCGACACCTGCTCGCGCTTCTGCGCGTTCTACGGAAGCGCGCGCGACGGCAAGGTCGCCTATGCCGCCGGATTCACCGGTCTCGGGGTGGCGGCGACCCGCTTTGCCGGCGAGGTCATGCTCGACCTGCTCGACGGCGCACCGACCGAGCGCACCTCGCTGCGCATGGTGCGTGAGAAGCCGCTGCCGTTCCCCCCAGAGCCCGCCGCGTCTCTCGGCATCAACGCGACGCGCTGGTCGCTCGACCGCGCCGACCACAACCGCGGCCGGCGGAACCTCCTGCTCAAGACGCTCGACGCCCTCGGATTGGGGTTCGACTCGTGACCGAGCGCGTGCCGGCCGGCGCGATGACCGTGCGCGAAACGGTGCGCAACGTGTACGTGGCGAGATAGCTACCTGCCCGCAGAACGCCGCACGAGCAGCGCGAGGTGCAGCGCGGTCTGGGTCTCGCCGTCGTCGAGGTCGACGCCGAGCAGGTCCTCGATGAGGGCGAGGCGCTGATAGAACACCGATCGCGACAGGTGCGAAGCGGATGCCGCGGCCGTGCGGTTTCCCGGATGCGTGAGCATCGCCTCGAGGACGTCCAGCAGGTCTCCGTCCCGTTCGAGGTCGTGGACGATGAGGGGGGTGAGCACCCGTTCGCCGTGGTCGAGGAGCCGGTAGTCGTCGCGCAGCGACGTGACCAGCTGCACAAGGGGACGATCCTCCACGCGCCGCAGGAGCGGCCCGCGCGCGGCGCGGGGTCGGCGGCCGCGCGCCAGGTCCACCGCCTCCTGCAGGGAGACCAACGCCTCCTCCAACCCCTGCGCGGCGCTGCCGACCGATGCGACGGCGCGCTCGGCCGCATCTCCGACCAGCGCGCGGAAGAACCGCAGCGCCGCCTCGTCGTCGAATCCGACGTCAGGGGGCAGCGACAGGAGCACCGTCGCCGCCGGCGCCGCGATCCCTCCCGGCCCGGTGCCGACGAGCGCGCGTCCCCGCAGCTCGCGGGCAGCGGCATCCGCCGGTTCGGCCATCACGGTCGCACCCGACACGACCACGCCGTACAGTCGGGCGCGCCGCAGGGGAAGGCCTGCGGCTTCGACGCGCGCCTCGGAGCCGGCGATTCCCGCGAAGCGCCCGGCGAGCAGTCCATCGAGCAGGCGGCGCCGGCCGATGCGCGCCCACTCATCCGCGTCGCCGTCGGCGAGCCGGCCGATGGCGAGGGCAATGGCACCCTGCTCGAGCACCGCCGCCCGACCCGCGGGGTGACGCGGGCCGGGGAGGGCGATGAGACTCCCCCAGCGGATGCCGCGCGCCTCGACCGCGACGATCAGCCAGTTCTCCCGGTCGGTCGTGCGGCGGTCCGGCTGCTCCGCGGCACGGTGCGCGGCGCGCGAGCGGAACTCCCAGTCGGTGAACAGCTCCTCCTCGTCGGCGAGGGTCGATTCGCTCGCGACGACCTCGTGCGCGAGGTTCTCGAGAATTACGGGCGAGCCGAGCGTCTGGGCGAGCCGGTGCACGATGAAGTCCGCGGGCGCCCCGCGCAGGGAGAGCGCCGTGAACCGCTCGCGCACCTCGTCGCGCGCGCGCAGCGCCTCCGTCTGGGCGGAGATGATGCGGCCGTGCACCGCCTCGGTCAGCGACACGAACTTCACTTCCCGGTGCAGGGCGATCAGGGCCAGGCCGCCGGCTCGAGCCGCATCGACGACGACACCCGGCATGGATCGGTGGGCGGTGCCGAGCTCGAGGACGAGCCCGGAGATCCTCGCGTCGACCAGCTCGCCGATGAAGCGGCGCAGGTCGCCCGTCTCGGAGGGCCACGCCGATCCCGTGGACAGCAGCAGCTCACCGCCGTTCAGCAGCCGTGCGACGCCTGCGCTGTCGGACACATGCACCCACCGCACCCGCGCATCGAGCGCTTCGCCGCCGACGAGCACGTCGGGAAGGCCGGCCGCGACCGCATCGAGCCCGATCACGTCGCGGACCGAGGGCAGCGTCTCATGCTCGTCGAGACCCACCGGACGATCCGTCCGGGTGGACCCATTCACGTCGCGTTCAAACGACATCAGGCACGCTCCCCTCCGGCCGGGCCTGCATCCCTCCAGCCTAGGCGGCGCCCGGTCGATCCGTCCGGACGAAAGCCTCGCTGCGAAGGCGGTTGCGCCGGTGGATCCCCACCGCGCAATCCGAATTGGCTACCTATACGAATAAGTCCCGTCGCGCAAGTGCATCCAAAGAAGCGGATGCAGGGGAATGAATAGGTACCGGAACAGGTTATTCCTGTACTCGGCACTATCGGGCCGCAGGAGGGGATCGTGGGTAAGAACTACGTCGACATCGAGAACGACCGTGGCGAGTCGCTGCGCTATCGCAAGCACACGAACGGTCGGGGCTTGATCGCGCACGGCGCGAAGGTCCACCCGAGCGCCATCGTGGAGGCGGGCGCGTACGTCGAGCCCGGCGTCCAGATCGCAGCGGGCGCGCACGTCGGGCGCGGAGTGTGGGTCGAGGCCGACGCCGTGATCGGCCCGGAGGCCGACATCGCACCCCACGCCCACATCGGCTCCGGCGCCGCGATCGGCGCGGGAGCGAAGATCGGCGTCCGCACGCATGTCGGCACCGGCGCACGCGTTGCGGTGGGTTCACTGATCGGCGACGACGAGACCATCGGCGACGGCGAGCGCGTCGCAACCGACCGCCGCGGGCTGCGCCTCGCCGCCTGAGCCCCGCATCCTGGCGAGTGCACGGTTTCGCCGCGAGTGCACGCCTTTCGGGCGGCGAAAGAGCGTGCGCTCGGCGACAACCCGTACACTCGCGACCGCGCCGACGGCTCGGATCCGGGCTGTCGCCCGGCCCGCCTAAGCTCGCAGGGTGATCAGACGCGCGGGCATCGGCATCCTGTGCCTTGCCATCGTGGCGATCGCGATCTGGTGGTTCGTGCCGCGCAATGCGGCGACGACTGCGCCGCCTGTCACCGCACCACTGACCCCGCCCGCGCGTCCGGGAGTTCCCGCGGCGGCTTTCGAGATGACCATCGAGAGCGTCCACGACGGCGATACGCTCCGCGCCCGCGTCTCGGATCCGAACGCCGTGGTCACCGACCTCGAGTCGACACGGGTGCGGCTCATCGGACTGGATACTCCGGAGATCTCACCCGCCCTGGAGTGCTGGGGTTTTGAGGCGAACACCAGCCTCGCCTCGATCCTGCCGCCAGGCTCAAGCGTGTGGGCCGCTGCCGACCTCGAGGTGCGCGACCAGTACGGGCGACACCTGCTCTATCTGTGGACGCCCGACGGCCGGTTCGTCAACGCCGAGCTCATCGCACAGGGCGACGGCGCGGTCATGGTCTTCGCCCCGAACACCCTCCACGAGCCGCTGTTCCGTGCTCTGGAGGCCGAGGCGGTCGCCGCCGGGCGCGGTCTCTGGGGCGCCTGCTGACCGCCGGCCGTCAGGCGAACAGCAACAGCACGAATCCGATGAGCGGGAGCGTGCCCTGAATGAGCGCGGGCCGCAGGTACCTGCCTCCGCTGGTCAGCAGCACGAGCGATGCCGCGAGCATCGAGCCCAGGCTGAACAGGACGAGCGTGAACCCTGCAACCCGCAGAGTGGAGTCGTCGGCGCCCGCCCAATAGAGCACCAGCCCGATGACCGCGCCGATCGCGAGGAACAGATTGTAGAAGCCCTGGTTGTAGGCCATCGGCTTGGTCGTGTCGGCGGCGGCCTGGTCGGAAACGCCGAAGCGCTTCCACACGCGCGGCTGGGTCCACTGCACGCTCTCCATCAGGAAGATGTACACGTGCAGCAGCGCGGCCAGGGCGGCGACCACGGTGGCGATGACGGCGATCATGAGCGAACCATATCGCCCCGACTACGGTGGAGGAATGGCGAAGAGCGGCGGTTCACGGGGTCAGCCCGGCCGTCCCGGTCCGTCGAGACGCCCGCCGCGATCGGATGCCGCGCCTCGCCGATCTGCGAAGCCCGCCGCGGCGAAGGGCGTCGACAAGAACGCGAAGACCCTGCCGCCGCCGCGCGTGCCGATGCCGCCGACCTTCGTGCTGGGTGCGATCCCCGGTGCGACACCCGGTGGCTGGATCGATGCGTGGCGCGAACGTATGCCGGACACCGACCTCGAACTGCATCCGATCGCCTTTTCCACGCAGCGAGAAGAACTGCTCGGCGGAGGTCTCGACGCGGCGCTCGTCCGGCTTCCGATCGATGGCGACGCGCTCAGCGTCATCCCTCTCTACGACGAGGTCGCCGTGGTCGTCTGTTCCGCCGACTCGCACCTCACGGCGGCCGAGGAGCTGGAGCTGAGCGATCTCGCCGGCGAGGTCGCTCTCGTGCCGCGAGACGACGTGCTCGCCCTGGAGATTCCTGGTGCGGTCGCGGCATCCTTCGAACCGCCGAATGACACCGAGCAGGCGATCGCGACGGTCGCAGCCGGGGTCGGAATCGTCGTCGTGCCGATGTCGCTGGCCCGACTGCACCGCCGCAAGGACACCGCGTACCGACCGCTGCGCGACGTGCTGCCCTCGACGGTCGCCCTCGCCTGGCCCGCAGACCGCACGACCCCTGGCGTCGAGGCGTTCGTCGGCATCGTGCGCGGGCGCACCCCTAACTCCTCGCGCACGTGAGTCGGGGGATGTCGCGGACCTGGGTCTCTGCGACATCCCCCGTGGAACGGCTCCGGAAGATCCTCGCGCCCCGAATGCGCCCCCGGATCTTCATGCCCCCAGTACTCGGTACCCCCCGGTGCCGACCTGCGTGAGCCCCTCCACGTATCCAGAGCGGGTGACGGGCTCCCTGATACATCGGATCGGAGAATTCTAAAAACCCGCGCCGTGAGCCTGGAACGGCGCGACGATGCCGGTGCGGGCGGATGCGGCGGCCAGCGCTTCGGCGGCGGTCAGACCGGCGGCCAATTCGGCGTGCATCGCGCCGAGCAGCTCGCACGCGACGTCGTCGGCGACGATGACCGGCGCCGCCACGACGACCCGCGTGCCGGCATGCAGCCAGATGCGCGTCATGCCGATGGCTTCTTCTCCCCAGCGCACGGAAGAGCGTCCGACTTCGCACGCCGACAGCACGACAGTCGAGGGCACGTTCGCCATTCGATCGATGTCGTAGCCGAACAGAGCGCCGTCGGCCAGTTCCAGACCGGAGAACAGCGGGTTGTCGACGGCGTGCCGACCGTGGGCCGCGACATGCAGCAGATCCACGCCCGACGCCAGGTCGGCGACGGCGTCGACAGTGGCGTCCGCACCCCGAAGAGTATGCGATGCCGACCAGGCGGATGCCGCGGCACGAATCTCCTCTTCGCCGCGCACCACGCGCGGACCGACCGCGAACCCCGCGCTCTTCGGCGCGTCGCCTGCGGTCGCGCGCAGACTCCACCAACGGGTGGCCGACACGGCGAGCGTGAAGGTTCGCCCCGCCATGCCGGGCAGCATCGCCCACGGGACGGCGTTGAGCACCCCCGGCACCGTGATCACGAGCCGACGTGTGCCGGCCGCCGCAGCCGGTTCGTCGAGGAGTGCTTTGGAAAGCACAGCCAGCCGATCCTCGAGGCTCCGGCGCACCACATCGGCCATCGGTCCGCTGCGCACCGCCGCAGACATGTCGAGGTCGGCGCGGATTCCGGCGAGACCGCGCTGGGCGGCCGACCATCCGTCGAGGGGAATGATCCGAGCGCGATCGGCGGTGATCACCAGAGCGGTCAGCGCGGATCCCGAGTAGACATAGCTGATGAGGGCGGTGTCCGAGTCCAGGACACCACGGACGTGCTCGAGCGTGATTCGCTCCTGGATCTCGGCCGACCCCGTGCCCGACCACTGGCGTTCGCGTGCGCTCTCACGCAGCTGGGCGGCCCGGGGCGATGCCAGCCAGTCACCGGCTGGATCATCGGATCGCAGTTGCCGCAATTCCGACAGCTCCGCCGCCAGCGCGGGGTCGGGCGGGGGACGCAGGGGAACCACCTGCTGACTGAGGTGGCGAGCGCGCTCCGACCACTCGAACAGGACGTCGGGCCGCCCTGATCTGCGGGCAGCGAGGAGTCCCTGATACATGAGGCCGCGTCCGTGCATGACAAGTGACGTCTGCAGATCGAGACTGCCGAACGCTCGCTGCCAGCGCCCAAGGTCGTCCAGCCCTGCAGCCGCGTGCCGCAGGACCGTCGTGTCGCGCCCGGCGGATGTGGCTCGCGCGGCGCGCACTTCGTGCGCCAGCAGTCGCGCATCCATCGAGGCCGTCACGGGAACGCGCGTGATCCGTCTCGACGTGCTCCGCCCTCGACGGGCCAGCCACAGTTCGTGCGACATCCGCAGCGTCGCCGCCTCTCCGCGGAATCCGCGCTCGACCAGTTGCGTGGCGACGGACTCGATCTCCTCGAATCCAGGGGTTCGACGCGGTTCCGGGACGCGTTCGCCGCTGGGCAGGGGCGCGCCCGCCGCGAGGAGCCCGCGGAGGCGCACGGCGTCGGCCCGCAAGGCCCAGGTGTCGTTGCCGAGCGCACGGAACCTCCGAGCGGCGGAGGCGGCCACACGCGCGGACCGCGGAGGATCGTGAGTCAGCAGAGAGCGGGCCAGGCTGAATTCCGCCTCCGCGCGATTGCGCGGCATGCGGCGACCGAAGACCGAGGCCGCGTGGCCGAGCAAGGACTCTGCTTCCGTGGGGAGACCCGCGTCTCTGAGCACTTCGGCGCGATCCACGTCGCCGATCGCCTCGGACACGGGCGAGACGTCGGCGAGGGTGGCGCGCGCGGCGAGCATCTCCTGGAGCGCGCTGACCAGGTCGCCTCGGAGGAGATCGATGTAACCCTTGTTGTGTCGGGCTTCCGCGGCGTCGATCGGCCGGTCGTTCGCGGCGTAGACCTCGGCGGCCAGCGCCGCGTCCTCCAGGGCCGCGTCGAGTTTTCCGCGCTGGATGCCGACGATGCTGCGGTTGATGAGCAGATTCGCGCGCGGGATGGGATCATCGACGATCACCAGCGCCTTGCTGTACCAACGGTCGGCGTCGTCGAGATGGCCGATGTGCTCCGCGATAGAGGCCATCTGACCGGTCAGGATCGCCGCTGTGCGCCGGTTCAGACCCGGCAGGTTCATGGCATCGGTGCACATCGCCTCGGCTTCGGCCAGCGCGCCGCTGCGCGCCTGGATGAGCGCCAGCGTGCCCATGATCCGGGCACGCAGATTCACATCCTCAGCGCGCTCGGCCGCCGCGTCCAGCAGTCGTCTCGCCGCGGCGAGTCGCCCCCTGTTGACCAGTTCGACGGCGGCGGCGTGGAGAGATTCGGGAGACGCAGCCACGCCCCCATCTTGGCGGTGCCGGCCCCCGTTTGGCGAGGCTCAGCTGCACACGGCGGTCGGCCCCCGTTTGGCGAGTTTGGCCTTGATGACCTCGAACGAGGCGCGCAACGCGGTCACGCGAGCTGACTCTGAGGTGAGCGTGCCTTCCATGAGCCCCTTGGCGACGGACGCGGCGAGCATTCCCGCCACGTGCGGCGCGGCGAAAGAGGTGCCGCTCCAGATCGCGAACCCGCCCTTGAAATCGTCCGGGTCGATCGTCTCGCGACGCCTCCCGTCGCGGTTGTCTCGAGTCCCTGGCTGCGTGCCGCCGTCGAACGGCGGATGGGTGCTCACGACCGCAGCCCCCGGCGCGTACGTGCGAACCCAGCCGCCGAGGTTGCTGAACAATGCCATCGTGCCGTTCGGGTTCAGCGCGCCGACGGACACGTGCGGGGCGGCATCGGTGGGATCGTCGACGACGAACTCCGCGTCGGGCCACCCCCACAGGGCCGCGGGAAATGACGGGCGATCAGTCGCGTCGTTCCCTGACGAGCACACGATCGCGCAGCCGAGACGCCGCGCGGCCACCAGCAGCTCGTTGAGCGTGTGATCGAACAGTTCGTCGTCGGGCGTCTCGTGGTAGTACCCGAGCGAGAGGTTGATGACGTCGATCTTCCGTCCGCCGTCTTTCTCGTCCATCGCCATCCACTTCACGAGGCGCCGCACGGCGAGCATGAAATCGCCCTCCAGGACAGATCCCTGGCTGTCGGCCACGCGAATCGCGATCAAGTCAGCCTCCGGGCATACCTGCCGGATGATGCCCGCGATGAAGGTTCCGTGCCCCGCGGAATCGTCGATCAGGCCGTCGAAGGCACCCGAGACGTCGCCTATCACCTCCGGGTCTGTCTCCGGTTCCTTGATCCCGATGAGGTGCTGTTCGACCACCGGTGCGCGGGTGACGACTTTGCCGGGAAGCCAGGGATGCGTCCCGCAGCCGGTGTCGAGGTATGCGACCACCGGTCGCCGGCCGTGTTTGTGAAGCTTCAGAGTGCGGCGTGGTCTCGCGCCGATGTAGTTCACCACCTGCCGGCCGCCGCTTCCGGGCATGGCATAGCTTTCGACCCCTGGGGCGTTCGCGACTCCGAACGGGTTGGTCTTGGTCGGATACGGATTGGTCTTCGTGGGGTAGGGGTTGGTCTTGGTCGGATACGGGTTCACGCCGATCGTGTCGAGCGTGAGCACGTGATCGAGCGAGACACCCGCGAGGATCGTCTTCGCGTCGTCGCCCGCTCGCGCTCGCGCCCGCTGGAGCAGTCTCCAGGCATCGACCTGAGGAACCGGCTTGTCGTCGCGCCCCGGAATCGGCGCCCTGAAGATGCCCACACGGTAGATGGTCGGCAGGCCGAGCTCATCTCGACCGCGCCGGGCGCGCTCGAGCGCGGACGCGTGATCGATGGGCACGCCGTCGAGCGTCTGCAGCTCAATCCCCCAGCCGAAGTCGCCCGCGGCGATCTCCAGTGCCTTCATCAGGTCATCCAGCGCCCCCCAGCGCGTGATCAGCAGGTGACCGGGATCGTAGTCCGTCGGATACGCCGTGACATCCTTCACCGGCTCGCTTCGGGGATCGAGGGGCACTCCGCGCGCACGCGCGGCGTCGTAGCGCTGACGCCATGCGCCCGGGCGCGGCGCAGCGGCGCCGCCAGGTGGATTGTCGCTCATCGGGCTTCCTCTCGGTCATCGCCGCCGGGTCTCATCGCGGCATGCTCACTCATACTTCGAACTGGGGGGTCTGGAAATCGCGCATCTCGCCGTCTGCGTCGCGAACGACCAGCCGCAGCCGGCAGACACCGGGCGGCACACTCTCGAACGCGAACCGGCCGTTCCGGCCCGGGTCGGCCGTCCATTCGCGCTCACCCTGGCTCAGTCGGATCGCGAGGGCGGCGGCATCCACCCACCCGTCGACCCGGCGCGAGCCGTCCTCGGTCGCAGACACGTGCACGAGCACACTCGTGACCCCGTCGCTGAACTGGAGGGTCGCCGTGGCGGTCTCTCCGCGCACCGCGGCGAGCTCGCCGGAGACGAGCGTCAGCAGCGCGTACTCCCGCGACAGGTCTTCGACGGCGACGGTGGCCACCATCCGGTCGACGAGATCGGCGGGCATCGGGTCGACGTCCTCCCACATCGCGCGCATTCGGGCGAACAGCGCAGCGTCCGCAGCGAAGTCTTCAGTCTCCATGGGTATCCCCTCCCCAGCCGTCGCCCTCGAGGAGAGCGCGGAGTTTTCCGAGGCAGCGCTGACGCGTCGGGCCGATCGACCCGATCGGCATCGCCATGTCCTGCGCGATGCGCGCGTAGTCAGGACGCTCCTCGAATGCCACGATGCGCAGCAGGCGCTGGCACCGGTCGTTGAGCTGCGCGACCGCGAGCCACAGGCGACGGGACTCGTCGTCGGTGGCGGCGGTCTGCTCGGCGGACTCCTGGGCGGGCAGGTGAGGTTCGAGGCTCTCCGCCTCGGTCGGATCGGCACGACGCTGGAGCTTGCCCACACGCCACGCCTCGCGCCGGGCGACCATGGTCAGCCACCCGGACACCGCTTGCGGTTCGGTGATCGTCTCGTGCCTGCGCACGAGAGTGAGCCACGTCGTCTGCACGACGTCTTCGGCCAGCGCACGGTCGAGGCCGTACGCGCGCACGACATGCCACAGCAGCGGTGTCATCAGTCGCACGAGATCGTCCATCGCGCGCGCGTCTCCGTCGCGCCATCTCACGAACAGCGTCGCCGCGCGCTCCCAGCGCGTCGGCTCGGCTGAGTCGATCGAAATCTCGGCGCCCCCATGCGTCATGGTGCCCATTGTGTCCACATCTGGAGGAGCGCGAAAGGACATGTCTGATACACCCGCATTGCGACGACTTCCCCCGTCTCCGTCGCGAGCCCCCGAATAGACTTCACGCTATGACCACGGCGCCGCTGCTCTATGTGTGCGTGCGCCCGCAGCAGGGGGCGGCCGCGGCCGAGTATGAGTCCTTCCGCGCGGCGGCGCACCTCGATTCCTCGCAGCTCGTGCAGCTCGACCTCGTACGCGATCCTCTGCCCGCAGACGCGCTCGAGAACTACAGCGGCTTCTTCGTGGGTGGCAGCCCGTTCAACGTCACGGACCCCGAGTCGACGAAGACGGATGTGCAGCGGCGCCTCGAGTCCGACCTCGAGCGCATCGCCGCGGGCGTGATGGCGGCTCCGTCGGCCGACTCCCCCGCAGCGCTGTTCACCTGCTACGGCATCGGGGTGCTCACCCGCATGCTCGGCGGAGAGGTGAGTCGGGCGTTCCCGGAGGACACCGGCCCGGTCACGATCGATCTCACGCCCGACGGCGAAAGCGATCCCCTGATGGGCATGCTGGCGCGCCGGTTCACCGCGCTCACCGCGCACAAGGAGGGATCGGCGCGTGTTCCGGAAGGCGCCACCCTGCTGGCGACGAACGAGGGATGCCCCGTCCAGGCGTACCGGGTCGGCGACCGGCTCTACGCGGCCCAGTTCCACCCCGAGCCGACCACTCGCGCCTTCACGGAGCGGATGGCGGTGTACCGCGACGACGGGTACTTTCCGGCGAACGACTTCGACACGGTCGCGGGACGCGTGCTGTCGGCATCCGTCACAGAGCCGGTACGACTGATCCGGGCCTTCGCCGCAGCATTCGGACCTGCGTGACGCGCTACGCGCCGCCCGGCGGATGCAGCAGCAGATCGATGCGCTCGTCGAGGTAGGCCCCCAGCGGAACGTAGCCGCCCGTGGCGCTCCACCGCACGCTCGGGGTGCCGTCCCGCAGGGCGAGGGGTCCGGATGCCGCGCCCCGGTCGACCGCATCGGCGTCGAGTTCGGCCCAGCCGATGTGCACGCTCGCACCCTCGGCGATGCCGCCCCGGCGGGCAGCGGCCGCGAGCTCGGCGCGTCGGCGCTGCGACTCGGCGGTGAAACCGCGCCGCACCTCTTCGCGCGCGCGCACGATGTCTCCGGTCGCGAGGACCGCGTCGTCGGTCAGCAGCAGGACGCCGAGGTGCCACGCCGATCCGCGCGGGACGATGCGGGGCGCACGGCCGACGCCGAAAACGCGTCGGGGCACGATGAACTCACCGAGCGCCTCGCGGGGCGCTCCGGCGAGGCGCCCGCGAGCGTCGGCGAGCACCGCGGCGGTGCTCACGCCAGATCGTCCTCGAGCGGGGCCGTCACCGGCACGTGACGCTCACCGCGCAGGCTCATCGCGATGAGGGGGAACAGCAGCACCGACAGCATCCCGGCACCGACCAGCACGGCGGCGTCGGCGGTCCGCAGCACGCCCTCCTCGACGCCGATAGCGGTCACCGCGACGATGATCGGCAGGCCCGTCGCGCCGAAAAAGGCGATCGACAGCCGCTCCCGGCGCGTGGAGCCGGCCGGTGCGGCGAGCATCGACGGCAGACCCCGCACCACGAACAGGAGGACGAGGGCCACCGGCACGACCAGCAGAAGCACCGGATCGGCCAGCAGCGCGGCGAGGTCGAATGTGATCCCCGTGTAGACGAAGAAGACCGGCACCAGGAAGCCGAACGCGACAGCCTCGACCTTGCTCTCAACGGCCTTGCGGGAGGGCTCGTCGGCGTCGCGCATGAGCAGCCGCCACACGATGCCCGCGGCGAACGCCCCCAGCAGCAGGTCGAGGTCGAGGGCGATGCTGAGCGCGACAAGTCCGGCCAGGATCAGGAACACCACGCGGATCGCGAACTGGCCGGAAGTGTGCAGCGTGGAGTTCACCACACGGTGCATCGCCCCGCGCGGCATCTTGAACGCAAGCCAGATCGCACCCCCGGCGACGAGCCCGAAGAGCAGCAGCACGAGCGTCTCGATGCCGGGGTTGCTCGCTCCGAGGAAGAGGGAGATGGCGATCAGCGGTCCGAATTCGCCGACGGCTCCGATCGCGCCC
The DNA here is from genome assembly GCA_035630115.1 of Microbacterium sp. Lineage (GTDB taxonomy): Bacteria > Actinomycetota > Actinomycetes > Actinomycetales > Microbacteriaceae > Microbacterium. Next base: position 11,596 of record DASQLG010000018.1, on the reverse strand, counting down.
ACGGCCCGTCCGAACGGCGTGCGCAGCTCACCCGCGTCGCGCAGGATCGGCAGGAGCGTTCCCAGCGCCGTGGAGCACAGGGCGATGCCGATGACGACCGCGATCTCGCCGGGGGCGATGAGCCAGGTGACCCCGACGCCCACCGCGAGACTGATGAGCCATCCGAAGATCGCCGACCGGCCCGTCCGGCCGCGGAACGCGGTGAACTCGATCTCCGACCCGGCGACGAAGAACAGCATCGCGAGGCCGAACTCCGACAGCGCCGCGACGAAGTCGGAGGGAACCGCCCAGCCCAGTAGTGAGGGCCCCGCCACGATGCCGAGCACGAGCTCGAACACGACGATCGGGATGCGGACCCACCGACTGAGGCTGCGCGCGAGCAGCGGAGCGAGCACCGCGAGGAGCGGAATGATCAGCAGCGTCGGCTCGAGCTCGTCCACGCGTTCACCGTACCGAGTCGGACGGCCCCGGACGTACCTCCGGCAGGCCGAAGGGCGTCAGCGCACGACGCGGTCGAGCCACCGCATCAGGCCCGGGATCGCGAAGTAAGCCACCGTGCCGTGCGTGGCGAACGGGATCTCCTGGTACGTGACCGCGATGCCGAGGGACGCCTCGTGCTTCGCGAACTCGGTCGTGTCGGCCGGTACGACGAGCTCGTCCTCGAGACCCTGCGCGATGAACAGCGGCGCGTCGAAGGCCGTCGAGCCCGCGGAGTTGTCGGCCAGCAGCTGGTCCCAGGGTGCCGTCGTGGTCGGGTCGCTCTGCGTGAAGTCGCCGACGAGGGGCTGACCGATGCGGTGAAGCTCGGAGATGTTGCTGAGCAGGCAGAGCTGGTTCATCTCGGGCACGAGCGCGAGGGCGGGCGCTGTCAGAATGCCGTCGAGCGGCGCCTCCGGGTAGACCGACGCGAGGGCGGTGAACGCATACGAGCCGATCGTGACGCCGGAGATGTCGTCGAGATGCGAGCCCATGAGGGCCGTCAGATCGGCGGCGGGCGCGGCAGCGGCGACGGCCTCGATCTGCAGCTCCGGCGCATAGTCGGCGGCGCGCTCCGCGGCGAACAGCACGGCCTGACCGCCCTGGGAGTGCCCCCACAGCACGACCCGATCGCTCGCATCCGCCTCGGGCACCGCCTGTGCGGCGCGGACCGCGTCCAGAACCGCGTTGCCGCCGGTGATGCCGATCAGGTACGAGTCGGGACCGTCCGTTCCCATGCCGACGTAGTCCGTCGCCACCACCGCGTAGCCGCGATCGAGCAGGGAGCGCAGTCCCTCGATCAGCGCGAACGGGTCGAACCCGTACGAGGGCGCGCACTCCCGGGAGGCGCCGGTCGTCGGATGCCCCCACGAGACCACGATCCGCCCTTCCGGCGGCGCCGGCATCAGCGGGACGACGAGCACGCCGGTCGAGACGGCCGAGTCGCCGTTCAGGTCGGTCGTCCGGTACATGATCCGCCAGGCGCGGGCCGCGAGTGGAGCGCCCAGGAGCGGATCGAGCTTGACGATCGTGCCGGGATCTCCAGTGGCAGCATCCGCTGGCTGCTCGTAGAACGCGTCGATCCCGGGCCGCTCCAGGGCGTCGCCGCCGAAGCGCAGCGCCTCAACGGCCACCACCCCGCTCGCGACGGCCAGCACCGCCGCGACGAAGACGGTCACCCACCGGTAGCCGGGTTTCACGCGGTGCCTGCGGGCACAGCCTCGCGGGCCCTGTCGGCCTCGCGCTCGGCGGCGCGGACCCGGGTGGCGGCATCCGTTCGCTCATCATCGAAACGGCCGATCTCCTTCTCGACCTTCTCCGCATCAGCCTCGAGCCTGGCCAGCTCCGCGCGCAGGTCGCCGATCCGTTCTGCGAGGTGATCGCCTCGCTCACGCGCCTTCGTGAGCTTCGCGTCGACCTTCGCGAGTTCCCGCTCGGCTTCCCCGGCGGCGCGCTCAGCCTCGCGCAGCGCCTTCTCAGCGGCCTTGCGCGCGCGTCGCTCGGCCAGGTCGTCGCGGCTGGGGGGCGGAGCGTCGGGGACGCCGGGCAGGCTGCCGCCGACCGCGTCCGACACGTCGACCGAATCGAACCCGGTCGCCTCGAGCGGGCGGACCAGTCGGCCGGTCATGACGGCGACGGCGGCTGCGGCATCCATCACGGCCGCGTTGATCGTCTTCTCGACATCGGAGCGCGCCGCCGCGCTGATCGTCACGCCCCGGTCCTTGGCGAGGCCGACCGCCTGCGTGGCGAGCGCTGCGACCAGCGCCCGTCGCTGCCGGCTCAGTCGCGCGAGCTCGGCGCTGTCGAGGTCGTCCTGCGCTTCGCGCAGCGCTCCCGCGAGCTCGAGCGCTTCGGCGAGCTGTCCGTCGCGGGCGAGCAGGTCGACGGCCCAGGCCGAGGCCGCCGGTTTGCGCAGAGCCTTCACCCGTGCGGCGAGTCCGCGATCGGATGCCGCGGCCCGCGCGTTGCGGGCCGCGGTGAAGTCGTCGGGGGCGAGGGCGTACAGCTCCGCGGCGATCGCATCGAGTCGCGCGGAGTCGCTCTCGGAGGACTCGTCGGCGGAACGGGGCACTCGCCCATTCTGTCGGGCGGGCCGCTAGACCGCGACCATCCGGCCGCGTCCGGCGGGTCCGTGCAGTTCGCGGTGCAGGCGCTGCATGCGCTCGTCGAGCTCGGCGGCCGTGTCGGCGGCATCCTTCAGACTCGAGAGCAGTTCCTGCGGAACCTGCCGATCGTACTTGTAGTAGATCTTGTGCTCGAGGCTGGCCCAGAAGTCCATCGCGATGGTGCGGAACTGCACCTCGACCGGCACGGCGACCCGGCCGCTGGAGAGGAAGACGGGCACCTCGACGATCGCGTGGAGGCTCTTGTAACCGTTCGGCTTCGGCTCGGCGATGTAGTCCTTGACCGCCACGACGGTCACGTCGTCCTGCTGGGTGAGCAGGTCGAACAGGCGATACGCGTCGGTGGTGAAGCTGCACGTGATGCGCACGCCCGCGATGTCGGTGATCGCCTCGCGGATCGACGCGAAATCGGTCTCGATGCCCCGGCGGACGACCTTGGCGACCAGACTGTCGGGCGACTTCACGCGGCTGGAGACGTGCTCGATCGGGTTGTAGTCGTGCATGTACTGGAACTCGTCGCGGAGGATGGAGACCTTCGTCTCGATCTCCTGCATGCCGAACCGGTACTCGAGCAGGAAGCGCTGCATCTCATCGGCCATCGCGCGCAGCTGCTTGGCCGAATAGGGCACCTGATCGTCGAGGGAGTCAGCGTCGGGCGGGTCTGCGTCGAGGGGTTGGGCCATGCTCTCGAACGTACGGGCCGGGGCTACGAGATCTCTGTGAGACGGGCTCTCTTCCTCCGTTCGTCCGTCACCCTCGTACGCGAAACCAAGGCATCCGCGTGCACAGGTGACGGATGAACATGTGGAGCGGATGCCGACGCCTCGGCACCCGGAGCACCTCAGACTGCGAGGACGGACGCCGCCTGCCGGGCGGCGCCGAGGGCGACGTACTCCCCCGGTGCGGGAATCTCGACCGGCATCCCGAGCACCTGCGGTGCGATCACGCGCACGGCCTCGGACTGCGCCCCGCCGCCGATCAGCAGCGCCCTCTCGAGCGGCACGCCGAGCGCGCGCAGGGCTTCGAGTCCGGCGCCGAGTCCGCCCAGCATGCCCTCGACGGCGGCCCGAGCGAGATTCTCACGGGTCGTGGAGGCGAGGGTCATTCCGGTGAGGGATGCCGTCGCATCGGGCAGGTTTGGCGTGCGCTCGCCCTCGAAGTACGGCACGAGCGCGAGCCCGCCCGCGCCGGGCTGGGCGACGAGCGCAAGGCGACTCAGCTCGGCGTGGTCGACGCCCAGCACGCGCGCGATCGCGTCGAGCACTCGAGCCGCGTTCAGGGTCGCGACGAGCGGCAGGAAACGGCCCGTGCAGTCGGCGAAGCCGGCGACCGTGCCCGTCGGATCGACCGTGCGCTGCTCGCTGACCGCGAAGACCGTGCCGCTCGTGCCGATCGAGACCACGACGTCGCCGGGGCCGGCGCCGAGCCCGAGTGCGGCACCGGCGTTGTCGCCTGCGCCCCCGCCGACGCGGCGGCCGGCCTCATCCTCGACCCACTCCTGCGGGCCGAGCACGCGCGGCAGGATCGCATCGTGCCCGAGCGCGGCGACCAGGAGGTCGCGGTCGTAGCCCCCGGTCGTCGGATCCCAATACCCGGTGCCCGAGGCGTCCGATCGGTCCGTGACGAGCTCCTCGAGCACCGGACCGCGTGGCGACTCGCCCTCCGGTCCGAACCCCCGCAGGCGCCAGGTCAGCCAGTCGTGCGGCAGAGCGACGGCCGCGACCTGCGCGGCGTTCTCGGGCTCGTGATCGCGGAGCCAGCGCAGCTTCGTGATCGTGAAGGATGCGACGGGCACGAGCCCCGTCCGCAGAGCCAGAGTCTCGGCGCCGAACTCGGCGACCAGGTCGGCCGCCGCGCCGGCAGAGCGGGTGTCGTTCCACAGCAGGGCGTCACGGATGACGCGGCCGTCCGCGTCGAGCACGACCATGCCGTGCTGCTGGCCGCCGATCGCCCACGCGGCGATGTCACCGAGGCCGCCGCCACTCGTGCGGAGCCCCGCCGAAGCATCCGTGATTGCGGCACGCAGCGCAGACCACCACGCGCCCGGGTGCACCTCCGTGCCCTCGGGATGGGTGGCTCTGCCCCGCCGCAGCACCTCGCCGGTATCGGCATCCGTGATCACGACCTTGCACGACTGCGTCGACGAGTCGACTCCCATGACCAGCGTCATCGGCGGCTCCTTCCGTTCGAATCGCCCACCTGACCGCGAGACTGCACGCGGTGGTCGAGACAGCGGGGTTCACCTGCAGTCTCGACCACCGTATGCAGTCTCGCGGTGTCGGTGTGGGTAAAGCGGATCAGCCGCGGGCGCCGAGCAGGTGCTCGGTCGCGAGCTGCTGCAGGCGGACGAAGCCGAAGCCCTTGCCGCCGAGGTAGACCGACGGGTCGAAGTCCTCGTAGGCCGAGCGGTCGGCGAGGAAGTCGTCGTATGTCTCGCCGGGGTTCAGCGTCGGCTCCGACAGCTCGAGCACGCGCGACGCCGCGAGGGCCTCCTGCACCTCGGGGTCGGCGCGGAAGGCCGCGGCGCGCTCCTTGAGCAGGAGGTAGGTGTTCATGTTGGCGGATGCCGACTCCCACACGCCCTTCTCGTCCTCGGTGCGGCTGGGCTTGTAGTCGAAGTGCCGCGGGCCGTCGTAGGCCGGCACTCCGCCAGGGCCGCCGTTCTCGAGCAGGTCGACCAGGGCGAACGCGTTGTGCAGGTCGCCGTGACCGAACACGAGGTCCTGGTCGTACTTGATGCCGCGCTGACCGTTGAGGTCGATGTGGAAGAGCTTGCCGTGGTACAGCGCCTGCGCGATGCCGGCCGTGAAGTTCAGGCCCGCCATCTGCTCGTGACCGACCTCGGGGTTCACGCCCACGAGTTCGGGGCGCTCGAGCGAGTCGATGAACGCGATCGCGTGACCGAGGGTGGGCAGCAGGATGTCGCCGCGGGGCTCGTTCGGCTTCGGCTCGATCGCGAAGCGGATGTCGTAGCCCTTGTCGGTGACGTAGTCGCCGAGCAGGTTGACGGCCTCACGGTAGCGCTCGAGAGCCTGGCGGATGTCCTTGGCCGAGTCGTACTCGGCGCCCTCGCGGCCGCCCCACATCACGAAGGTCTTCGCGCCGAGCTCGGCGCCGAGGTCGAGCTGGCGGAACACCTTGCGCAGTGCGAACCGGCGCACGTCGCGGTCGTTCGAGGTGAACCCGCCGTCTTTGAACACGGGAGCGCTGAAGAGGTTGGTCGTCACCATCGGGATGATCATCCCCGTGTCGGCCAGCGCGCCCTTCAGTCGGTCGATCTGAGTCTGGCGCTCGGCGTCCGTTGATCCGAAGGCGAACAGGTCGTCATCGTGGAACGTCAGACCGTACGCACCGAGCTCGGTCAGCTTCTCGACGGCGTGCACGACATCGAGCGGCTTGCGGGTGGGGCCACCGAACGGGTCGGTGCCGTTGTAGCCGACGGTCCAGAGTCCGAACGAGAATTTGTCGGCGGTTGTGGGGGTGGGCATGACGCTCCTTCGTGGGAATTGTTGCGTAAAACAACCTATCGCACATCGGATGCCGCGTCCAGCGGCATCCGTATGAATTTGACGTTCGGCGCAACAAATGTCTGAATCTGCGACGATGGTCTTCTAGGGTGAAAGCCGTGAGCGAACAGACGGCCGAGGGCGTGCGACAGCGCAATCTGTCCCGCATCCTCCGGCTGGTCCATCTGGAGGGTCCGCTCTCACGCGCCGCGCTCACCGAGTCGACGGGGTTGAATCGCTCGACGATCGCCGACCTGGTCGCCCACCTCGTGCGCGGCGGACTCGTTCAAGAGCTTGCTCCCGACCGGTCGCGTCGGGTCGGCCGCCCCTCCCCAGTCGTCGCGGTCGATCCGCGCGTGCTGGTGATCTCCGTCAACCCCGAGGTCGACGCACTCACGATCGCCGCGGTGGGCCTGGACCGCGGCATCCCGATCCGGGAGCGGATCGACCTCGAACACCTGATCACGCCGGAAGAGACGGCCGCGCTGGTCGCGGAGCGGATCGCCGCCTGGCGCGCAGGCGCCCTGGCCGATAGGAGGATCGTCGCCGTCGGGCTCGCTGTGCCGGGGCTGGTCCGCGCCGCGGACGGGCTCGTCCGCAATGCGCCTCACCTCGACTGGATCGACGCGCCGATCCGCGACCTGGTCGCCGCCGCCACGGGACTGCCGACGACCGTCGGCAACGACGCGAGTCTCGGGGCGATCGCCGAGCACCTGTACGGAGCGGCCCGCGGCATCGACAACGTCGTGTACCTCAACGGCGGTGCGAGCGGCATCGGCGGCGGACTCATCGTGCACGGGATGCCGGTGGGAGGTGCCGGTGGATACGCGGGCGAGTTCGGGCAGAACCGGCCCGGAATCGCGTCCGACCGCGATCGCCGCGCCAATTCCGGGGTGCTCGAGGCCGAGGTGAGCCGCGCGCGCCTGCTCGCCGTTGTCGCGCGTCCCTCCGCCGACGAGCCGACACTGGCCGCGCTGCTGGCCGCCACCACCCTGCCTGACGCGATCGCGGAACTCGCGCGTCAGCGCGGCATCCTGGCGACGGCGCTGGCCAATGCCGTCAACGTGCTCAATCCGTCGGTCGTGGTGCTGGGCGGCTTCCTCGCCACGATCGCGGAACGGGATCTGGAGGGACTGACGGCCGCGGTCGGCGCCCATGCGATGCCCGCCAGCATGGAGGGGCTCGACATCCGCGTCGCAGTCCTGGCCGAAGACCGACTGCTGATCGGTGCGGCCGAGGCGGCATTCGCGGACACTCTGTCCGACCCGCAGGGCAGCACCGCGGCACAGTGACGCGAGTATCGTCGGGGCAAACGGCAGGAAGGCCCGATATGTCGATCTCGACCGAAAGCGCGCCCCGCACAGACGCGGAGCTGCAGGAAATGGCCCGCGACCACCTCTGGATGCACTTCTCGCGGCAGTCCGTGATGACCGAGGGCGGCGGCGTGCCGATCATCGTGAAGGGCGAGGGGCACCGCATCTGGGACTCGGCGGGCAAGGAGTACATCGACGGCCTGGCCGGCCTGTTCGTCGTGAACGCCGGGCACGGACGCCGCCGGCTCGCCGAGGCGGGCGCCCGTCAGGCCGAGCAGCTGGCCTTCTTCCCGATCTGGTCGTACGCGCATCCGGCGGCGATCGAGCTGGCCGACCGCATCGCCGACCTCGCGCCGGGCGATCTCAATCACGTCTTCTTCTCCACCGGAGGCGGTGAGGCGGTCGAGACCGCGTTCAAGCTCGCCAAGCACTACTGGAAGCTCGTCGGGCAGCCCACGAAGCACAAGGTCATCTCGCGCTTCATCGCCTACCACGGCACACCGCAGGGCGCCCTCGCGATCACCGGTCTGCCCGGCATGAAGTCGATGTTCGAGCCGGTCGTGCCCGGCGGCTTCCGCGTGCCGAACACGAACTTCTACCGCGCCGGCGAGATGGGCTTCGCGGGCGGCACACCGGAGGAGTTCGGCGTCTGGGCCGCCGACCGCATCGAGGAGATGATCAACTTCGAAGGCCCCGACACGGTCGCCGCCGTCTTCCTGGAGCCGGTGCAGAATTCCGGCGGATGCTTTCCCCCGCCGCCCGGCTACTTCCAGCGCGTGCGCGAGATCTGCGACAAGTACGACGTGCTCCTGGTCTCCGACGAGGTCATCTGCGCGTTCGGCCGTCTCGGCCGGTACTTCGGCGCAGACGTCTACGGCTACCAGCCCGACATGATCACCTTCGCCAAGGCGGTCACGAGCGGCTACTCACCCCTCGGCGGCACGATCGTCAGCGACCGCATCTACGAGCCGTTCTCGCACGGTCACGTCTCCTTCCCCCACGGCTACACCTTCGGCGGTCACCCGGTCTCGGCCGCCGTGGCGCTGGAGAATCTCGACATCTTCGAAGAGGAGGGTCTGCTCGCCCACGTTCGCGAGAACTCCCCCGTGTTCCGTTCCACGCTCGAGAAGCTCACCGACCTGCCGATCGTGGGCGACGTGCGCGGAGACGGGTACTTCTTCGGGATCGAGCTGGTCAAGGACAAGGCCACGAAGGAGACATTCGACGACGACGAGTCCGAGCGTCTGCTGCGCGGCTTCCTCTCGAAAGCGCTGTTCGACGCGGGGCTGTACTGCCGCGCCGATGACCGCGGCGACCCCGTGATCCAGCTCGCCCCGCCGCTCACGATCGGTCCGAGCGAATTCGACGAGATCGAGCAGATCCTGCGCGGCGTGCTGACCGAGGCATGGTCGCGGCTGTGACGCTCGCGGCGTCGGCGACGCACTGAGTACGGCCGCGTTATCCCCAGCATGGCCTGGGCTGTCCGGTCAGGGCTTAGGGTTGCCCGGTGGGCACTATCTATTACGGCGGATCGGCAACCCCGATCCACATCGATGACCGCGCTCTGGCGCACCTGAAAGTCGTCATCGCGACGAAGCTCCGGCGCAGCGAGAGCTTCACCGTGACGTGGCGGCACCCCGAGGATCAGCCGCGGGGGCGCAGCACCATCTGGCTGCACCCGTCGATCCCGCTCCGCTTCGTCTTCGACGATCCCGAGCCCACCGAGCTCAGCCGGGAATGGATCGAAGAGCTGGCCAGCTCGGCGAACTCATCCGGCGGAATCACCCTGATCGCAGAGCACTTCGACACCGGGCCCATCGACGTGCTCGACGATGGCGAGAGCGACCCCCACCAGCTCTCGGTCGGCAAGGTCGAGGTCGAGGAGCTGACGATCGACAAGCTCACGGTCGCCGGCAACCAGATCCCTCCGACGCCGGCAGAAGAAGCCGTCAACATCCTCCAGACGGCGGAGCTGCCGGCTCAACCCGGGAACTGATCACTCTTCGACGGGAGCGTCCTCAGTCGGCTCGGGCGTGATCGTGAGTCCGTTCGGTCCGCTCGCGGCCTGCATGAGATCTTCGATCCACGCGCGATTGATGCGCGGCGAGCGACTGCCGAAGAAGTGGAACTGGATCGGCACCGACGGATGCATCCAGAAGCTGCGGCGACCGCTGCCGTCGCCCACTTCGACGTCGAACATGAACGCCTCCGTGCGACGCAGCTTGTTCATGACCACGATCCGCAGATGCGCCAGCGTCCGATCGTCGATGTCGACCGAATTCGCCATGGTGTCGTAGATGAACCTGCCCATGGTCCGAGCCTACCTGCGCGCGCCGCAGAGGTGTGATCAGCGCGGCGGAATGGCCAGCGACGGCGAATGGTCCGCCGCCTAGTTCACTCACGCGGCGGCGCGGCGGCGCATGATCGAACCCGCCGCGACCGTCGCAGCCATCACGACCGCCACGAACACCAGCAGCACGGCGACCGGCGGAGCGAAGGCCAGCGCGATCCCGACGGCCAGCACCGGGATCACAGGCCCCGCGTACGCGATCAGGAACAGCAGCGCCAGAGTCTCGCCGGCATGCCCCGGCTCGGCGATCGCCAGCGCGGTGGCGATCGCGCCACGGAAGAGCACGCCCACGCCCAGCCCCGCGATGACGCCCCCGCCGAGGAACAGCGCGATCTGGGGCAGCAGCGCGCCGACTGCCACGAGGCTCAGGCCCAGAGCGCAGGCCACGATCGCGATGGTGAGCTGCGTGCGCAGGCCTGCTGAGGCCAGGACGAGCTGCCCCACGGCGGCGGAGGCGAAGATGGCGAAGACGGCGAACCCGGCGAGCAGATGGTCCTTCTCGCCGAACGTGCCCGCGAGGAAGGTCGGGATGAGCGAGCTGAAGAGCCCGAACACCGCGAAGCCGGCAAACGCACCGAAGGCCGCGACCAGGAAGATCGACCGGTCCGCCCGGGGCACCGAGAGCTTCTGCGGCCGGTAGCGATGCGGCGCTCGCGGCGGGGCGACCGTCTCGGGCACGGTCAGCAGCGCCAGCGCCCCGAGCGTGAGCAGCACGAGGAACACCACGTGCGGCAGCACGAGCGGATCGGGGAGGAACTCGGCGAGGAGCCCGCCGATGAGCGGACCGAGGGCCAGCCCGCCCAGGTTCACGGCGCCGGCGACCGAGGTCGCCACCGCGGGGGTCTCGGTCGGTCGGGCGATCGCGCGCAGTTCACCCAGATGGGCGGTCGCTGTCGCCGAGAGGATGCCGATGCTCACGCCGTTGACCAGCCTCGCGGCGATCAGCCCGGTCGATTCCGGCCAGAGCAGGAACATCACCGCCGAGAGGATCGAGATCGCGACGGCGATCACGAGCATGCGCCGGCGACCGAGCCAGTCGCTCACGTGACCGACCAGATACAGGCTGAGCATCACGCCGACCGCGTACGAGGAGTAGATGACGGTGACCAGGCTCACCGGAAAGTCGTCGCGCTGCTCGTAGAGCGGGTACAGCGGCGTGGGCACGGTCGAGTACGCCATCGTCGTGAGGAACACCCCGGCGACGATCCAGAATCCCGTGCCGTGACCCGCCCCGCCGAGTGCGAACCTGGCCATCAGAAGTGCCGGGACGGGGTCAGCAGCGCATCGCCGACGGGGCTCACATGGCTCAGGATAGTCATGCGGCGCCTCGGTCAGCCTCGGAGGGTCGTCATGCCGGCGACGTCGTAGGCCAGCTCGACAGCCTCGAAGATCGCCGAGTCGATCGTGCGGGGGGAGAAGGCATCGCCGATCGTCACGATGCGGGGCGCCGGGCCGTGGACGTCATCGAGCCCGTCCACCGAGACCGAGGAACGGGGTTCGATCGCGACGATCGCGTCGAGGTCGTCGAGGGTCGCGCGCGAGCCGGTGAGCACGTCCGTCAGTCCCAGCGTGGCCTCGCCGAGGCGGTCGACGCGGTGCGAGACGAACCGGTCGAAGCCGGGGTGGGTGCCGATGTTCTCGAACAGGAGCGGCCGATCGTAGCCGGAGCCGACGTGCGGGAACGCCGTCTCGAAGGGGGTGATCAGCGTGAGCTCGTCGACCGCTGCGAGCAGAGTGAGGACGATGCCCGAGGCATAGGCCGTGCCGTCGGCGTCGACCACGGCGATCCGCCGGCCGAGAGCTGCGGGGTCGGATGCCGCGGCGAAG
>DASQLG010000017.1:0-45646 GCA_035630115.1 Microbacterium sp. | reverse complement strand
GCGCGCCGGTTGGGCGGCTCCGACGAGAGCAGATCGGTGACCTCGACACCGGTCTCGGTCGCGATCGCCTGCAGAAGCGAGAGTTTCGGCTCGCGCTTGCCGTTCTCGATGAGGCTCAGCTGGCTGCCTGCGACGCCCACGAGCTCGCCGAGCTCGTCGAGGGTGAAGCCCCGTAAAACACGCTGATGGCGGATGCGGTGGCCGAGCGTGGACAGTTCGAGGGAGGTGGGGGCCATTCTTTGATGATAGCGAAAGAACCGCGTTTCTTGAGGGCTGCGTTTCCGAAAACTCCGTGGAATACCTCGCATAGTGGAGGAAGAACACCGATCTGACCCGATCGAAGAGGAGTGACCATGGCCCTTGCCGATATCTTCACGCGACCTGCACCCCAGGCCGGCCCCCGAGTGACCCCCGCGATCACCGGGTTCGGTCGGCGACCCACGATAGAGGGTGAGAGCATGACCGCCCTCGCCGCGTGGGTCGACCAGATCGCCGCCCTCACGCAGCCCGACAGCATCCACTGGGTCGACGGATCCCGCGCAGAGAACGACGCGCTGCTGCGCGAAATGGTCGACGAGGGCAAGATCATCAAGCTCAACCCCGAGTGGCGCCCGGGCTCGTACCTCGCCCGTTCGCACCCGAGCGATGTCGCTCGCACCGAGGGCCGCACGTTCATCGCCTCCGAACTCGAAGAGGATGCCGGGCCGACGAACAACTGGGTCGCTCCGGCCGACATCCGCGCGACGATCACCCCCCTCTTCGAGGGCAGCATGCGCGGGCGCACGATGTACGTCGTGCCGTTCTCCATGGGCCCCGTCGGCGGACCGCTCTCGCACATCGGCGTGCAGGTCACCGACAGCGCGTACGCCGTCACCTCGATCGGCATCATGACGCGCGTCGGCACCGACGTGCTGCGCGAGATCGCGGCCGGCGCGCACTGGGTCAAGACCGTCCACTCAGTCGGCGCGCCGCTGGCTCCCGGCGAGCAGGATGTCGCGTGGCCGTGCAACGACGAGAAGTACATCGTGCACTTTCCCGACACGCTCGAGGTCTGGTCGTTCGGCTCGGGGTACGGCGGAAACGCGATCCTCGCGAAGAAGTGCTTCGCCCTGCGCATCGCATCGGTCATCGGGCGCGATGAGGGCTGGCTCGCCGAGCACATGCTCCTGATCCGCGTGATCGATCCCTCGGGCAAGGCGTTCCACGTCGCGGCGGCGTTCCCCTCGGCGTGTGGCAAGACGAACCTCGCGATGCTGCGTCCCTCGATCCCCGGCTGGCGGGTGGAGACCCTCGGCGACGACATCGCGTGGCTGCGCCCCGGCGATGACGGACGTCTTTGGGCGATCAACCCCGAGGCGGGCTTCTTCGGCGTCGCGCCCGGCACGGGGGAGTCGACCAACGTCACCGCGGTCGAGACGCTGTGGGGCAACACGATCTTCACCAACGTCGCGCTGCGCCCCGACGGTGACGTCTGGTGGGAGGGCCTGACCGACGAGGCGCCCGCGAACCTGACCGACTGGGAGGGCAATCCCTGGACGCCGGATTCCGGCCGTCCCGCCGCCCACCCGAACTCCCGCTTCACCGTCAGCGCCGGCCAGTGCCCGCAGATCGCCGGCGACTGGGAGACGCCCGAGGGCGTTCCGCTCGACGCCATCCTGTTCGGCGGTCGCCGCGCGACCAACGTGCCGCTCGTGGTGGAGGCGACGGACTGGACGCACGGCGTGTTCATGGGCTCGAACATCTCGTCGGAGCGCACCGCCGCCGCCGAGGGCACCGTCGGGGAGCTTCGCCGCGACCCGTTCGCCATGCTGCCCTTCTGCGGGTACAACATGGCCGACTACTTCGGTCACTGGCTCAAGGTCGGACAGCAGCTGCGCTTCGACCGCGCGCCGCGCATCTTCCAGGTCAACTGGTTCCGCAAGGGCTCTGACGGCCGGTTCCTGTGGCCGGGCTTCGGCGACAACGCGCGCGTGATCGACTGGATCATCCGCCGGCTCGAAGGCCAGGTCTCCGCGGTGGACAGCCCGATCGGTCGGCTTCCCCGCACCGAGGACCTGAACCTCGACGGCATCGACCTGCCGCAGGACGACCTCGACCAGCTGTTCGCCATCGACCGCGAGTCGTGGCTGCGCGAGGCCGACCTCACCGAGGAGTTCTACGGAACCTTCGATGGCCGCATCCCGGCGCCGCTCCAGGCCGAGCTCTCCGCGCTGCGGTACCGCCTCCAGCGCAGCTGACCATTCCCCAGCCCCGCGAGACTGCACGGGGGCGACGAGACTGCAGGGTTTACCTGCAGTCTCGATTGTCCCATGCAGTGTCGCGGTGTTCGTGGGCGGGTCAGACGAGCAGCTGGTGCTTGGCCAGGTCGCGGTAGAGCGGCGTCGAGGCGACGAGCTCGGAGTGCGTGCCCTGGCCCACGACCTCGCCATGGTCGAGCACGACGATCCGGTCGCTGTCCACGACGGTCGACAGCCGGTGCGCGATCACGATGAGCGTTCGGTCGGCGGCGACCGCGTCGATCGCCTCGCGCATGCGCTGCTCGTTCACGCCGTCGAGGGACGACGTCGACTCGTCCAGCAGCAGGATGGGCGGTGCCGCCAGCAGCGCACGTGCGATCGCGAGGCGCTGGCGCTCGCCGCCCGAGAGCATCACGCCGTCCTCCCCGACCGGCGCCCCGAGCCCCAACGGGTTGCGCTCGAGCACATCGGTCAGGTTGACCGCGTGCAGCACGCGCTCGCAGTCCGCGTCCGTGGCGTCGGGCGAGCCGAGCCGCAGGTTGTCGGCGAGCGTGCCGGCCAGCGTCGGGGCGTCCTGTTCGACGTACCCGAACTGCGCGCGCAGCTCCGTCCGCCCCAGCGAGCGGATGTCGCGTCCGCCGAGCTCGATCGCCCCGTCCGTCGGGTCGTAGAACCGCTCGATGAGCGAGAGCACCGTGCTCTTGCCCGCTCCGCTCGGGCCGACCAGCGCGACCCGCGAACCCCGCGGCACCTCGAACGTGACACCGCGCAGCACGTCGCGATCGGCGCCCGGAACGGCATCGGTCACCTCGTCCGCCGCCCGTTCGAGGTGCACCTGCTCCAGCACCGCCCGCGCCTCGGCGGCGGCCGCTTCGCGCGCCGCGACGACCGCCTCGGGATAGCGGAAGCGCACATCGCGGAACGCGACCGCCGGCACGGATGCCGCACCCCCCGCATCCGTCCCCTCCGGTCCCTGAGCCCCACGCTCCGGTCCCTGAGCCCCACGCTCCGGTCCCTGAGCCTGTCGAAGGGTCGACGCGATCTCGGCGTCGTTCTGCTCCTCGGTCGGCAGGTCGAGCACCTCCTGGATGCGGCCGAGCGCGCCGAGCGCCTGGTTGACCGACGTGATGGCGCCGAAGGTCGAGCCGAGCGGGGCGATCATCAGGAACAGGAACATGATGAACGTCACCAGCGACGCGATCGTGATCGCGCCCGAGGCGACCCGGAATCCGCCGACCCCGAGCACCACGAGGAGCGAGACCTGCAGGGCGATGCCGGCGATCGGCACCACGAGCGCCGAGACCTTTGCGATGCGCACGCCGACCGCGTACGCGTCGGTGGCAAGGCTCGAAACCGAGGCGACCTCACGATCGGTCGCTCCGGCGGCCCGGACGGTGCGGATCGAGCCGACCGCTCGCTCGACGCCGGACGCCAGCTCGCCGACCTTCACCTGCTGCTCGGTCGAGGCGGTGCGGATGCGCCCGCTCAGCAGCACCACGACCACGACCGAGACCCCGATCACCACGATGATCAGCGCGAGGAGGATCGGATCGATGAGCGCCATCGCCACGAGCGCGCCGACGAAGATGAGCGCGTTTCCGACGGCATCCGCAAGGCCCTGGGTGAGCACGGCGTACAGCAGCGTGGTGTCGGTGCCGACTCGAGAGACGAGGTCGCCGGTGCGTCGCGCGTCGAATTCGCTGATCGGCAGATGAAGGATGCGCGCGATGAGCTTCCGCCTGCTCGAGTAGACGACTCCGGTTCCGGTGCGCTGCAGGAGGTAGTGCTGGTAGCCCGAGATGACGGACGAGACCACGACCAGCGCGATCAGCAGCCAGACCAGCGCTCCCAGGGTCTCGCCGAGCTGCACCCGCTCGATCACCTGGCCGACCAGAAGCGGCTGCGCGAGCGTGGCGAGGGCGCCGAGCACGCTCAGCACGGCGACGACCACGAGGGTGCGCTTGTGCTCGAAGATGAACGGCAGCAGCTGGCCGAAGGTCGCCCGCGGGCCTTCGGGCGTCTTGCGACCGCGGCGGCGGCTCGTCGGGGGTGTCTCCTGTGTGGGCGCGTCGACGGACAAGGTCTCACCTCGGGTTCTCATGGGTCACTTACGACCGTACTTCTTGTGGACGGCCTGCCGGCTCACGCCGAGGGCGCCTGCGATGGCCTGCCAGGAACAGCCGAGGTTGCGCGCACGGCGCACCTGCACCTCTTCCGCTCGGGCCAGCTCGCGCCGCACGCTCGCGAGTCGGTGCAGTTCGGCGATCGGGGCTGGATCGGGGGCGGCGCCGATCAGCGTCCTGATGTCGTCACCGCTCATTCACGTCGCCTTTCGAGGGCGGATGCCGCGGTCTCGGCATCCAGCGTCAACCATAGTTGACACAACAGAGCTCGTCAACTCCGGTTGACACGCCGCCCTGCCCTGGTGTCGCATGCCGCAGGTATTGTGGTCCGGTGCCCGCTCCCGTCATCTCCGCCGCGAACCTCGTCAAGGCCTACAAGATCAAAGGAAAGCCCGACTTCCTGGCGGTGGACGGACTCTCGTTCGAGGTCTCGCCGGGGGAGTCGTTCGGCCTGCTCGGCCCGAACGGGGCCGGCAAATCGACCACGATGAAGATGATCGGCGCCGTCTCCACGCGCACCGGCGGCGACCTCGAGATCCTCGGCCTCGATCCCGACCGGTACGGTCCCGAGATCCGCTCGCGCCTGGGCGTGGTGCCGCAGCAGGACAATCTCGACGGCGAGCTCAACGCCCGCGAGAACCTGTACATCTACGGCCGCTACTTCGGCCTGCCCGGCGCGGTCTGCGCGCAGAAGGCCGACGAGCTGCTCGCGTTCGCCGCGCTCGAAGACAAGGCCAAGAGCAAGGTCGACCAGCTCTCGGGCGGCATGAAGCGGCGCCTCACGATCGCGCGGGGACTGATCAACGACCCGCGCATCCTGCTGCTCGACGAGCCCACCACGGGTCTGGACCCGCAGGCGCGGCACGTGCTGTGGGACCGGCTGTTCCGGCTCAAGGAGCGCGGCACGACCCTGCTGCTGACGACCCACTACATGGACGAGGCCGAACAGCTGTGCGACCGCCTCGTCGTCGTCGACAAGGGCAGGATCATGGCCGAGGGAACGCCGGCGTCGCTCATCCGGCAGCACTCGAGCCGCGAGGTCCTCGAGGTGAGGTTCGGATCCGATCGCAATCAGCAGGTCGAGCCGCAGCTGCAGGGCATCGGCGAGCGCGTCGAGGTGCTCCCCGACCGCGTGCTCATCTACACCGACAACGGGGAGCACGCCCTGGAGCGCGTGACCGAGCGGGGACTCGAGCCGATCACCTCGCTCGTGCGTCGCTCGAGCCTCGAGGATGTGTTCCTGCGCCTCACCGGAAGGTCGCTGATCGAATGAGCGGCGCCGCAGCGACCGACGGCGCGTCGGATGCGCCCGTCATCTCGCAGCCGTCGCTCGACGAGCTGCGGGCCGAGGCCCTCGAGTGGGGACGCAAGCCGAGAGCCTTCGGAGCCTGGTACGTCACCGAGCACATGGTGCGCGCGATGCGCGCATACGGCTGGACCATCATCGTCGGCGCGCTCGGGCAGCCCATCATCTACCTGCTCGGCCTCGCCGTCGGTCTGGCTGCGCTCATCGACGCGCCGGTCACCGAGAGCGGCGTCGAGGTGTCTTACCTCGTCTTCGTCGCCCCCGCCCTGCTGATGACCTCGACGATCGCCGTCGCGAGCGAGGAGTTCAGCTACCCGGTGATGGCCGGCTTCAAGTGGCGCCGCTACTTCTTCGGCTTCAGCGCGTCACCGCTGTCGGCGAGCCAGATCGCCACCGGCGTGGTCTTCGGCGCGACGGCCCGCATGATCGTCGTCGCGGTGGCGTACACGGCGTTCCTCTACGTGTTCGGCGCCATCCCCGATCAGGCCACCGGGTGGCTCTCGATCTTCATCGCGATCCTGGCCGGCCTGGCATTCGGCATCCCGTTCATGGCGTATGCGGCATCGGTCCAAGACGACAAGGGTCAGTTCGCGCTCGTGCAGCGATTCGTGTTCATGCCGATGTTCCTGTTCTCGGGCACGTTCTACCCGCTCGCGACGCTGCCGGTCTGGCTGCAGTGGATCGGCTGGGTCTCACCGCTCTGGCACGCGACGGAGCTGGGGAGATGGCTCACCTACGGCCGTCCGATCGAGCCCGCCATGCTCGCGGTGCACTTCGGGTACCTCACCGCGCTCATCGTGGTGGGCTTCGTGCTGGCTCGCCGGCTGTTCGAGCGGAGGCTGGCGAAGTGACCGCGGTGACGACGGTGGCGACGCGGCGCGCGGGTGGAGTGCGGTCACTCTGGGCCGGCAACCCCGGGGCGGTGGTGCAGCGCGGACTCCTGGCCGCGAGGTCCTCGAGCTGGCTGCTCGTGGTCTCGGGGTTCTTCGAGCCCGTCTTCTACCTGCTCTCGATGGGCATCGGGCTCGGCGCCCTGATCGGCACGGTCGAGACCACCACCGGTCTCGAGGTGTCGTACGCGGCGTTCATCGCCCCCGCCCTGCTGGCCGTCTCGGCCATGAACGGCGCGATCTACGACTCCACCTGGAACGTCTTCTTCCGGCTCAACTACGGCAAGCTCTACGAGGGGATGCTGTCCACCTCGCTCGGCCCGCTCGATGTCGCGCTCGGTGAGATCCTGTACGCCCTGCTGCGGGGCCTGCTGTACGCGACCGGCTTCATGATCATCATGCAGATCGCGGGCCTGAACCTGGCGTGGACGGCGATCCTCGCGATCCCCGCGGTGCTGCTGATCGCGTTCGGCTTCGCCAGCCTCGGCATGGCCGTCACGAGCTACATGAAGGCCTTCCAGCAGATGGAATGGATCAACTTCGTGCTGCTGCCGATGTTCCTGTTCTCGGCGACGCTGTACCCGATCACCGTGTACCCGGAGTTCATCCAGGTGATCGTGAAGATCTTCCCCCTGTGGCACGGTGTCGAGCTCGTGCGCGGACTCACGACGGGCGCGCTGTACTGGGGCATGCTGTGGCACGTCCTGTACTACCTCGTCATGATCGCCGTCGGTCTGGTGTTCAGCACGAAGCGGCTGCGTGCGCTCTTCCTCGACTGAGCGCGATGGCTACAGCGTCGCGCCCGCAGACAGCCCGAGGTCGTCGTCGTAGTCGATGTCCTTGGTCTCGGGAGAGAGTATCAGTGCGATGAGCGTGAGCACCGACATGCCCGAAAGGTAGAGGCCCACGAGCCAGGGGTTGCCGCCGGCGCCGGCCCAGAGCGCGACGGCGACGATCGGTGCGAGTGCGGCGCCGAGGATCGACGACACGTTGTAGGCGATCGCTGACCCCGAGTAGCGGACGTTGGTCGGGAACAGCTCCGGAAGCACGGCGCCCATCGGTCCGAAGCTGGTGCCCATCAGCACGAACCCGAAGATCAGGAACGCCTGCACCAGGGCCCCGGTGAACTTCGGATCCGCCTGCGGCAGAAGGAAGAGGTTGAACGACAGCCCGAAGACGATGATGCCGCACGTCACCCAGATGAGCAGCCGGCGGCGTCCGATCCTGTCGGCGACGGGGCCGGACAGCAGGGTGAAGATGCCGAAGAAGACCACGCCGATGATCTGCATCAGCACGAAATCGGTGTAGCCGAAGCCCAGACCCGGATAGAACTGGTCTGCGAAGGCTGCGGGATCGAAGGGCTGGCCCGACGCCTCCGCCGCGGCCTGCGCGGCCGCCGACGCCTGATCGAGGTCGGCTGCCTTCGTGCCGTACGACAGCGTGAAGTTCGTCATCAGGTAGAACAGCACGTAGGTCGCGAGCATGATGAACGTGCCGAGGATGAGGTGCTTCCAGTGGTGGCGGAGGACCGCCCCGAGCGGGAACTTGCGGATGACGCCCTTCTCCTCGGCCTTCACGAAGGTGTCTGACTCGACCAGGCGCAGCCTCACCCAGAGGCCGATGATGACCATGACGGCCGAGAACAGGAACGGCACCCGCCAACCCCACTCCAGGAACGCCTCGGAACGCTGACCGCCGCCCTCGGGATGCGGGAGCAGCCAGTTGATGGCGAGGAACACGCCGTTGGCGATGATGAAGCCGAGCGGGGCGCCCAGCTGCGGGAAGGTCCCGTACCACGCCCGCTTGCCCGCGGGCGCGTTCTCGGTCGCGACGAGCGCCGCCCCCGACCATTCGCCTCCGAGGGCGAAACCCTGCGTCAGCCGCAGCACAAGCAGCAGCAGCGCCGCCCACCACCCGATCGCGTCGTACGTGGGCAGGCAGCCGATCAGGAAGGTCGCGATTCCCATCGTGAGCAGGGAGGCCACCAGGGTGGCTTTTCGGCCGAACCGGTCGCCGAAGTGCCCGAAGACGACCGCTCCGATCGGGCGCGCGATCATGGCGGCGCCGAACACCGCGAACGACGCGAGAAGCGCCGTCGTGTCGTCGCCGGTCGGGAAGAACAGGATCGGGAAGACGAGAACGGCGGCCGTGGCGTAGACGTAGAAGTCGTAGAATTCGATCGTGGTGCCGACCAGGCTCGCGGTGATGACGCGGGAGCGCGGGTTGGCGGGAGCGGTGGTGGTGACGGCTGGGCTGCTCATGAGGGGTACCGGGTCAGCGCCAGATCACGGCGATCGCGGCATTGAGCAGGGTCAGGATGCCGACGCCCCAGAACACGGCCGGCGCCACCGTGCCGCCCTTTCGCTGGCGGGACATGCCGATGCCGAGAAGAGCGCCGATGATCAGCAGGATGACGAGCTTCACGCCGATCTTCACGTAGTTCAGCTCGTATGAGATTCCCCACGGAGCGGCGAGCGCGAGGCCTGCGACCGCGGCGATCGCGAGCCCGATGTTCATGAGCGGCGTGAACTGCACGCGCCGGTTGTACACCTCCACGGCCCACGCCCCGAAGAGGACGGCGAACCCGGTCAGATGCACGAAGACGACGATGTGGCGGAGGATCTCGAGGGCGTCCATGACATCACGCTATTGCCGGAGCCCGCCGCCCGCCACCAAGGCGCGCCTCACCCCGCCGTTCGTCCCGTCCCGGTGGCGACGCCGCTCAGGCGCGCAGCTGCTGCAGCACGAGGGCCGTCCGGACAGCGGCATCCGCTGCCTCTGCGCCCTTGTCCTCGTGCGACCCGGGGAGCCCGGCCCGGTCGATGCCCTGCTGCTCGTCGTCGAGTGTGAGCACGCCGAATCCGACCGGCTTGCCGGCGTCGAGCGCGACCCGGGTGAGCCCGTCGGTGGTCGCGGACGACACGTACTCGAAGTGCGGCGTGCCGCCGCGGATGATCACGCCCAGGGCGACCACCGCGTCGGCTCCCGCGGCGAACGCGGCCTGGGCCGCGAGAGCGAGCTCGAACGAGCCCGGCACGCGGACGAGCTGCCAGGTGGCGCCGGCCGCATCCAGCGCGCGCAGCGCGCCCGCGATAAGGCCGTCGGTGATCACGTCGTGCCACGTGCCCGCGACGATGACGACCTCCAGGCCCGCGGCGTCCGTGCCGCCCACGATGGGCGCGCCTCTGCCGCTCACGCGCCGGCTCCTTCGTGCATCTCGGCGAGCGCGTCGGTCAGGTCGGATTCGGCGATCAGGTGGCCCATCCGGTCGCGCTTGGTGGACAGGTACTGATGGTTGTTGGGACCGACCCCCACCAGGAGCGGCACCTGCTCCACGATCTCGAGGCCGAGCTCGCGGAGCTGGACGACCTTGTCGGTGTTGTTCGTGAGCAGGCGGACCTTCTCGACGCCGAGGTCGGCGAGGATGCCGGCGGCGGCGGCGTAGTCGCGCGCATCGGCCGGCAGGCCCAGCGCGAGGTTCGCATCGACGGTGTCCAGGCCGCGCTCCTGCAGGCTGTAGGCGCGCAGCTTGTTGATGAGTCCGATGCCGCGTCCTTCGTGTCCACGCATGTAGATCACGACGCCGCCGTCCTGCTCGATGGCGTCGAGGGCGGCCTCCAGCTGAGGCCCGCACTCGCACTTGAGCGAGTCGAAGGCCTCCCCGCTCAAGCACTCCGAGTGCACCCGCACGAGCGGGGCGTCTCCGGAGAGGTCCCCCGAGACGACGGCGAGGTGGTCGGTGCCCGTGACGCGGTCCTTGTACGCGAGGAAGCGGAACTCGCCGTGTGCCGTCGGGACGTTGGCCTCGGCCCGCAGACTCACCCGGCGCCGGTGCGCGCCGTGGGCGGATGCCTCGACCGGGTGGTGCTCGTCGAGGTAGGCGATGAGCTGCTCGATCGTGATCACCGGGACTCCGTCGCGCTCGCCGAGCTCGAGAAGGCCGGGCAGGCGCATCATCGACCCGTCCTCCGCCACGACCTCGGCGATCGCGCCCACCGGCTTGAGCCCTGCAAGCCGCATCAGTTCCACCGCGGCCTCGGTGTGACCCCCGCGCTCGCGGACGCCGCCGTCCACGGCGCGCAGCGGCAGGATGTGGCCCGGTCGGATCACGCTCGTCGGAGTCGATTCCGGGTCGGCGAGCACGTTCAGCGTGTGCGCCCGGTCGGCGGCGCTGATGCCGGTCGACACCCGATCGGCGGCATCCACACTGACCGTGTAGGCGGTGCCGCGGGCGTCTTCGTTCACCTCCACCATGGGCGGAAGGTCGAGCCGATCCGCCCATTCGCCCGGCATCGGCGCGCAGATGAAGCCGCTGGACCACCGCACCGTCCAGGCGATCCATTCGGGGGTGGCCAGCTCGGCCGAGAGGACGACGTCACCCTCGTTCTCACGGTTCTCATCGTCAGCGACGATCACAGGCTTCCCGGCGCGCAGGGCGTCGAGGGCGTCGGTGATTGGGGAAAGGCTCATCGGGAGCCTCCTTCTGTTGTGGATGCTGCTGTCGGTGCGGTGGGGGTGAAGGCGAGGAGACGCTGCACATGGCGCGCCAGGATGTCGGTCTCGAGGTTGACGCTGTCGCCGGCCACGCGATCGCCGAGCGTCGTGGCTTCGAGGGTCTCGGGGATGAGCGAGACCTCGAACCAGTGGACCGCCGCGCCCCCTGAGCCCGCCGCGCCCCCTGAGCCCGCCGCGGTCCCTGAGCCTGTCGCGGTCCCTGAGCCCGTCGAAGGGTCGCTCACACCGCTGACGGTGAGCGAGACCCCGTCGACGGCGATCGATCCTTTGTCGACCACGAGGGGTGCCAGATGCGCGGGGAGGGCGATCCGCAGGACGCGCCACTGCGCTCCCGGTCGCACCTCGAGCAGTCGCCCGGTCCCGTCGATGTGACCCTGCACGATGTGTCCGCCGAGGCGCCCGTGCGCGGCCGTGGCGCGCTCGAGGTTGACGACGCGGCCCGCGGCGATGCCCTCCAGCGTGGACATGTCGAGCGTCTGCTTCATGACATCCGCCGTGAACCAGTCCTCGCCGCGGTCGACCACGGTCAAGCACACTCCGCTGACGGCGATCGAGTCGCCGTGCGCGGCATCCGACACGGCCTTCGGCGCGCGCACCGTCAGCCGCACGCCGTCGCCCGACGACTCGACGGCGGTCACGGCGCCGATCTCTTCGACGATTCCGGTGAACATCAGGTGGTTCCTTCCGCGTTTTCCAGGACTCTTCCCCGCACGGCCGGCGTGCCGGCGTGCGCCGGACGGGCGACGATGAGCAGGTCTTGACCGAGGTGCTCGACCGACGCGAGGTCGAGGCGCCGCGCCCCGGCGATGGTGGGGACGCCGATGTCGTCGAGTGCGAGTCCGGCGCCGCCGAGCAGCACCGGAGCCACGTACGCCAGCACCTCGTCGACGAGGTCTTCGCGCAGGAAGGCACTCGCAACGGTGGGGCCACCCTCGATGAACACGCGCTGCACCCCTCGGTCGCGAAGTTCGGTCAGCACCGCGAGGAGGTCTCTGCCCGAGCGACGCAGGAATGCGTGCGGATGCCGGTGCAGTGACGCGTCGTCGGGCGCCCACCGCTCGCCGAGCACGACCGGGAGCGGCTGGCGGTCGTAGAAGGTTCCGTCGGGGCGGCGGGCCGTGAGTGCGGGGTCGTCGGCCAGCACGGTCCCGATGCCGACGATGATGGCATCGGCGTCCGCGCGGCGACGGTGGACGTCGGCGCGCGCCTCGGGACCGGTGATCCACTGACTGGTGCCGTCGGCTGCCGCGGCCCGTCCGTCCAGGCTCTGCGCCCACTTGAGAGTGACGTGCGGTCGTCCGAGCCGCTGCACCGTCAGCCACGAGTCGAGGAGGTCGGTCGCCGCCACTTCCAGAAGACCGCCTTCCACCTCCACGCCGCCCTGTCGCAGGCGGTCGGCTCCGCCGGCGGACTCGGGATTCGGATCGGCGACCGCGTAGATCACGCGTGAGACACCGGCGGCGATGAGGGCTTCCGAGCAGGGACCCGTGCGCCCGGTGTGATTGCAGGGTTCGAGCGTCACGATGGCGGTCGCACCTCGAGCCTCGCCGTCGGGGAGGTGGGAGAGGGCATCGACCTCGGCGTGCACGGTGCCCGCTCCGCGATGCCAGCCCTCGGCCAGCACGTCGCCCGCGGGCGAGAGGATCACGGCGCCGACCTGAGGATTGACGCCGCGCGGCCCTCTGAGGGCGAGCGACAGCGCGCGCCCCATGGCGCCCCGCTCCACGGCGTTCACCGACATCCGAATCCTTCGTTCAGGCTCCGGGAATGGCGAACGGCGGCACGCTCGCGCCGCTCGTGCTGCCTCCCATCCGGACTCGCAGCAGATCTCCTGCTGCATCACCGTCGGTTCCGGAATTCCACCGGATCAGCCTCGGCGGCACCCGTTCGGATGCTGATGCCTGAGCTCGCGGACTGTCACCGCCGGTTCGGATTCTCACCGACCCCGGAGCACGTAATGCACTTGATTCTAGTCAACGCGCGCTCGCGAGATTCATTCCATGTCTCCGCATGAAGATCAGCACCGGTGACCGCCCGGCAACGGGCCGCTGAACGATTTCCGCACGTCTCCGCGTGGACGGCGCCGGTGCCCTCGAGGGCATTTAGCCTGGAGGGGAGGGGGTCACGGCACATGGCACAGGCACGACAGGGTTTCGAGGCGCTCGCGGCGCGCCCCTACGCCGACGTGCTCATCGTGGGCGGCGGCATCAACGGGCTGGCGACGTTCCGGGATCTCGCGCTGCAGGGGGTGGATGTCGCCCTCGCCGAGCGGTCCGACTTCGTCAGCGGCGCGTCCGCCGCGTCGTCGCACATGATCCACGGCGGCATCCGCTACCTCGAGAACGGGGAGTTCCGCCTGGTCCACGAGGCGGTCACCGAGCGCAATGCGCTGCTGCAGATCGCGCCGCACTATGTGCGTCCGCTGCAGACCACGATTCCGATCTTCTCGACGTTCTCAGGCGTGCTCACCGCACCGCTCCGCTTCCTGCGGCACGGCGGAGGCACGCACACCGAGCGCGGTGCGGCCCTCATCAAGATCGGCCTGGTCATCTACGATTCCTTCTCGCGTGGCGGCGGCAAGGTCGCGCGTCACGAGTTCCACGGGCGACGCCGCTCGCTGCAGCAGCTCCCGCACCTGAACCCCGACATCAAGTACACGGCGACGTACTGGGATGCCTCCCTCCACGATCCGGAGCGCCTGGCGATCGATGTGCTGCGCGACGGCCTCGCGGCCGGCGGCGACCGCGCGCGCGCTGCGAACTACACCGCCGCCGTCGGGGTCGATCACGGCCGCATCGTGCTGCGCGACCAGCACAGCGGCGCAGAGTCTCCGTTCGCGGCATCCGTCGTCGTCAACGCGTCGGGACCCTGGACCGACCTCACGAACCTCGCCTGCGGCGACCCGTCCGACCACATGGGCGGGACGAAGGGCTCGCACATCGTGCTCGATCACCCGGAGCTGCTCGCGGCCACCGGCGGACGGGAGCTGTTCTTCGAGCACAAGGACGGGCGCATCGTCCTGATCTACCCGCTCAAGGGGCGCGTCCTGGTCGGCACGACCGACATCGAGCACGACATGGGCGACCCGATCGTGTGCACCGAGGCGGAGGTCGACTACTTCATCGAGCTGATCGCCGCAGTGCTGCCCGACATCACCGTCGAGCGCGATCGGATCGTCTACCGGTTCTCCGGGGTCAGGCCGCTCCCCGGGCACGGCGACCTCGCCCCCGGCTTCGTCTCCCGCGACTACCGCATCGAGGAGGCGCCCCTGGCAGGACCGACCGACGCCACGGTGCTGAGCCTCGTGGGAGGCAAATGGACCACGTTCCGGGCGTCGGCGGAGAACCTCACCGACCACGTGCTCGAGCGACTCGCCCGCCCCCGGCTGCGGTCGACGAAGGGCGTCCCGATCGGGGGAGGCCGCGGATACCCCACGACGGAGCGCGCGCGCCGCCAATGGGTCGACGCGCACAGCGAGGGGCTCGGTCTCGACCGCGTCGCGACTCTCCTCGACCGCTACGGCACGGTGGCGGCCGACGTGATCGCCGCGATCGCCGACGACCCCGACGACGCCGCGCTGACGACGCTTCCCGCCTACAGCACCGCCGAGCTGCGTCATGTCGCGCACACCGAAGCGGTCGTGCACCTCGACGACATGCTGATGCGCCGCACCAGTCTGGCGTTCATCGGAGCGGTCACCGCCGAATCGGCGCTCGAGGTGGCCGAAGCGATCGCCCCGCTGATGCGGTGGGATGCCGCGGCCTGCCTCACCGAATCCGACCGGGCGCTGGTGAAAGTGCACGCCGCCGATCCGAGCTGGACGCCCGCCGCATCCGCTCGCTCCCCGCGATAGCCTGACCGGACCGGACCGCCGGTGGCGGTCGATGTGCCGCGCGCTGACGCGAAGGAGAATCACGTGACCCACCATGTGCTGGCGCTCGATCAGGGCACGACCTCGACGCGTGCGATCGTTTTCGACACGGACGGGGCCATCGTCGCGGTCGCCCAGCGCGAGCACCAGCAGATCCTCCCGCGCGCCGGCTGGGTCGAGCACGACCCGATCGAGATCTGGACCAACACCCAGTGGGTGATCGCCGCGGCGCTCGACGACGCGGGCCTCTCGCCGCGCGACTTCGCCGCGGTGGGGATCACCAACCAGCGGGAGACGGCGATCGTATGGGATCGGCGCACCGGCCGTCCCGTGTCCAATGCCCTCGTCTGGCAGGACACGCGCACGCAGCCTCTCATCGATCGGCTCGCGGCCGACGGCGGCACCGAACGATTCGCGAACACCACCGGTCTGCCGCTGGCCACCTATTTCTCGGCGTCGAAGATCGCCTGGATCCTCGAGAACGTCCCCGGTGCGCGCGCGGCTGCGGAAGCGGGGCACCTCTTGTTCGGCACCCCCGACACGTGGCTGATCTGGAATCTCACCGGCGACACCCGCGGCGGCATCCACGTCACCGACGTGACCAACGCGAGTCGCACGCTGCTGATGGACCTGGAGACGCTCGACTGGTCCGACGAACTGCTCGAGGTCTTCGGCATCCCCCGTTCGATGCTGCCGGAGATCGTCGCGTCATCGGGCGTGGTGGGGGAGGTGCGCGAACCGCCCGCCGCGCGCGGGATCCCGATCGCCGGCATCCTCGGCGACCAGCAGGCAGCGACCTTCGGTCAGGCCGCGTTCGAGTCAGGGCAGTCCAAGAACACCTACGGCACCGGCAACTTCCTGCTGGTGAACACCGGCACCGAGATCGTGCGCTCGCAGCACGGACTGGTGACCACCGTCGCGTATCGGTGCGGCGCCGAGAGGGCGCACTACGCACTGGAAGGCTCGATCGCGGTGACCGGCTCGCTCGTGCAGTGGCTGCGCGACAACCTCGGGATCATCAGCTCGGCGCCCGAGGTGTCGCGGCTCGCCTCGACGGTGAACGACAGCGGGGGTGCCTACTTCGTGCCCGCCTTCTCCGGACTGTTCGCACCGTACTGGCGGCCGGATGCGCGGGGTGCCCTGGTCGGTCTCACCCGCTACGTCAACAAGGCGCACATCGCGCGCGCCGCCATCGAGGCCGCCGCGTTCCAGTCGCGCGACGTGATCGACGCGATCGTGGCCGATACGGGCCGGGAGCTCACGGAGCTGCGGGTGGACGGGGGCGGCTCACGCGACGACCTGATGATGCAGTTCCAGGCTGACATCCTCGGCATCCCCGTGGTGCGCCCCGCGATCATCGAGACCACCGCCCTCGGTGCCGCCTACGCGGCGGGGCTCGCGACCGGGGTGTGGCCCGACCGCGATGCCCTGGGCGCCCAGTGGCACGAAGGCAGGCGCTGGGAGCCGAGCATGCCTGCGGAAGAGGCTGATCGGCGCGTGCGACTGTGGCGGAAGGCCGTCACGAAGTCGCTCGACTGGGTGGACGACGACGTCACCGCGCTGTCGTGACCTCTACTTGAGCAGGCGCGAAAGGCGCCGGTCCGCGAGGACCTTGCCGCCGGTCTGGCACGTCGCGCAGTACTCCAGTGAGTTGTCGGCGAAGAACACGCTGCGCACCACGTCTCCGCACACCGGGCACGTCTCGCCGCGGCGGCCGTGCACCTGCATGCCGCGGCGCTTGGCGTCCTTGAGCTCGGCGGGCGGCTTGCCGGATGCCGCGGCCACCGCCTCGGCGAGCGTCTCGGTCATCGCGGCGTAGAGACGATCGATGTCTTCGGCGCTCAGGCTCGCGGCCAGGGCGTAGGGTGACATCCGGGCGTCGTGGAGGATCTCGTCGGAGTACGCGTTGCCGACTCCCGCGAGGATCGACTGGTCGCGGAGGACACCCTTGATCTGGGTGCGGCGACCCTCGATGAGCCCTGCCAGGGTGTGGCGGGTGAACGTGGGCTCGAGCGGATCCGGTCCGAGCCTCGCGATCCCGGGCACATCCTGCGGATCGTTCACCACGTACACGGCCAGCGACTTCTTGGTCCCTGCTTCGGTCAGGTCGAAGCCCGAGCCGTCCGAGAGCGCCACCCGAAGCGCGATCGGCGTCTTGCCCGGTCGGATGATCGTCGACGGAAGCTGGTCGTACCATCGCAGCCAGCCCGCCTTCGCGAGGTGGAAGATCAGGTGCGGCTCGGAGTCGCTCGTCGTCGCGGTCGTCGCGAGGTCGATGAACTTTCCGTGGCGCGAGGCCGACGCGATCTCGGCGCCGACCAGGGAATCGACCGGCGGGTCGTAGGTCTTGAGAGCCGCGAAGGCCGCGACGGTGACGCGGGTGATCGTCAGGCCCGTCGCCCGACCGCGGAGGAAGTCGACGAGGCCCTGCACTTCGGGCATCTCCGGCATTCCCCCATCCTCGCACGCGGGACCGACTCGGGGTCAGCGGCTCAGCCCTCCAGAACGGGCCAGGGCTGCGGCATCCGATCATCGCGAGCCAGGAGTCCGGCGACCCATCCGTCCTCGCGACCGAACGAGTTCGCAAGCGCCCCGCGCAGCACCCCCTCGTAGCGGAACCCGAGGGTGCGGGCGACCCGTGCAGATCCCACGTTGCCGACCACCGCGCGCCACTCGATCCGCTGCAGCGCGGCACCTGACGTACTGAATCCCCAGTCGATGACCGCACGCGCGGCCTCGGTCAGCAGGCCCCGCCTGCGCGCCGCCGGTGCCATCCAGTAGCCGATCTCCCCGCTGCCGCCCAGGGTGATGCCGTGCAGTCCCACCATCCCGGCGAGAGTGTCGCCGTCGCGCAGCGCCCACGTCGCCTCGACGCCCTCCGCCCATCGGCTGTGCGCGAAGGGGATGAAGCCCTCGGCGTGCTGCCGCTCATACGGCGACGGCAACGTCGTATACCGCTGGATCGCCGCGTCCTGACACGCCTCGTAGATCGCGTCCACGTCGGCCGCCGTGGGCACGGAGAGCGTGAGCCGAGCGGTGTGCAGGGTGGCCGGTTTCACTCGGCCAGGCTAACCGGGTCGCCGCTTGCCCAGGTGTGCTGCAATTCAGTCTGGGAGAGGGGGAGTGGCGGCCGCCGTCCCGGATTCGCGCGGCGACCCATCAGAAACCGGCAGCTCACAGGCTGAGTTGGGACACGCTCCGTGCCCGGTTCTCCCCAGACACTGCTCCCGAGGCCGCGTCCACAGACGCGTGTCCGAGCGATGGCGAGGGGCCGGAGTACCGCGAACCTGTTCGTCATGATCGAGGACACGGGCGTCGCAACGAGGGCAGAGCTGTTTGCCGGGGGGCTCAGCCGGCGCGATCTCGCGAGAGCCGTCGCCGAAGGCTCGCTTGTTCGGGTACGGCGTGATCGCTACATGGCGGCGGAGGTCTCGGAGAAGCTTCACTTCGCGGTCCGCATCGGCGGCCGGCTCACCTGTCTCAGCCTCCTCCAGATGCTCGGTGTCTTCGTCTTCGCCAATGAGACACTGCATGTTCACATCACGCGCGGGATGAGCCGGCTGCGAGCGGGCGCCGATGCGCGGCGCAGGCTGCAGCCCCGCTACGAGCGCACGCAGCGGCTGCACTGGCTTCCCCTCGTGCGCGCGGACGACAGCACGGGCTCGTGTGTCGGAGTCGTCGACGCCCTCGCACACGCGGTGCTCTGTCAACCCGCCCGCCACGCAATCGCGACAATCGACAGCGCCCTGAACAAGGGACTCATTCATCTGGCAGACCTCGCCGACGTATTCAGCGCGTTGCCGCCGCGGTTCGCCGTGCTCCGTTCGCTGGTCGATGGGCGAGCGCAGTCCGGACCCGAGACGCTCGTGCGACTCATGGCGCGCTCACTCGGCTGTCGCGTCGACCTGCAGGTGAAGTTCGAGGGCGTCGGCTGCGTCGATCTCGTCCTCGACGGCTGGCTCGTGGTCGAGTGCGACAGCAAGGAGTTTCACGAGAGCTGGGAGCAGCAGGCGAAGGACCGCAACCGCGACCTCGCGCTGGCTGCACGCGGATACGTGACGCTCCGGCTTACGGCAGTGCAGATCATGTATCGCCCGGACGAAGTGCTTGCTGCACTCCGCGGTCTGCTGCAGGCACACGGAGGCTGCGCTCCGCGCTGACCGACTTCTCTGCTCGGAGAACGAGCGTGTCACAACTCAGTCTGAGAGGGCCACGGATCAAGCCACTCAGGCGGATTTCCGGCGAGCGTGGCACTTTCGACACGATTGCAGGCTGAGTTGTGGCACAGACGACGAGCGGCGAGCCGACGAAAACGGACGCCCGGTAATCCCCTACGCGCGTCGGAGCAGGCCGACCTTGTCGTACACGTCGCTCAGCGTGCGGCCGGCGACCTCGGCAGCCCGGCCGGCGTTCGCGGCGAGCACCCGATCGAGCTCGGCCCTGTCGTCGAGCAGCTCGAGGGCGCGGGCGCGCACCGGGCCGAACTCACCGACCACGACGTCGGCCAGGCCCTTCTTGAAGTCGCCGTAGCCGCGGCCCGCGTATTCGTCCTCGATCGCGGGGATCTGGCGTCCGGTGAGGGCGGCGTAGATCACGAGCAGGTTGGAGACGCCGGGCTTTTCCTGGCGGTCGTACCGCACCGAGCCCTCGCTGTCGGTGACGGCGCGCATGATCTTCTTCGCGCTCACGCTCGGCTCGTCCAGCAGCCATAGGACGCCCGCATCCGACTCGGCCGACTTCGACATCTTCGCGGTCGGGTTCTGCAGGTCGAAGATGCGCGCGGTGTCCTGCTGGATCACCGGCATCGGCACGCGGAACGTCTGGCCGTATCGCGCATTGAACCGCTCGGCGAGGTCACGGGTGAGTTCGACGTGCTGCTTCTGGTCGTCGCCGACCGGCACGATGTCGGTCTGGTACAGCAGGATGTCGGCTGCCATGAGCACCGGATACGTGAACAGGCCGACCGAGGTCGCGTCGGCGCCGTACCGCTGCGACTTGTCTTTGAACTGCGTCATCCGCCCCGCCTCGCCGAAGCCGGTGATGGTCGAGAGGATCCAGGCGAGCTCGGGGTGGGCGGGCACGTGCGACTGCACGTAGAGGGTGGACTTCGAGGGCTCGATGCCCGCGGCGATGTACTGCGCGGCCGTGCGGCGGGTCTTCTCGCGCAGCTCGGCGGGGTCGTTCGGCTGGGTGAGCGCGTGCAGGTCGACGACCGAGAAGAACGCGTCGTACGCCTCCTGCAGGTCGCGCCACTGCATGAGCGCCCCGATGTAATTGCCGATCTGGAGGGAGTCGGCGGAGGGCTGCATGCCGGAGTACAGGCGGGGTTTGCTCACTCGACCAGCCTAAGGGCGACGGATGCTGCGGCCGCCCGCGCCGCCGCTGCCTCAGCGACCCAGGGCGTAGTCCACGACGACGGGGGCATGA
This sequence comes from Microbacterium sp., assembly GCA_035630115.1. Classification (GTDB taxonomy): domain Bacteria; phylum Actinomycetota; class Actinomycetes; order Actinomycetales; family Microbacteriaceae; genus Microbacterium. The sequence continues at coordinate 25,277 of DASQLG010000017.1, read as the reverse complement.
TCACTCCAGCGCGTGTCCCACGACGGCGCGCGCACGACGCTGTACCCCGAGGCGCGCTCGGCCAGCGCGGGGGTGGCCAGGTGGTAGTCGATCCGCCAGCCGGTGTCGGTGTCGAAGGCCTTGCCGCGGCTCGACCACCACGTGTACGGGCCGTCGACCTCGCCGTGGGTGCGGCGCCCGATGTCGACCCAGCCGAGCCCGAGTCCCACCGAGCCGTCGACAGCGGCGACCCGCTCGCCTGCTCCGCCGAGGATCTTGTCGAAATACGCCCGCTCGCGGGGGAGGAAGCCCGCCTTCTTGAGGTTGCCCTTCCAGTTGCGGATGTCGAGCTCTCGGTGCCCGACATTCAGATCGCCCGTCACGACGGCGAACGGCGTGGCCGATGCCATCTGCGCCATCCGCACGGTCATCTCGTCGAGGAACAGCCACTTCAGATCCTGCCGGGGGGTGTCGGCCTCGCCCGTCGGGACGTAGCTGCTGACGGCGGTCAACAGTTCGCCGTCGACGTCGAAGTCGGCCTCGATCCACCGCCCGGACAGATCGCGTGCGCCGTCGCCGAGGCCTCGGCGCACGGCGACCGGCTCGTCGCGGCTCGCGATCGCGACACCGGCGCGCCCCTTCGCCAGTGCCTCGTCGCCCACCAGGTTCCAGCCCGGCAGCGCCGTCGCGAGGTCGGGGGCCGTGGCGCGCACCTCTTGCAGGGTGATGATGTCGACGTCGGCGGCATCGAGCCATGCGCTCATCCCGTTGCGGACCGCCGCCCGGATCCCGTTGACGTTGATCGAGGCAAGGCGAACGCGATTCGGCACGTCCTCCAGCCTATCGAGCGCCCCTGACATGCTCTTGATGCGGCGAGGGTTCTGCCGTGGGCTCAGGCTCCTTCGCCTTCTTCGCCGATCTCTTCGACGGCGGCGGCAGCGCCGGCGCCGACGCCTCGACCCGCGCCAGCTCGTCCTCGGCCTCGCGGAGGGCGAAATCCGCGCGCCACGCGCGGAACCACGGTGCGGCCGCGCGGGCTTCGTGGGCGGTGCGCAGCCGCACCTGTGCGGCCAGCAGCAGAGCCTTGTGCTCCGCGGCGATCCGCTCGGCCTCTGTCGGCAGGAGGATCGGGATGTCCTTGTCCTTCGACGCCACCGCGATCCAGGCGGCGGCGACGAGCATGATGATGCCGCTGATCTTGAACCAGAGCAGCAGTCCGACGAAGATCGCGAACGTCGCCAGCAGCGGGTTGGACGGCGTGTAGCTCAGCAGCAGCCCGGCCCCGAGCTGCAGCACGGTGAGGGCGCCTCCGCCGAGCAGCGCCCCGGGCCAGATCACCCGCCAGCGCAGCTGGGTCCCGGTGAGGAAGCGGAACAGGGCCGCGAGCGCTGCCGAATTGAGCGCGAACGACACGATCACCGAACCGATCCGGATGCTGGAGTTCAGCACACCCGGACCCAGATCGATCCCGAACAGCGAGAAGACCCAGGCCAGCGCCCACGAGCTGATCGAGGTGAGGATCGCACCGACGATGAGGGCGACGCCGAAGACGATGGCGGCGACGAGATCCCGAGCTTTGAGCAGCACGTAGCTGCGTCGGTCGGGCGGGAGGCCGAAGATGTCGCGCACGCCCCGCCGCGAGTAGGTGACCCAGCCGATCGCCGTCCAGATGACCGTCGCGAGGGCGATGATGCCGGTCACGCCGAGCACGCCGGTGGTTCCGGAGGCGATCTCCTGCACCTGCTCCGGCGTGATCACGCCGGTGTCGCTGATCAAGCCGGGAATGTAGCTGTTGATGAGCTGGATCATGGCGTTGACGGCATCCACGTTTCCACCGAGCCACAGACCGGTGATCGCGAAGGCGACATAGATCGCGGCGAAGATCGCGAAGAGGGCCTGGTAGCTGATGCCCGCACCCAGCAGGAAGCCGTTGTTGATCAGGAAGTGCCGCCACACCCGGACCGGGAACCACGCCATGGTCGCCTTGGTGATGTGCGTCGCCCGCTGGATGGGCGCGTCGAACCGCTCTCGGAACGACTCCTGCGTCGCATCCCAGCGCTGGCGGAGCGTCTCCTCCTCGCGCACGGCGTCAGCGGCCGCAGCCGCGGCGCGTGCGTGTTCCTCGCCGCGTGCGCTCTTCTGACTCACTGTCACAGGTTAGCGATCCACGGATGCCGCGATGCCGCCGTCCGTCCCGGATCGGGCGAGCGCGGCGTCGGCGGCGACCGGCGCGCGGAACCGCCGGGCGGCGAACAGCACCGGCACGAGCAGCACGGCGGGCACCAGGAACGCGACGCCCAAGCCGGGTCCCTCGGCGAGGAGGCCGAGGAGCACCGCGCCCAGGACCGCCCCCGCGTAGTTGAAGAGGTTGACGCGCGCGATGATCTCGTCGCTGCGCGCGGGTGCGAGTGCCCCGGCCGAGGTGAAGGCGAGGGGGACGAGCGCGCCCACCGCGACGCCGGCGAGGGCGAACCCGACGATCGCTGCGACCGGCAGCGGCAGGAGCGCGACGCAGATGCACCCGGCGAGGGAGAGCGACGTGGCCACGAGAACGACCCGTGCGCGTCCGAAGCGGCCCGCGGCGCGGTCGGTGAGCAGCCGTGTGACCAGGATCGCGAACTGATACGCGGCGTAGCCGAGCGGGGCGAGCACCGCCGCGGCCGAGAGCTCGTCCTGGAGGTATACGGTGCTCCAGGTGCTGACGGCCGAATCGACCGTGAAGGCGGCGAGGATCACGAAGCCGAACAGCCAGATGCCGCGACGGGGGAGCGGGGAAGAGGAGCGCCCGCCGACCCGGGTCGCCGCGCGCGCCGGGTCGAAGGCCGTCAGCCCGAAGAGTGCGACGACGACCGCGACGACCGACGCGAGCGACAGCGGCAGAACGACCGCGACCCCGGCGGCTGAAGATCCCGCGACCGCCAGCGCTCCGGCGATCGCCGCCGCGGTGTATGCGGCGAAGTATCCGCCCATGATGTCGCGCCCGTAGCGCCGCTGCACCAGCACGCCCTGCATGGCTCCACCGGCATCCACCCCGCCGAGTCCGAGTCCGTACAGGCCGAACGCCGCCACGAACACCCACAGCGGCACATCCGGAGCGGCGACCGAGACGACGATCGACAGCAGTGCCACGACCTCGAGACACAGGCCGACGACCAGCGCGATCCGGCTGCCGCGCCACTTGGCGAGGATGTCGGCCTTCACCGAGCCCAGTGCCGCGGCGACGCACACCAGCAGCACGATCATCGACACGGCGACATCGTCGATGCCCTGCCGGTCCTTGAACACCGGCAGCGAGGTCACCACCACGGCGTAGCCGAGGCCCTGTGCCGCGTAGGCGGCGGTGACGGCGACGCGTGAGCGCACAGCAGAAACGGGTGCGGTCGGGGTGCTCACGCTCGGAGCATACCCGTGGCTAGCGTCCGCGGAGGATCGCCTGCTTCACCTCGGCGATGGCCTTGGTCACCTCGATGCCCCGGGGGCAGGCCTCGGTGCAGTTGAAGGTCGTGCGGCAGCGCCAGACGCCCTCCTTGTCGTTGAGGATGTCCAGGCGCACATCGCCGGCGTCATCACGGGAGTCGAAGATGAACCGGTGCGCGTTCACGATCGCAGCCGGGCCGAAGTACTGCCCGTCGGTCCAGAACACGGGGCACGACGAGGTGCATGCCGCGCAGAGAATGCACTTCGTGGTGTCGTCGAAGATCTCCCGATCGACGATCGACTGCACACGCTCCTTGCCCTTCTCGGGCGTCGAGTTCGCGATCAGGAACGGCTGCACTTCGCGGAAGGAGGCGAAGAACGGCTCCATGTCGACGATGAGGTCCTTCTCCAGGGGCAGGCCCTTGATCGCCTCGACGTAGATCGGCTGCGAGATGTCGAGGTCCTTGATCAGGGTCTTGCAGGCGAGGCGGTTGCGCCCGTTGATGCGCATCGCATCCGACCCGCAGATGCCGTGGGCGCACGAGCGGCGGAACGTCAGCGACCCGTCGACCTCCCACTTGATCTTGTGGAGGGCATCCAGCACGCGGTCGGTCGAGTAGAGCTCGACGTCGTAGTCGACCCAGCGCGGCTCCTCGTCCACCTCCGGATCGAAGCGTCGGATGATGAACGTGACGAGAAACGACTGGATGCCGGTCTCGGCGGGCGCCTGTTCGATCTGGTCGGGCGCGTCGGTCACGGCATCCGTCTTGTCGAGGACTGTCGACGACATCAGTACTTCCTCTCCATCGGCTGGTACCGCGTGATGACCACGGGCTTCCAATCGAGCCGGATGTGGTCGTCGGACTTCGACGAGCCCGCATCGCCCGACAGATAGGCCATCGTGTGCTTCATGTAGACCTCGTCGTCGCGCTTCGGGTAATCGTCGCGCATGTGGCCGCCGCGGCTCTCCTTGCGGTTTCGTGCGGTCACGACCACGACCTCGGCGATGTCGAGGAGGAAGCCGAGCTCGACGGCCTCGAGCAGGTCGGTGTTGTAGCGCTTGCCCTTGTCGTCGACGTGGATGTTCTTGAAGCGCTCGCGCAGCTCTTCGATCACGTCGAGCACGTGGGTGAGGGACTCGTCGGTGCGGAAGACCTGGGCGCCCTTGTCCATCTCGTCCTGCAGCTTCTTGCGCAGAACCGCGATGCGCTCGGTGCCGTTTCCGTTGCGCAGGCCCTCGATCAGTCCGCGCACCTCGACGGCGGGGTCCTCCGGCAGCGGCACGAACTCCGCTTCCTGCACGTACGCGACGGCGTTCTTCCCGGCGCGCTTGCCGAACACGTTGATGTCCAGCAGCGAATTGGTGCCGAGCCGGTTCGAGCCGTGCACCGAGACGCACGCGCACTCGCCGGCGGCGTACAGGCCGGGAACGACGGTCGTGTTGTCGGCGAGCACCTGCGCGTCGTTGTTGGTCGGGATGCCGCCCATCGCGTAGTGCGCGGTGGGCATGACCGGCACCGGCTCGACCACGGGGTCGACGCCGAGGTAGGTGCGCGCGAACTCGGTGATGTCGGGGAGTTTCGTCTCGAGCACCTCGGCGCCCAGGTGCGTGCAGTCCAGCAGCACGTAGTCGCGGTGCGGACCTGCGCCACGGCCCTCGGCGACCTCCTGCTGCATGCAGCGGCTCACGATGTCGCGCGGCGCGAGGTCCTTGATCGTGGGGGCGTAGCGCTCCATGAAGCGCTCGCCGGAGACGTTCCGCAGGATCGCTCCCTCGCCGCGGGCACCCTCGGTGAGCAGGATGCCGAGCCCGGCCAGACCGGTGGGGTGGAACTGGAAGAACTCCATGTCCTCCAGCGGCAGGCCCTTGCGCCAGATGATCCCCACGCCGTCGCCGGTCAGGGTGTGCGCATTGGAGGTCGTCTTGTAGATCTTTCCGAACCCGCCGGTGGCGAAGATCACGGCCTTGGACTGGAAGACGTGCAGGTCGCCGGTGGCCAACTCGTAAGCCACCACGCCGGCGATCTGGGTGCTGCCGTCGTCGGCCTTCACGGTGACCAGGTCGAGCACGTAGTACTCGTTGAAGAAGTTGATGCCGAGCTTGACGCAGTTCTGGAAGAGCGTCTGCAGGATCATGTGGCCGGTGCGGTCGGCGGCGTAGCACGCCCGGCGCACCGGAGTCTTGCCGTGGTCGGCCGTGTGACCGCCGAACCGGCGCTGGTCGATCTTGCCCTCGGGTGTGCGGTTGAAGGGCAGGCCCATGTTCTCGAGGTCGATGACCGCGTCGATCGCCTCCTTGGCGAGGATCTCCGCGGCATCCTGGTCGACGAGGTAGTCGCCGCCCTTGACCGTGTCGAACGTGTGCCATTCCCACGAGTCCTCTTCGACGTTCGCGAGGGCGGCGGCCATGCCGCCCTGCGCCGCACCCGTGTGCGACCGGGTCGGGTAGAGCTTCGAGATGACCGCGGTCTTAGCTCCCGGCCCCGCCTCGATCGCCGCGCGCATGCCGGCGCCGCCGGCGCCCACGATGACGATGTCGAACTGGTGGTAATGGACGCCGTTCTTCACGGTCGATCCGGATGCTGCTGTCGTCGTCACTCGGTGCCTTCTTCGTGTGCTGCGTCGATGCGGGGGAGGTCAGAGGCGCGGGGCCGGCAGATTCTGGCACTGCTCCCAGAAGATGCTGTCCTGCGTGACTCCGTTGCACGGGTCGAACGCGAAGACGACCAGCGTGCCGAGCACGATGAGGAAGGCCGCTGACAGGAGAAGCGCCCACTGCAGCACACGGCGCACGGTGTTGTGGGCGACGTAGTCGTTGACGATCGTGCGCATTCCGTTCGCGCCGTGGATCAGGGCCAGCCACAGCAGGATGATGTCCCACCACTGCCAGAACGGGTTCGCGAGCTTGCCGGCGACGAAGCCCCAGTCGATGCCGTGGATGCCGTCGCCGAGCATCAGGTTGAAGAACAGGTGTCCGAAGATGAGGATCACCAGGAGCACGCCCGACACGCGCATGTAGATCCAGCCGCCCTTCTCGAGGTTCGGCCCCTTGCGGCGGACAGGGGTCCGCGGTGATCGCGGGTCGGCGATGGTGTCGGCGGTCATCCCTGGCCCCCCATCTCGGAGAACACGCTCATGAGATGGCGCGGCGTGAAGGCGAGCATGGTCACGAGCCAGACGCCGATCACGATCCAGAACAGCTGCCGCTGGTACTTCGCGCCTTTCGACCAGAAGTCCACGACGATGATGCGGAGTCCGTTGAACGCGTGGAAGGCGACCGCGCCGACCAGGACCACTTCGCCGAGACCCATGATCGGGTTCTTGTACGTGCTCATGACGGCGTCGTAGGCCTCCGGGGAGAGGCGGATGAGTGCGGTGTCGAGCACGTGCACCAGGAGGAAGAAGAAGATCGCGACCCCGGTGATGCGATGGAGCACCCACGACCACATCCCCTCGTTGCCGCGGTACAGGGTTCCGCTCGGGACTCGGGAGGTGGTCTCGGATACCGATGGTGTCACGCGTGTGCCTGTGGACACGGTCGTCCTCCCTGAGCGGTGCGAGGTCGGTTCGAGCCCGAGCGGACCATGCTCAGGCGCCATCCCATCCTAGGACCGCCGCAGCGCGGCAGGCGACTGAGGTGCGGCGAACTGTCTCGACGTCGAGAGACTTCGGTACACATGCCGGACACCGGCGCGAAACTCGCCGAAACCGGGCGACGGATACGCTGGCCGCATGCAAGAGCCCATCAAGGACTTCTACGCCGTCATCCCCGCGGGGGGCATCGGGAGCAGGCTGTGGCCCCTCTCACGCGCCGACGCGCCCAAGTTCCTCCACGACCTGACGGGCTCCGGCCACTCCCTCCTGCGCGACACGTGGGACCGTCTCGAACACCTCTCGGGCCCCGACCGCATCGCGGTCGTGACGGGGCGGGCGCACCGCGCGGCGGTGGAGAAGGAGCTCCCGACGATCGCCGACAAGAACGTCTTCCTCGAGTCCGAGCCCCGCGATTCGGCGGCCGCGATCGGCCTCGCCGCCGCGATCCTGTCGCGCCGCGAGCCGGACGTCATCATCGGCTCGTTCGCTGCCGACCACGTCATCCGGGGGACGCAGGTGTTCGACTGGGCGGTGCAGCAGGCGGTGTCCGTCGCGCGCGAGGGATACATCTGCACGATCGGCATCCCGCCGACCGAGCCGGCCGTCGGCTTCGGCTACATGAGGAAGGCCGGCGAGCTGGTCGTCGCGGGGGCGCCGGAGGCGGCGCTGGTCGAACGCTTCGTGGAGAAGCCCGATCTGGACACCGCCCGGGAATACGTCGCCGACCGCTCGTACCTGTGGAACGCCGGAATGTTCATCTCGAGGGCCGACGTCCTGCTGGGCGAGATCGCCGAGAACGAGCCGCACCTGTACGCGGGACTCATGGATCTCGCCGAGGTGTGGGACGACCGCGATGCCCGCGGCCCGGTGGTCGACCGGGTCTGGCCGACGATCACGAAGATCGCGATCGACTACGCCGTCGCGGAGCCGGCCGCGGCGAAGGGGCGCCTCGCGGTGATCCCCGGTCACTTCGACTGGGACGACGTGGGCGACTTCGCGAGCCTGGCCAAGCTCAACTCGCACGGCCGCGGAAACGATCTCGCGATCCTCGGGGAGAACGCCCGCATCCTGGCGGATGCCTCCAGCGGCATCGTCGTCTCCCAGACGCAGCGGATCATCAGCGTGATCGGCGTCAAGGACATCGTGATCGTCGACACGGAGGATGCCCTTCTGGTCACCACCAGCGAGCATGCGCAGCGCGTGAAGGGCGTCGTGGACGCCCTCAAGCTCACCGGTCGCGGCGACGTCCTCTGAGTCGACGGATCTGCGCGCGTGTGGCGGGCGGGTCTCCACACATTGCGTCTTTGTAACCATTCCCGCTCACGCGGCGTTCTGGTATGCAAGCGCGACGTCACAGTGGGTAACTTCATACAGTCACCCGCGAAGTCCGCGGGGCACCTTTGATGGAGGCGTGAGTTGACTTTCTCTACCACCAAGAAGTTCGTCGGGGTAGTTGCCGCCGCCGGACTGCTCGTTGCCCTTGCAGGCTGCGGGTCGGCACCCGAAGCCACCCCTACCGAATCCGCTGACGCAGGCGGCGGCGCCGTCGAGGGCTTCAAGCCCTGCATGGTCTCCGACGCCGGCGGGTTCGACGACAAGTCGTTCAACCAGCTCGGATTCGAGGGCCTCGAGGCCGCGTCCGAGGAGCTGGGCGTCGAGTTCGTCACCGTCCAGTCCGACTCGGAGGCCGACTTCGCTCCGAACATCACGAGCCTCGTCGACCAGAACTGCACGCTCATCATCACGGTGGGCTTCGCGCTGGCGTCGGCTGCGGGCGAGGCGGCCATCGCCAACCCCGACGTCGACTTCGTCTCGATCGACGATGTCGTGGACAACGACTTCGACGGCACGACGGATGCCGAGAACATCAAGCCGATCATCTTCGACACCGCGCAGGCGGCATTCCTCGCCGGCTACGCGTCCGCGTCCTACTCCACGGCCAAGAAGGTCGGCACGTTCGGGGGCATGAACTTCCCGACCGTCTCCATCTTCATGGACGGCTTCAAGCAGGGCGTCGAGCACTGGAATGCCGAGAAGGGCGACGCGGTCGAGGTCCTCGGCTGGGACGGCACCGACGGTGTCTTCACCGGCGGCTTCGCCGCGAACCAGGACGCGATCAACGCGGCTCAGGGTCTCGTCGACCAGGGCGTCGACGTGCTCCTTCCCGTCGGCGGACCGATCTACCAGAGCGCCGCTTCGGTGATCCGCGACTCGGGTCGTGAGATCGCACTCCTCGGCGTGGACGCCGACGTGTTCGAGACCGACCCCACCGTGGCCGATCTGCTCCTCACCTCGATCCGCAAGGCGATCGACGTCGGTGTCCAGGAGGCCGTGCTGGCAGCCGGCATGGACGAGTTCGACAACACCCCGTTCGTCGGCACGCTCGAGAACGAGGGCGTTGCTCTGGCTCCGTTCCACGACTTCGAGTCGAAGGTCTCGCCTGACCTGCAGGCCGAGCTCGACGCGATCACCGCGGGCATCATCGACGGGTCGATCCCCGTCGCGTCCTACCTCGCGGGCTAGTCGCGTCCGCGAAACGGGGAGGCTGGGCGACCAGCCTCCCCGTTTCCGTTCCGCGCAGCACACCCTCTCACTAGGATCTGGAGCATGAAGCTCGAACTTCGCGGGATCACCAAGCGGTTCGGCACCCTCGTCGCGAACGACCACATCGATCTCGTTGTGGAACCAGGGGAGATCCACTGTCTCCTCGGCGAGAACGGCGCGGGCAAGTCGACCCTGATGAACGTTCTGTACGGCCTGTACCGCGCAGATGACGGCGTCATCCTGCTGGACGATGTGGTCCAGAATTTCCAGGGCCCGGGCGATGCGATGCGTGCCGGAATCGGCATGGTCCATCAGCACTTCATGCTCATCCCGGTGTTCACCGTGGCGGAGAACGTCATGCTCGGCCATGAGGCCACGAAGGCCGGCGGCGTCCTCGATCTGAACACGGCGCGCGAGCGCGTGAAGGAGATCTCCGCCCGCTTCGGCTTCCATGTCGACCCAGACGCGCTGGTCGAGGATCTTCCGGTCGGCGTCCAGCAGCGCGTCGAGATCATCAAGGCGCTCTCGCGCGACGCCCGAGTGCTCGTCTTCGACGAGCCGACCGCAGTGCTGACCCCGCAGGAGACCGATGAGCTGATGGGCATCATGCGCCAGCTCAAGGAGTCGGGCACCTCGATCGTGTTCATCACCCATAAGCTGCGCGAGGTGCGCGAGGTCGCCGACCGCATCACCGTCATCCGGCTCGGCAAGGTCGTCGGCGAGGCATCACCGACCGCGACGAACGCGGAGCTCGCCGCGCTCATGGTGGGCCGCGCCGTGGAGTTGAAGGTGCAGAAGGACGCCCCGAAGCTCGGGGAGCGCGCGCTGATCGTCGAGGGACTGTCGGTCATCGACGCCAAGGACCAGATCGTGGTCAACGACGTCAGCTTCGACGTCCGGGCCGGGGAGATCGTTGCGATCGCCGGCGTGCAGGGCAACGGCCAGACCGAGCTGACCGAGGCGCTCGTCGGCCTCGAGCACCGGGTGAAGGGCTCGATCACGCTGAACGGCGAGCAGCTGGTCGGCGCCAGTGTTCGCCGCATCCTCGATGAGGGCGTCGGATTCGTCCCCGAAGACCGTCAGGAACACGGCCTCGTCGCCCAGATGACGATCGCCGAGAATCTCGTGCTCGACCGCACCAACGGACCGCCGTTCGTGCGCGCGGGCAGTCTTCGGCTCGGGTACATCGCGGAGTTCGCCGCGCAGAAGTTCACGGAGTTCGATGTGCGCGGCCCCGGCATCGAGGCTCCGGTCGGAACCCTGTCGGGCGGCAACCAGCAGAAGGTCGTGCTCGCCCGCGAGCTGAGCCGGGAGCTGTCGCTCCTGGTCGCCGCGCAGCCCACGCGGGGAGTCGACGTCGGCTCCATCGAGTTCATCCACAAGCGCATCGTAGAAACGCGGGATGCCGGCATCCCGGTCATCGTCGTATCCACCGAACTCGACGAGGTCACGGCCCTCGCCGACCGCATCATCGTCATGTACCGCGGCCGGATCATCGGAATCGTGCCCGGCGACACGCCGCGCGGCGTGCTCGGCCTCATGATGGCAGGCGAAGCCCCGACCGGTGAGGGGGTCGCCGCGTGAGCGAGTATCTGACCGGCGGGGCGTCGATCACCGCCCCCGGCGCGGCGCCGCTGCAGCAGCCGCCGGCACCCGAGGCGTCGAAATGGCACAAGACGTTCCTGCAGATCACGCAGGGCAACGCGATCATCTCCGTGCTGGCGGTGCTCCTCGCCCTCCTGGTCGGCGGCATCATGATCGCCTTCACCGACGAAGACGTGCAGGCGGCGTCCGGTTACTTCTTCGCGAGGCCGTTGGACACGATCGCCGCGATCTGGAACGCCGTCGCAGGCGCATACATCGCGCTCTTCCAAGGCTCGATCTACAACTTCGGCGCGCCGACCTTCGCCCGCGGCATCCGTCCGCTCACCGAGACGCTGACCTTCGCCACTCCGCTCATCGCGGCCGGCCTGGGCGTGGCGCTCGCGTTCCGCATCGGCATGTTCAACATCGGCGGCCGCGGACAGATGCTGATGGCATCGGCGGCTGCCGGATGGGTCGCCTTCGGGCTGGATCTGCCGTGGGGCATCCACATGATCGTCGCCCTCATCGCCGGCCTCGCCGCCGGCGCACTGTGGGCCGGCATCGCGGGAGCGCTCAAGGCCTGGACCGGCGCGCACGAGGTGATCGTGACGATCATGCTCAACTACATCGCGTTCTACCTGATCTCGTGGCTGCTGCGCACACCGGGCCTGCTGCAGGCCCCCGGCTCCAGCAACCCGAAGACGCCCGCGATGAAAGAGACGGCGATCTTCCCCGAGCTGTTCGGACCGCAGTACAACCTTCACTTCGGCTTCATCCTGGTCGTCATCGCCACGATCGTGGTGTGGTGGATCCTCAGCCGATCGAGCCTCGGGTTCAAGTTCCGCGCCGTGGGAGAGAACCCGCACGCCGCGCGCGTGGCAGGCATCAACGTGAAGAGCATGTACATCATCGGCATGCTGATCGCCGGTGCCCTGGTGGGGCTGGCGGGTGTCAACCAGGTGCTCGGAACGATCACGACGGGATTCGCCGCCGACATCGACGCCGGAATCGGCTTCGACGCGATCACCGTGGCCCTGCTCGGACGCTCGACCCCGTGGGGGGTCTTCGCGGCCGGCATCCTGTTCGGCGCGTTCAAGGCCGGCGGCTTCTCGATGCAGGCGGCGGAGGGCGTGCCCATCGAGATCGTGACGGTCGTGCAGGCGCTGATCGTGCTGTTCATCGCCGCCCCGCCGCTCGTTCGGACGATCTTCTTCCTGCCGTCCCCGGAGCGTGACCAGCGTCGCCGCGAGAAGGCCCGGAAGAAGCAGCTCAAGGCCGAGGCAGGGGCGGTGGTGAAATGACCCTCGTCACAGACGGCGCACTGGTCGTGGAGACCCCGGCCAAGGCGGACGTTCGCAGCTGGAAGGCGCCGATCGCATTGGCGATCTTCTCCGTGCTCTACGCGATACTCATCCTCGCTGCACCGCGCGTGGGCGTCACGACGTTCCGCATCTCGACACAGGCCGACGCGCTCCAGCTCCCCGAAGTCGTGGTGCCCGTCGTGGTCACCACCTGGGTGGTGTTCGGGCTCCTGGTGCTTCTGACCGTCTTCTCGGCCGTCCTGGTGCGCGGCTACCGTCGCACGCCGCTCTGGCTCATCGCGGCGTACATCATCATCGCGATCATCGGATTCCTCACGTGGGCGGCATCGGGGGAGACGATTCCGGTCGCGGGACTCCTGGCCGGAGCGGTCGCGTTGGCGATCCCGCTGATCTACGGAGCACTGGCCGGTGTGATCGGCGAGCGTGCGGGCGTGGTGAACATCGCGATCGAGGGGCAGCTGCTCGCCGGTGCATTCAGTGCCGCCGTGGTGTCGTCGATCACCGGCCAGCCGCTCCTCGGACTGGTGGCGGCGATGTTCGCCGGTGTGCTCGTGGCCTTCGTGCTCGCCGCGTTCGCGATCAAGTACCTCGTCGACCAGGTGATCATCGGCGTCGTGCTGAACGTGCTGGTGATCGGCCTCACGAGCTTCTTCTACTCGCAGGTTCTGCAGCCCAATCAGGCTCTGCTGAACTCCCCGCCGCGCTTCCCCCGCATCCCGATCCCGTTCCTCAGCGAGATCCCGGTGATCGGCCCCGTCCTGTTCCGCCAGACGATCATCGTCTACCTGATGTACATCGCCGTGGCCGTCGTCTGGTTCGCCATGTTCCGCACCCGGTGGGGTCTGCGTCTGCGCGCCGTCGGCGAGCACCCGCAGGCCGCCGACACGGTCGGCATCAAGGTCAACGCCACGCGGTTCTGGAACGTGCTGCTGGCAGGTTCGATCGCGGGTCTCGGCGGCACGGTCTTCACGATCGGCAACGGCATCGCCTTCAACAAGGAGATGACCGCGGGCGCCGGGTTCATCGCCCTGGCCGCGGTGATCTTCGGCCAGTGGGATCCGTTCAAGGCGACCCTTGCCGCGCTGCTGTTCGGGTTCGCGTCGAGTCTGCAGAACACCCTCAGCGTGATCGGCTCGCCGGTGCCGAGTGAGTTCATGCTTATGCTCCCCTACCTCGTGACGATCTTCGTGGTGGCCGGAGTCGTCGGCCGGTCGAGGGCGCCCGCCGCGGACGGGATCCCGTATATCAAGGGGTGACGTGTGTCATCCCGCCTCGCAGCGCCTTCCGAGCGCCCGCTCCGCACCGCGAGGCATCCGCTCATGAACGGCATCGACGCATCGGAGGACGCACTGTGACCGACATCGACTGGGACGAACTGCGAGCGGCGGCGACGGTCGCCAAGGAGCTCGCCTACGTCCCCTACTCGCGGTTCAAGGTCGGCGCGGCGGCGCTGGTCTCGGACGGGCGCATCGTCTCCGGCTGCAACATCGAGAACGCCTCGTACGGCGTGACGCTCTGCGCGGAGTGCTCGCTGGTGAGCGATCTGTTCATGTCGGGCGGCGGCAAACTCGTCGCCTTCGTGTGCGTCGACGGCCAGGGCCGCACCCTGATGCCGTGCGGGCGCTGCCGGCAGCTGCTGTACGAGCACGCCATCCCGGGGATGCTGCTGGAGACCGTGTCCGGCATCCGCACGATCGACGAGGTGTTGCCCGACGCGTTCGGACCGCGCGAGCTCGAAGAGGCGTCGAGATGAGCACCGTCGAAGCGCATGACGCGGTCGACGTCATCCGCACCAAGCGCGACGGCGGCGAGGTCTCCGAGACAGCGCTGCGGTGGATGATCGACGCCTACACGCGCGGCTACGTCGCCGATGCCCAGATGGCCGCGTTCGCGATGGCCGTCCTGCTCAACGGGATGACGCGCGACGAGATCCACGTTCTGACGGATGCGATGATCTCATCGGGCGAGCGCATGAGCTTCGCCGGTCTCGGCAAGCCGACCGTGGACAAGCACTCCACGGGCGGTGTGGGCGACAAGATCACGCTGCCGCTCGCGCCGCTGGTGGCCTCGTTCGGCGTCGCGGTACCGCAGCTTTCCGGTCGCGGACTCGGCCACACGGGCGGAACGCTCGACAAGCTGGAATCGATCCCCGGATGGACCGCGGCGCTGACCAACGATGAGCTGTTCGATCAGCTCCGGGACGTCGGCGCCGTGATCTGCGCCGCCGGCTCGGGGCTCGCCCCCGCCGACAAGAAGCTCTACGCGCTGCGCGATGTGACCGGCACGGTCGAGGCGATTCCGCTCATCGCCTCGAGCATCATGTCGAAGAAGATCGCCGAAGGCACCGACGCGCTCGTGCTCGACGTGAAGTTCGGGTCGGGGGCCTTCATGCGCGACGTCGAGAAGGCCCGCGAGCTGGCGCGCACGATGGTCGCCCTCGGAACCGACTCGGGGGTTTCCACCACCGCCCTGCTGACCGACATGAATACGCCGCTGGGTCTTGCGATCGGCAACGCGAACGAAGTGCGCGAGTCGGTCGAGGTGCTCGCGGGAGGCGGCCCCGCCGACGTGATCGAACTGACGGTGGCGCTCGCGCGCGAGATGCTGGCGCTTGCCGGCCAGCCTGAGGCCGACGTGGAGGCGGCGCTGGCCGACGGCCGCGCGATGGACTCGTGGCGCGCGATGATCCGCGCGCAGGACGGCGATCCGGATGCCGCCCTGCCCGCCCCGCGGGAGACCCACACCGTGACCGCGGCCGAGGCGGGGGTCGTGACCCGGATGGATGCGCTTCCCTTCGGCATCGCGGCATGGCGCCTCGGAGCCGGACGCGCCCGCGCGGAAGACCCCGTCGTGCACGCCGCGGGCATCGACCTCCACGTGAAGCCGGGCGATGAGGTTGCGGCCGGTCAGCCGCTGTTCACCCTTCTCGGGCACGATGAGTCGAGGTTCGAGCGGGCGCTCGATGCGGTCGAGGGGGCATGGCAGATCGGGACGGATGCGCCGGCTCCCAGCCCGCTGGTCCTCGAGCGGATCACCGCGTGAGCGTGCGGCATCCGTTCCCCACATTCCCGACCCCCTGACAGAATCGATTGCGCGAGCGAACGCTCGGCGCAGAGGAGACCGACATGCCGATCGACCAGCACGGTGACACCACGCTCCAGGGCGTCTCACTTCGGAGCCTGCCCAAGGTGTCGCTGCACGACCACCTCGACGGCGGGGTGCGTCCGCAGACGATCATCGAACTCGGCGACTCGCTCGGACTCGAGCTGCCCGAGACCGACGGCGGCGCGCTCGCGGACTGGTTCGCGGCGCAGAGCGACTCGGGCTCGCTCGTGGAGTATCTCAAGACCTTCGATCTCACCACCGCGGTGATGCAGACCGCAGAAGGCCTCACCCGGGTCGCCCGGGAATTCGTCGAGGATCTCGCCGCCGACGGCGTGATCTACGGCGAGGTCCGCTGGGCGCCCGAGCAGCACCTGGGCCGCGGGCTCTCGCTGGACGAGGTCGTCGAAGCCGTGCAGGCCGGAATCGACGAGGGCGAAGAGCTCGCCGAGCAGTCGGGTCGCGACATCCGCGTCGGTCAGCTCATCACCGCGATGCGTCACACGGACCGCTCGCTCGAGATCGCCGAGCTCGCTGTGTCGTGGCGCGGCCGTGGTGCCGTCGGCTTCGACATCGCCGGTCCGGAAGAGGGATTCCCGCCGTCGCGGCACAAGGTGGCATTCGACTATCTCGCCTCGGAGTTCTTCCCCGCCACGGTGCACGCGGGCGAGGGTGCCGGGCTCGACTCGATCCGCTCGGCGATCATCGACGGCCGCGCGATCCGCCTCGGCCACGGTGTGCGCATCGCCGAGGACCTCGAAGTGGTCTCTCGGGCCGGCGACGAGGTGCTCGTGCACTTCGGCGACCTGGCGCGCTGGGTGCGAGACCGCGAGATCACCCTGGAGCTGTCGCCGTCCTCCAACCTGCAGACCGGGGCGATCTCGACCTGGGGCGAGGAGATGGCCGACCACCCCTTCGACCTGCTGTACCAGCTGGGCTTCTCGGTGACCGTGAACGTCGACAACCGCACGATGAGCCGCACGTCGCTCACCCGCGAGCTTGCCCTGCTGGTCGAGACGTTCGAGTACGATCTCGACGACCTCGAGACCTTCCAGCTCAACGCGGCCGCCGGAGCCTTCCTGCCGATCGAGGAGCGCGAGGAGCTCATCGAGCTGATCGCCGAGGGCTTCGAGCGTTAGACGACGCGGTCGAGCGTGCACAACTCCTCAGGTCCACGGCGATGAGCCGCTTGTCACCCGCCGGAGGCAGCTCGCCGACGTCGGGATGAGGAGTTGCGTACAGCGACAGCGGCGCGACGGCTATCGATGATGGCCTTGACCGATGCGAAAACCTGATCGCGTCGGTAGAGGATGTCTTCGGCGATCGGCCGGATGGTGGTGTAGCCGAGTTCGGCAGCTGCCAGGTCACGACGCCGGTCGCGCTTCTGCGCCTCCCACCCCTCGTGGTACGCCCTGCTGTCGCACTCGATGATAAGCCAGCCGTCCACGATGAAGTCCACGCGTCCGACACCGGGCACGCGAGGCTGGACCTCGATCGTGCACCCCAGCATCCGCAGCATCAGCCTCATGAACGTTTCGGGGCCGGACTCGCTTCGCTGATCGAGAAGCGGGCGCAGGCTGCGGTAGCGCGCGGGCAGCCGAGTGAAGATCTCCGCGAGGTCGTCGTCGCCGATGAGCCCCAGATGCCATGCGCTGTCGAGCGTGGCGACAGCCGCGCGCGGATCCTGGCACCGGCACGCCTGCGCCAGCGCTTCGGTCAGGTCGGCGTGCAGGTCCTCACGGGCGGCCCGGCTCACCCGCCAGTGACAGACGACGTCCGCCGGGCGCCGTGGAAGCCGGCTTGCGCCGACGTCCACCTGCATGTGCAGACGCCGATCGTCGAGCACGAAGACTCCGAGCAGCCGGAGCAGAGAGATGCAGTCGAGTCGGCCGCCGAGTGTGGCCGATCGGAATATTCCGTGCGGCGTGTCCGGCGGGACGTACCGGTCACGGCGAACGCGCAGAAGGCTGCCCTGCACAACGCACTGGTGGATCTGCCGCCGACTCAGTCCGAGGGCGGCCAGCGCGCTGCTGCTCAGGAAGGTGCGCGGAATCGCGGTTGGAAGATCGGTGACGGCGGAGAGCATGCGGCCATGTTGGAGGGCTCGCGAAGTGAGCGGGGAGCCGGTCGCCGACGTGTGGACGAGTGAACGGAGGCCGCCGCAGGGGAGGAGCGAGCCCGCTGTGCGCAACTCCTCCGATCAGGGCTTCTGTCAGCCGATCGGGGCGATGAAGCGCCCGGAACCCGGCGCCATGAGGAGTTACGAACGCCGCTGACCGCCGAGGGCTTCGAGCTGTAGACGACGCGGGCTACGCCAGCTCGGCCTGTCGCGCCGCGACGATCGCCTCGACTCTGGGAAAGAGCGGGTGGTTGGGTTTCAGCCCTGTGACCGACGAGGCGACGGAGGCCGCATCCTGCTCGCGCAGCAGGCGCTGCAGGTCGATCGACTGTGCGTCCTCCGCGTCGTCGAAGGAGAGCGCGGCGCCCATCGCGGCGACGAGCGCGTCGACGGGAAGCCCGCGCTCGGCGGCCTCCGCGGCGGGACCGACGAAGCGCTCGTGGCGGGAGAGCTTGCGCAGCGGCTGCCGGCCGACACGCCAGACGGTGTCGGGAAGCGCGGGATTGCGGAAGCGGCGCAGGATCGTCTCGCGGTACGAAGCGAGGTCGGCCGGGTCGAGTCCGTGCTTGGCCTCCAGCAGTGCAGAGGTCTCCTCGAGCGCAGCAGCGACCCTGGTTGCGATCGCGTCATCGGACAGCGCGCCGGAGATCGTCTCCACGCCCGCGATCGCCCCGAAGTACGCCGTTGCGGCGTGCCCGGTGTTCACGGTGAACAGCTTGCGCTCGATGTACGGCGCGAGGTCGTCGACGAAGTGTGCGCCGGGGATCGACGGCGGGTCGTCGCCGAAGGGAGGCCGTTCGATCGCCCACTCGTAGAAGGGCTCGACCGTGACATCGACGCCTGACCCCTCCGGCTGCGCCGGGACGATGCGATCCACCGCCGTGTTGGCGAAGACGGCGCGACCAGCCAATGCGTCCCACGCGTCGCCGGCGAGCTGGACGATCTCATCGAGAAGCAGGTCGGTCGCGTTGATCGCGTTCTCGCACGCCATGACCTGCAGCGGAGGCGACGACGGGTCGCGCAGCGCGAGACCCGCGAGGATGTGCGGGGCCACGAACTTCAGGATCGTCGGTCCGACAGCGGTCGTCACGATGTTGGCACCGGCGATCTCGGCGATCACCTCGTCGGGGTGGGTCGCGGAGTTGATCGCACGGAAGCCGGTCACGACCGAGTCGCGACCGCCCTCTCCCACCTCGTGCACGGTGTACTCGGTGACGGCGTTGATCGCGTCGACGAGAGGGGCGGCGACGTCCGAGAACACCAGCTCATAGCCGCCCTCGTGCAGCAGCAGCCCGACGAACCCGCGCCCGATGTTGCCCGCGCCGAAGTGGACGGCCTTCATCACACACCTGCCGCAGACACCATCGCGTAGAGCTCCTCGGGGCTCTGGGCGCGTTTGAGCTTCTCGACCTCGTCCTCGTCGGAGAAGAGGATGGCGATCTGCGACAGGATCTCCAGGTGCTCGTCGCCCTTGCCCGCGATGCCGATCACGAACGTGACGGGCTCGCCGTCCCAGTCCACGCCCCCGTCGTAGCGCACCACGGACAGTGCGGAATCGAGGATCGTGTGCTTGGTCTCATTCGTCCCGTGCGGGATGGCCAGCTCGTTGCCCATGTATGTGGAAACGGTCTCTTCGCGCTGCCGCATCGCGTCGAAATAGGCGCTGGTGACGGCACCGGCGGCCTCCAGGATGTCGGCGGCCTCCTTCATCGCGTCTTCGCGGGTTGCGCTGCCGGAATGGATCCGGACCTGGCCGAGGCTCAGGACGTCACGTGCCATGTTGTTGCCTTTCGTTGGGATGCCGAAGCGGAAGGCTGTGGAGCCGGGGGCGTCGCGCCGCCCGACTCCACAGCGGTCTCAGGGACTCTTCCTACGCACCATTCTGGTGCTGGTCACGGACGAGCTCCACGACCTCTTCGTACTTCGGAGAGTTCATGAAGTTGTCGACCGAGACGTGGACCGCGTCCGGCGTCTGGTGCCGTGCGCGATCGGTCAGCTGGTTCTGCGTGATGACAAGATCGGCCGTTCCATCGAGGTTCGCGATGGCCTTGTTGACCACCGTGACGTCCTCGATGCCCGCCTTCTTGATCTTGTTGCGCAGGACGCTCGCACCCATAGCCGACGAACCCATGCCCGCGTCGCACGCGAACACGATGTTCTTGATCTGACGCTCGGTCATGACGGCGGGATCGATTCCGCCGCCGGTTCCGGTCGCCGCGCCTGCGCGCAGGCCGCCGAGCGCGTCGGAGGACTTGCCCTTCGCCGCCTCGGTCTGGGTGATCGCCGCGCCGAAGGCATCGTCGGTCGCCGCCATCGCCGCCAGGTCGCGCTTGCGCGAACCCCGGAGGATCACGGCCGCGATGACGAAGGTGACCGCCGCGGACAGGATCACCGAGAGGATAACGGCGAGGTAGGCGCCGGTCGCCGTCTGAGCGAGCACGGCGATGATGCTGCCCGGCGCAGCCGGCGCGCGCAGCGCGCCGCCGAGGAGCATGTTCGTGGTGACGCCGGTCATGCCGCCGCCGATGAGCGCCAGGATCAGGATCGGCTTCATCAGCGCGTACGGGAAGTACACCTCGTGGATGCCGCCGAAGAACTGGATTACCGCCGCGCCCGGAGCAGAAGCGCGTGCGGCGCCGAGTCCGAAGAACGTGAAGGCGAGCAGCAGTCCGACACCGGGGCCGGGGTTGGCCTCGAGGAGGAACAGGATCGACGATCCCTCCTCCGCCGACTGCTGGATGCCCAGCGGCGTCAAGACGCCGTGGTTGATCGCGTTGTTCAGGAAGAAGACCTTCGCCGGCTCGATCAGGATGCTGGTGAGCGGCAGCAGGTTGTTCTCAACGAGCCAGCCGACCGCATTGCTGAGTCCCTGCATGACGCCGTTGACCAGCCAGGCGATCGGGTAGAAGCCCACGACGGCCATGACGAAGCCCCAGATGCCGGCGGAGAACATGTTGACGAGCATCTCGAAGCCCGCCTTGATCTTTCCCTCCCACAGGCTGTCGAGCCACTTCATCGTGTACGCGGCGAGCGGAGCCATGATCATCGCGCCGATGAACATGTGGATCTGACCGAGCTGATCGTCCTCGGGCAACGTCGCGTTGACGTTCGCGATCAGCAGGTCCGATCCCGCGATCGCGCCCATCGTGGCGATCGATGCGACGACACCACCGCGGATGCCGTAGACGATGCTGCCGCCGGTGTAGGCGATCAGGAGCGGAAGCAGATAGTGGATGAACGGCCCGACGATCGTCGCCAGGTCGGCGTTGGGCGTCCACCCCACTCCGATGAAGAAGGCCGTGAAGATGCCCCACGCGATGAGCGCGGGGATGTTCGGCATGATCATGCCGGAGAGGTACGTGCCGAAGCGCTGGACTCCGACTCGTGCCTTGCTGCTGCCCGCGGGGGGCGCTGACGCCGTTGTCATTGCGGTGTCTCCTTCTGTTTGTTCAGGATGCTGCGACCGCGCCTGCGGACGCTTGGGTGGTGGCGGCCGCACGTGCGGCCTCTCTCGCAGAGGCCGCGTCGTTCGCGGCCAGGGCTGCCTCGGCGATGACTCGGGCGTCGTCGAGGGAGTGTTGGAGCAGGGATGCGCGCACATCGGCCAGCGCCGTGGGCGCCATCGAGAGGCTCGTGGCGCCGAGCCCCACCAGCACGACCGCCAGCAGCGGATCGGCGGCGGCCTCACCGCAGATGCCGACGGGCTTGCCGTGCATCCGACCGGCGTCGCCCACCTCGCGGATCAGACGGAGGACGGCGGGGTGCCAGGGGTCCTGGAACGCAGCGACCGAGCCGAGCAGGCGGTCCGCCGCCAGCGTGTACTGGGTCAGATCGTTGGTGCCGATCGAGGCGAAGTCGGTTCCGGACAGGATGCGATCGGCCAGCAGCGCCGAGGACGGCACCTCGACCATCACGCCGGCGGTCTTGATGCCGTAGTCGCGGGCGATCGCGGTGAAGTAATCCGACTCCTCGACGGTGGCCACCATCGGCGCCATGACCCACAGGTCGGCATCCGTCGCGGCATCCGCCTCGGCCAGCGCCGTCAGCTGCTCGCGGAGGATGTCCTCGCTCGCCCGCAGCGCGCGGATTCCGCGCAGTCCCAGCGCGGGGTTCTCCTCGTGCGCGTCGTTGAGGAACGCGAGCGGCTTGTCGGCGCCGGCGTCGAGCACGCGAACGACGACCTTCTTGCCGGGGAACGCTGCGAGCAGCTGCGTGTACGACGCCCGCTGCTGCTCGACGGTCGGAGCCTGATTCGCGCTCAGGAAGAGGAACTCGGTGCGGAACAGCCCTACGCCCTCCGCGCCGAGGGCGACCGCTTCGACCGCACCCTCCGGTTTGCCGAGGTTGGCCAAGAGGGGCACCGCGGTGCCGTCGGCGAGGGCACCCGGCGTGATCGGGGCGGATGCCGCCGACGCGCGGTCGGCCGCGCGATTGTGTGC
Source organism: Microbacterium sp. (assembly GCA_035630115.1). Lineage (GTDB taxonomy): Bacteria > Actinomycetota > Actinomycetes > Actinomycetales > Microbacteriaceae > Microbacterium. The sequence continues at coordinate 3,177 of DASQLG010000017.1, read as the reverse complement.
GCGCTCCCGTTCTTCAGACGTCGGCTGCGTCGTCACGACGCCGGCTGCGGCATCCACGATCACCATCTCGCCCTCGACCAGGCCCGTCGCCGCCACCGCCCCCACGACCGCGACGATCGACTTCTCGCGGGCGAGGATCGCGGTGTGCGAGGTCGGGCCGCCCTCGGTCGTGACCAGCGCGAGCACCTTGTCGAGGTCGAGCAGCGCGGTGTCTGCCGGAGCGAGGTCTTTCGCGACGAGTACGAACGGATGCCCGGGGTCGGGCACTCCGGGCGCGGAAACGCCCCGCAGCCGGGCGATGACCCGCTGCGCCACGTCGTCGAGGTCGGCCGCCCGCTCGCCGAGGTAGCCGCCCATGGCGGTGAGCGTGTCGCGGAAGGTCGCGAACGCGTCGTGCACGGCGAACTCCGCGGTCTTGCCGGCGCCGATGCGCGTGTCGATCTCCGCTTCCAGGCTCGGGTCCTCGGCCATCATCGCCTGCGCCTCGAGCACGTCCTGCGCGGCACCGCCGGCCTGCGCGCCGCGCTGCTCGAGCTCCCGGGCGACACCGGCGACAGCCGCACGCACGCGGGAGGTCTCCTCCTCGGCGCTGCGGGTGCTCGGCGCGTCTCCGGGCGCCGGCAGCGGCTCGGCCATCTGGGCGACGGGTCCCTGGGCGACGCCCAGGCCGATTCCCACACCGCGAAGTTCGGTCATGATCTTCCTTCCGTCAGGTCGGTCATCGTCTACTCGGCGTCGTGGTCGGTCGAGAGCAGTTCGCTGAGCCGGTCGAGAGTCGTCTCCGCGCTGTCACCGTCGGCGGTGATGGTGACGTAGTCGCCCTGTTCGATCCCGAGCGCGATGACGCCGAGGATGCTCGCGGCATTCACCGGACTGCCGGCGTCTTTGGCGATCGTGACGGGGATGCCGGAATCCTTCGCCGCCTGGGCGAACATCTTCGCCGGCCGCGCGTGCAGGCCGTGCGCGGATCCGATACGGACGGTTCGCGTGATGGGGGGCATGGTCAGTCCTCTTCCTGTCGAGCGTCGGCGTCGGCGCCGCGGTGTGTCGGGACGGTCTCCGAGGAGTTCGCGACCGCGTCGAGCACCAGCGCGAGGGTGCGTGTTCCGTCCAGATCCGTGAAGATATCCGGCGGCAGCAGCACCACCGTCGTGCCGCGCAGGGCCGCGTCCCGTTCGATGCGCTCGATCGCATGGGCGAGATGCGGTCCGACGAGCACCACGTCGGCGGCATCCAGATCGATCGGGAGCGAGAGCTCGGTGCCGGCGGAAGCCGTATAGGGGAGACCCCGGTCGTGTGCAGCGTGGCGCACGCGCTGAGCAACGAACGTGCTGGACGCACCCGCACCGCAGACCACCAGGATCCTCATCGACCCGCCTTCCTGCGCCCATTCTTGTGAAAACGCTGAGAGCCGACAACCAGGTCTGTTTCCGGAGGGGCGGAAAGCAGAGGCCCCGGCGTCCCGTGAGGACGCCGGGGCCTGAGCGCGGGATCACTGCGTGAAGTACGCGTTCGCCTTCGCCGAGAACAGGAAGACGAGACCGACGATCGCCAGCACAGCGGCGATGATCTGGTCCCAGAAGTCGACGCCGATGATGATCGCCCATACCGCCACGATCAGGTTCAGCGTGAACACGACGGCCATGATGATGCGGGCCGTGTTGTTGCCGCGGAACAGCCCGAGGCTCACGGCGATCGTCAGGATGCCGATGATCAGCACCGCCCATGCGTCGATCCCGGCGCCGGCGATCAGCGCGAGGATCGCGCTGACGATCTGGATGGCGCCGATGATCCAGGCGATCACCGCGACGATGGTTACCCCTACGGGGCGTTCTCCTGCCATGTCCACTCCTTCTGCGAGGTATGCCACAACACCGTGGCGTGCTCACGGTACCGCGCGTGCGCCTCGCGCCGCCATGGCCGCGCCGGTGCGTGATTGACTGGCGGAGTACGCCGCACCGACGCGCAAGGGGACGCAGTGACCAGAGCGAGACAGGACCGACTCCTCGGCCTGCTCGTGCGCGACGGCGAATGGGTGACCGCTGCCGCGCTCGCCGACGGTCTCGGGGTCACCCCGCGCAGCATCCGGTCGTACGTCACCGCCATCAACGCCCGCGTGCCGGAGGGCGTGGCGGTCGAGTCCGGCCCGCACGGCTACCGCGCGGGCGCCGACGCGTCCGCGGCGCAGCGGACCACGGTGGGAGCGGATGCCGGCACCCCTCGCGATCGCCTCCACACGCTCGTGCGTGCGCTCCTGGACGCCGACGACGGCATCGACGTGTTCGACACGGCTGACGCGCTGCACGTCAGTCCCGCGACCCTGGATGCCGACCTCGCCCGCGTGCGCGGGCTGCTCGGCGGCACCGAGCTGACCCTGGAGCGCTCCGCGTCGCGCGCCCGCCTGCGCGGCACCGAGATGGCGCAGCGGCGCCTGCTGAGCAGACTCGCCCACGACGAGATGGATGCCGGATCCTTCGACCTCGACGCGCTCCGCCGCACGCTCGGAGAAGGCTCGGTCGGCGCGCACGCGTTCGGTCCGTTCAAGACCGAGCTCGTCGCCGAGCTCGGTGCGCTCGGCTACTTCGTCAACGAGTTCGGCATCTCGGACGTCGTGATGCACATCGCGATCGCCGCCGACCGGGTGGCCAGCGACCGGGCGCTGGACGGCATCGCGGGGGAGGTGCGCCCCGCGCAGCAGGAGGTCGCGGCGATCCTGCAGCGGCTCGTCGAGCGCCATCTGGGCGTGCAGCTGGGCGCGGGCGATCTTCAGCACCTCTCAACCCTGGTGCTCACCCGGGTCGTCGCACCCGGGGCATCGGCGCCGTCGGATCACGCCCGGTCGCGGCTCGACCCGGAGGTCGAGTCGGCCGTGCGCGAGGTCGTCGAGACCGCCGCCGCGGAGTTCCTCGTCGACATCGCCGACGAGGACTTCATCCTGCGCCTGGCCCTCCACGTGCAGAACCTGCAGCACCGCGCGCGCGAGCAGGCGTGGTCGCGCAACCCCCTCACCCGGTCCCTCAAGTCGACGTACCCGATGATCTTCGAGGTGGCGGTCTTCATCGCGAGCGGACTGCAGCAGCGACTCGGCATCCCGCTGCTGGACGACGAGATCGCCTACATCGCGATGCACGTCGGCGGGCGGCTGGAGCGCAGCCGGCGCGCCGATCAGCTGCTCAC
>DASQLG010000016.1:0-58446 GCA_035630115.1 Microbacterium sp. | reverse complement strand
TCCGCGTCGCCGGCACGGAGCTCGGCGGAGTGCGCATCGACTCCGGTGACCTTCCGACCATGGCGGCCCAGGTGCGCGAGCAGCTCGACGGGCTCGGTGCCACGCGCACGAAGATCACGGTGACCAGCGACCTCGACGAGTTCGCGATCGCGGCACTGGCGGCATCCCCCGTCGACGCGTACGGGGTCGGAACCTCGGTCGTGACCGGATCCGGCACCCCGACCGCCGGCATGGTCTACAAGCTCGTCGCACGCCAGGCGGCCGACGGCGCGTGGGTCGGGGTCGCCAAGGCGTCGACGGACAAGGCCTCCAAGGGTGGCCGGAAGGCGGCGTTCCGCACCCTCGAACAGGGTGTCGCGACATCCGAGCTCATCGCGGTGTCGGATGGATTCGAGCAGATCGACACGCCCGACGAGCATCCCGACGCGCGAGCGCTGCATGTCGCCCTGGTCGTCAAGGGCGAGGCGGATGCCGCGTTCGAAGGTTCCGCAGGCGTCAAGGCCTCGCGCGTGCACCATGCACGGGCGCGTGGAGAGCTGCCGGTTCAGGCGCTGGCACTGAGTCGGTCAGACCCGGCCATACCCACCGTCTACATCGAAGTCCAGGAGGACGCGCAGACCGCGAGGGGTGCGCGAGGTGTGGGTGCTCAGCCGACCAGGGACTCGTAGATCTCTTTGCATGTCGGGCACACCGGGAACTTCTCCGGGTCGCGCCCGGGCGTCCACTTCTTGCCGCACAGCGCGCGGACCGGTTTGCCCGTGATCGCAGACTCGAGGATCTTCTCCTTCTTCACGTAGTGCGAGAAGCGCTCGTGATCGCCGGGCTCGAGGTTCTCTTCCCGGATGAGCTCTTCGAGTTCTCGATCGAGCGTGGCGATTCCGCCCTGATCCGGGCTGTCGAGGGGGGTGCTCATGGTCAGCCAGTGTATCGCGCGCTCACGGACCACGGGCAGGATGCCGCCAGTCGGGTGGGTCCGGTCAGACCGATTCGGCGAACTCCATGAGCCGCCCGCCGCGCCGCTCGAACACGACCGACCCGATGGCGATTCCGCTGATGAACACCGTCACGCCGACCGCCAGACCGCCCCACAGCGCCATGGTCGCCGCATCGATGTCGCCCGTCAGCGCCAGCCATCCCCACCACAGCGCAGGCGCGCTGAGCACGACGGCGCCGACCATCACCATGCCCTGGGAGATCGCCCCGCTCGCACTCGTGCGCTGCGGCTGCTGGAACGGGCTCTCACCCGGGCGCGAGACGGCGTACGGGGAGGCGACCGACGAGATGCTCGACAGGCCGAGACCGGTGAGGAACAAGGACGCGCTCACACCCACCATCGCCGGAAGAAGCGCCCAGCGCCCGTGCAGGAAGATCGACACCGGAATCATCAGCGCCAGGATCGGAAGGCCGATCAGCAGAATCGGCACCAGCCTGCCGATTCGGTCGGAGAAACCGCGCACGCCGCTGGCGATGTGCATCCAGACGGCGGTCGAGTCATAGGCGAGGTCGTTGTGCGGCAGCCACCCGAGGAACAGTGCCACGATCGGCACCGGAACCAGCGCCACGATCTCCAGAGGAACGCCGGCGATCAGCAGCGGCACGGATGTCAGCACAGCCGCGACGGGGATCACGAAGATGTTCACCAGGTACCGGCGGTCGCGAAGCCAGTACACGAGGCTGCGCGCGGCAACAGCACCGCCGGGGGTTCCCGGAGCGACGGCGAACCAGCCCAGGCCGCCCCGCTCGCGCACGGGGACAGGACGCTCGGTCCTCGACAAGAGCCGGCGTACGAGCAGCCACCACGCGAGGCCGAGACCGACGAGCGTGGCGAGCGCGATCAGCAGCACCGACGTGGGTGACTCGGGACTGCCCTGCGCGACGCGTCCCGGGAATGCCCACGCAGCTCCGAGCGGCGTGTGCGAGAGCGCCGAGACCGCTTCGGCGAGCTGCGTCGGCAGCTGCCCGCCCCACTCCAGCGACGCGAAGAACACGCCGACCGGCACCACCACGACGAGGATCGCGAGCGCGAACAGGCCAGACAGCTCCCGCGAGCGACGCTCGCGCAGGAACAGCGCCGTGAGCGCCATGCACACGTGGGCCAGTAGCACGCACGTCGCCAGTCCGAGGAACACGCCGACCGCCCCCGCCGCCCAGGGCACGCCGTGCTCCGCCCAGACGATCGCGGTGCACACGGAAACCGCGAGCAGCGCGAGGGTGGGAACGCTGAGGAATGCGGCGACCGCCAGCACCGCGGCCAGGCGCCCGCTCGGCAGGCCCAGCACGACGAACCTCCGCGGATCGAGCGGGTCGGTCGCACCCGCGATGAGCGGCGCCAGCGCGAACCCGAGGGTGACGGCCGAACCGCCGAGCACGATGACGGCCAGCACCACGTCGGTCTCGGCATCCCGCAGCGTCAGCAGCGCCCAGCACGCGGTGGTCGTCGCACCGACGAGGAGGATGAGACCGAGGATCGTGCGGCGCACGTGACCCGCGTCTCCGCGCACGGCACCCAGCAGAAGGGCGATCCTCAGTCGGAGAACGTGTGCAGCCACTCCAGGCCCTCCACGTCGCTGAGTCCGCCCGCGAGTTCGATGAAGCGCTGCTCGAGGGTGAGCTCGCCGCGCACCTCGTCGATGGTCCCCTCTGCCAGAACCTGACCCGCGACGATCACCGCGACGCGGGAGCACACCCGTTCGACGAGGTCCATGCCGTGGCTGGAGAGGATGACCGTGCCGCCGTGTGAGACGTAGGTCTTCAAGATGTCGAGGATGATGGCGCTCGAAACCGGATCGACCGATTCGAAGGGCTCGTCGAGCACGAGCAATCGCGGTGAGTGGATCATCGCGCCGGCGAGCATGACCTTCTTCGTCATGCCGGCCGAGTAGTCCGACACCGCGCGTCCGAGCGCATCCGACAGATCGAACGCGCGTGCGAGATCCTTCGTGCGGCTCTCGACGACGGCTGAAGGCAGACCGCGCAGCACGCCGTAGTAGTGCAGGAGCTGGCGGCCGGTGAGGCGGTCGAAGGTGCGGAGCCGGTCGGGCAGCACGCCCATCTGACGCTTCGCGCCGAGGGGATCGGATGCCGCATCCACGCCGCTCACGCGGATGGCGCCCCGATCCGGCCGGAGCAGGCCGGCGATCATCGACAGCGTGGTGGTCTTCCCCGCGCCGTTGGGGCCCACCAGCCCGTAGAAGATGCCCGCGGGCACGGTGAGGTCGATGCCGTCCACCGCACGCGTCTCGCCGAACGCCTTGGTGATGCCCTTGACGACGAGCGCGTCCGCGCCCGTGTCGACGGATGCCGCGACGAGGACGTCCGGCCCGAACTCCTCGGCGGGCGGAGCATCGGCGCGGGGCGCGGAGAGCGCGGGCTCGGCGGGGCGGTCGGGCGAGGGCACGTCGAGTGTGCGATCGTCGGCCTCCGGCTCAGCGGGAACCGTCGCGGGGAGGGGAGCGACGACGGCGGACGCGGGCTCCGCGACGAGGTGGGGCGCCGACTCGAGAATCGGCTCCGGCTCTGGTTCGAGAGCTGGTTCCGAGGATGGGTCGAAAGCCGGCGCGAGAGCCGGCTCGGCATCCCGGACGAGCTCCGGTGACGTTTCCACGACGGCCGATTCTGCGGCGGCAGTCGGCTCCGGAACGAAAGCCTGCGCGGGGGGGAGGGCGATGTCTTCGACGGGAGGCAGAGGCGGCTTGGGGGGAATCACCAGCTCGGGCGGCAGCGGCGGCGGCGGGCCCGGAGTGGGTGCCACCTTCGCGCGTTTCGCCTTGGCGGGACGCTTCGGGGCGCGAGCCGTGGCTGCGGCATCCGCCCCGGCGATCGCCTCCGCAGCGACCACCTCTGCAGGCGTCTCCGGCTTCGGCGGCAGCGAGCGCATCGGCGAACCAGTGCGCCGCGCGCCACCCCGATCGCCATCCGGCAGGTCCGGATGTGCGTCTTCAGGCATGGGCAGCGAGGCTGTCACCGATACAACCTACCAAGCGTCTCTCGGAGCGTCGCAATGCGCGACGTGGGTCGAAACAGCCACGTTATGTCACGAATCGACAACGGCAGCCCCGTATCATGCGGCTTCACAGGTGCCCTCGCTACCATGAATCAGGCACGAGGGAGTGTCGCGTCGGTGAACCGACAGTGAAGACACTCATCCCAGGAGCACATTTTGACCCTTCAGACCGTGATTCTCGCAGCCGGAATGGGCTCGCGGCTCGGCCGCAGCCTGCCGAAACCGCTGACCGAACTCAGCGACGGACGCAGCATCATGCGCCAGCAGCACGACAACATCCGTGCTGCTTTCGGCACGGACGCACGCATCACGACCGTCGTCGGGTACAGGGCCGAGGCCATCGTCGAGGCGTTCCCCCAGGTCGATTACGTCTACAACGATCGGTACGACCAGACGAACACGTCGAAAAGCCTCCTGCGCGCCCTGGCGAAGAGCGGCAAGGGAGGCGTGCTGTGGATGAACGGCGACGTGGTGTTCGACCCGCGCGTTCTGGGCCGCGCCATCGCGCTCATAGAGCGCGACCAGTCGTTCGTCACCGTCAACACGTCCAAGGTGAGCGACGAAGAGGTGAAGTACACGGTCACCGCCGAGGGCTTCATCAAGGAGCTCTCCAAGACCGTCGAAGGCGGCATCGGCGAAGCGGTCGGCATCAACTACATCTCCAGCGCCGACAAGCAGGCGTTCATCCGCCAGCTGTCCCGAGTGGACGACCAGGACTACTTCGAGCGCGGCCTCGAGCTCGCCATCGCCGAAGACCTCCTGCGTCTCGAGCCGCTCGACATCTCCGACCTGTACGCCGTCGAGATCGACTTCGCCGAAGACCTCGAGCGCGCGAACCTCTTCGTCTGACGCCGACCGGCCGGGCGTTGTCAAGCCCGGCGTCCGCTCAGAGCGCGCGCATAGGATCGGCCTGTGATGGCCGACAAGGTGCACCGCATCCACTCCCTCTCCGAAGACGCTCCGTGGACGGGAGGACTTCCGCCTGCCGGTTCGGATGAGCACCCGTACATCATCCGCATGCTCGATCGGGTTCTTGCGATCCAGCGGCCCGTCGTCGTCGCGCATCTGCGCAGCATCCGTCTGCGTCATCCGAACGCGACCACCGTGGAGATCGTCCGCATCCTGGAGCGTCGGTATCTCGCTGCTGTGACCACGGGCGGCGCAGCGGTCGGCGCGACTGCGGTGGTGCCGGGCATCACGACCGGTGTCACGCTGGCTCTCAGCGGCGTGGAGACGGTGGGGTTTCTGGAGGCGACCACGCTGTTCGCCCAGTCCGTGGCCGAGGTGCACGGCATCCCGGTCGCCGATCCCGAGCGTGCGCGCGCGCTCGTGCTGACACTCATGCTCGGCAAGGAGGGCGTCGACCTCGTCTCGCAGCTGGCCGGCCAGGCGACCGGCAAGGGCGTCACGCGGGATCGCTACTGGGGTGAGCTGGTGACCAAGACCATCCCGCGGGCCGCGCTCGGACCGATCGTCGATCGGCTCAAGAGGATGTTCGTGCGCTCGTTCGCCGCGCGCGGCGGTGCGTCGTTCCTCGGCAAGGCGCTGCCGTTCGGCATCGGAGCGGCCGTCGGCGGGGCCGGCAACAACATCCTCGGACGCCGGGTGCTCGTCGGATCGCGCCGGGCGTTCGGCCTTCCCCCGCTCGATCTGCCGGCCGAACTCGAGCCGCGGCCGGACACACTCCGGCTCGAGCACGCCGCGACCCGAGGCATCCGTCGGGCGAGCGGTGCGATCGCCGGGGGTCTCACCCGCGGCGTCTCCGCGGTCGGCTCGGCCGGACGCAGGGTCGGCGGAGCGGTCACGCCGCGCAAGCGCAAGGCGATCGAACAGCGGGATGCCTCGACGGCCGACGACCCGCTCGATGTCGGCCTCTCCGACGACTGAATCGTCGGAGCGCGCGACGAGTGCACAATGGTGACATGGGTCAGTTCACCACGCGTCCTGAAGAGCCCACCGAGTGGGCCGGGCTCCCGTCGGAGCCCCTGGAGTCCCGACCGGCTGCAGAGTCCCTCGCCGCTCCGATCGAGTCCGCCGACCCGCTCGCATTCCTCGGCGGGCTCATCGAATCGGTCGTGATCCCGCTGGCACCTCCCGTGGAGATCGAGCCTCCCCCAGAGCCCGCTGAGAGCGACCCGCCCGGTTAATCGCCCGCGACACCGAACTGCAAGCGTTTCCATCCGTCCGCGGCAGGCGGGCACGACCGGGCATAATCGGGGTATGGACAGCACGCTGGCGTGCCTTGCGGCATGGATGCCCCGGCAGCGGTGGTACGCCGCGAAAGGGCGACCCCCGAGCCTGCGCCTGGTCGCCTGGTGGGAGCCGCCTGTGGATCCCGGAGCTCCCGCCGACCACGGCGGCGCAGCGCCGGAGGGTCACGACGCACGAGTGCGCACGTTCCTCGTCGCCGACGAGGGCGCATTGCCCGTTGTGCTCTACCAGATCCCCGTCGTGTCGCGAGCGACGACGAGCGTGGATGCATCCCCCGACCACATCATCGGCAGTCCCGAGCCTGGCACGACGTTCATCGACGGCCCCTTCGATCCGGCGTACACCGCGGCACTGCTGACCATGGTGACCGAGGGCGGACAGGGGGGCGGGCCGCGCGCCGTCGCGACCGGGCATCCGACTCGCGCCGTGCCGACCGATGCACCGCGCACCGCGACCGTGCTGGCCGGCGAGCAATCCAACACGTCGCTGATCTACCGCTCGGGCGACGGGGCGATGCCGATCATCTGCAAGGTCTTCCGGCAGCTGCATCCCGGGCTGAACCCCGACATCGAGCTCCAGACGGCGCTCGCCGACGCGGGCTCGCCGCACGTGCCGCTCGCGATCGGATCGATCGAAGGCGCCTGGCCGGACCTGGCCACCGCGCACGGCACCGTCACCGGGTCGCTCGCCTTCGCACAGGAGTTCCTGCCCGGAGTCGAAGACGCCTGGCGCGTCGCGCTGCACGCCGCCGCCCGCGGCGAGGACTTCCGCGAGCGGGCGCATGCGCTCGGCGCCGCGACCGCCGATGTGCACCTGTCGCTGGCGGGCCTGTTCCCCACGCGGGAGACCCAGGCCGCCGACCGCGAGGCGACAGCGGCCACATGGCACCGGCGCTTGGCGATCGCGATCGCGGAGGTGCCCGCCATCGCCGAACGCCGCGAGGCGATCGAGGCGGTCTACGCGCGCGCACTCGAGGTCGACTGGCCGCCGCTCCAGCGCATCCACGGTGACTACCACCTCGGGCAGGTGCTCCTCGTTCCCGGCCGGGGGTGGGTGCTGCTGGACTTCGAGGGCGAGCCGTTGCGGCCGATGTCGGAACGCGTGGGCTCGGATGTTCCGCTGCGCGACGTCGCAGGGATGCTGCGGTCGTTCGACTACGTCGCGGGTTCCATCCGCCTCGATCACCCCGACCGCTCCCCCGAGGCGGTGCGGGAGTGGGCGAGGGGCGCGCGCCGCTCGTTCGTGGAGGGCTACGCGGGCACGGCCGGTGCCGAACCGGACGTCGGCAGCGCTCTGCTGGCGGCGCTCGAGCTCGACAAGGCCGTGTACGAGGCGATCTACGAGTCGCGCAACCGCCCGACGTGGGTCACGATCCCGCTGCGCGCCATCGCCCGCCTCGTGGAGAAACCGGCAGCCGTCTCCTGAGGGTCAGTCGTCGAGTTCGGCCTCTTCGGGCTCGGAGTCCTCGTCGTCGTCCTCCTCCGAGGTCTGCCGGTGCCAGGACTCCCACGAGTCCATGAGCCCCGCGATCGCGGCGTGGAAGCGCTGCGTCGCGGCGCCGGGTGCGGTGTCGCCGAAGTAATGGGCGACCCATTCCTCCAAGCGCGCGACGGCATCGGCATCGCCCAGCATGCGGTCTATCTCGGCGACGATCGCGCCGGCATCGGCCGCGGCGAGCCAATCGCACGCCGACAGGTACCCGTGCGTGTCGATGGCGGCCTCGGGGTCTGCCGGTCGCGTGACCAGAAGCGGCCGATCGGCGGCGAGCCGGTCGTAGACCATCGCCGAGATGTCGGCGATCGCGACATCGGCGGCCGCAAGCTGCCATCCGAGGTCGGGACCATCGTCGAAGACGTGGTGGGATGCCGGGTCGTCGGCGTTCGCCGCGGCCAGAGCCGCGATGATGCGCCGGTTCGCCGCCCCGTATTCGGGGTATACGACGCCCGAACGCGGATGCGGACGATAGATCAGCCGGTGGCGACCGGTGGCCAGAAGGGCGGTCACCAGAGCCTCGCCGTGCGACACGATCGAGCCGTAGTGCGCGGAAGGCCGGTCGCCCTCCCACGTCGGGGCGTAGAGGACGACGATGCGCTCGTCGGGCGTGTACGGGAGCACGCCCGAATAGTGGTCTGCCTGCGGACGCCCGATCTCGATCGTGCGTCGATCGAGGTCGTAGTCCCACAGCACCCTGCCGAGCCGCTCGCGGGCCGCGGGTCCGGCGATGAAGGCGAAGTCGTAGGCCTTGTACTGGTTCGTGGTCATGTACATCTTGTCGGACTCGCCGTGGTTGATGAACACGTGCCAGCGGCGGCCGTAGCGGAACATCTGGAAGTTGCGCGTGTTCTGGTTCACATACAGCACCACCCGGATGTCCTGCGCGGCGATGAAGCGCTCGAGGTCGCGGACGGTCGGCACGAAGGCGACCGGCGGCGAGTCCTCCGCCAGCAGCGCGCGCGCACCCGTCGCATTGCGGCTCAGCACGACGACGGGCCAGGTTTTCGCGAGCTCCGCGAGCGGCTTGTACCACTGGCGGATCTGGTACATGTTCACCGCCCCGTCGGCGAAGTAGACCGCCACCCGGTAGTGACGAAGGGGGTGCAGGGGCATCTCGGCGAGGGTGCGGCGCACGTCGCCGACGGCGGCCCGGCCGACGACGGCCTTGCGCAGCAGCGCCGCCGCCTTCTTGGCATCCGAGACGAGACCCACGCCTTCAGGATACCGACGGGCGTGCGTGACATGATCGACGGGTGCATGTCGACCACCCCGGACGCAAGGATGCGCCGGTCGTCGCCGAAGGCGCCGGAGTGACCTTCGTCATGCCGGTGCTGAACGAACGGGCGTACTTGCGGCGCGCCGTGGAGACGGTGCTGGCGCAGGATGTCGCCGCGCCGACAGAGCTGATCCTCGCACTGGCGCCGTCGACGGACGGAACGACCGAGCTCGCGCGCGAACTCGCCGCCGACACTCGGATCGTGCTGGTCGCCAACCCGGAGGCGGACATCCCGATCGGCCTGAATCGCGCGATCCGCGCCGGTCGCTACCCTACGATCGTGCGCGTGGACGCCCACTCCGAGTTGGAACCCGGCTACACGCGCCGCGCGCTCGAGACTCTCGACAGGGTGGGTGCGGCGAATGTGGGCGGCGTCATGAAGGCCGACGGGCGGACGCCGTTCCAGCGCGCCGTCGCGCGCGCGTACAACTCTCCGATCGGTCTCGGCGGCGGCGCGTACCACGGCGGCACGCAGGAGGGCGAGGCCGAGTCGGCCTATCTCGGGGTGATGCGGCGCGACGTGCTGGAGGAGGTCGGCCTCTTCGACGAGACGATCCGCCGGGGCGAGGACTGGGAGCTGAACCTGCGCATCCGACGCGCCGGGTACCGGGTGTGGTTCGACCCATCGCTGGCCGTCACGTACTGGCCCCGCGAGAGCTGGTCGCGACTGGTGCGGCAGTTCTCGGCGACCGGCCGATGGCGCGGTGAACTGGTGCGCCGGTACGGTCGCGGCAACTCGGTCCGCTTCTTCGCGCCTCCCGCCCTCGTGGTCGACGTCGCTCTCAGCGTCGTCATCGCTGCCCTGCAGCTGACCGGAGTGCTTGCCGGATGGTGGGCGCTCGCCGCATCCGTCGTCTATCTGCCGGTGATCGCGTACGCGCTCCTGGTGATCGTCGTCGCGCTCGGACCGGGGGGCGGGCACGGCTGGCGCGACAAGCTGTGGACGCTCGCGGTGCTGCCGACGATGCATCTGTCGTGGGGCATGGGCTTCCTCATCGGCGTGATGCGCGGGGCGCACGACACGGTTGACACGTCCCGTCTGGGCACCCGGAACACGCCGCTCCCCTAGGTCCGCGTGTCAGGATGCGGTCGCTCATGCGCCTCCGCGGCGACCGTGACCAGGCCCTGGTCGAGGATGCGATCCACCACGCGCTCCGCAGCGTGGCCGTCGTCCCGCGCGTTGAACTTCTCGCGCCACAGAGCGTACTTCGCGGCGAAGTCGGATGGATCGCCGTCGCGCAGCGCGCCGACCAGTTCGTCTTCGGTGCGCACGACGGGGCCTGGAGCGTGCGCGACCAGATCGAAGTAGAAGCCGCGCAGCTCGCCGCGATAGTGCTCGATGTCAGGCACGAGGAAGTACATCGGCTTGCCGGTGACGCTGAAATCGAACATGACCGACGAGTAGTCCGTGACCAGGGCATCGGCCGCCAGCAGCAGCCGCGACGTGTCGGGGAATCCGGTGACGTCCACGACTCGCGGGCCCTCGGCATCCCTCCCGGGAAGCAGCGTCCGGGAATGTCCACGCACGAGCACCACTGAGTCGGTCGCCGCGGCGAGGGTCACCGGGTCGACGAAATCCACCATCTCCGCGCGGTCATCGCGCCAGGTGGGTGCGTACAGCAGCACCCGCTCGTCGGGGCGGATGCCCAGGGCGACCCGCGTCGCCCGGCCGTCTCCGTCCACGAGGATGTCGTTGCGCGGGTAGCCCTCGACCCAGATGGGCCGGGACAGGAATGCGTATGCCTTGCCGAGGATCCTTGCCGCATAGGGATTCTGAGCGAGCAGGATGTTCCAGCGGCGCGACTCCTTGATGACCGCCGCCATCCTGCGCGGGTCGAAACCGGGGCGGTGCAGCGCGAGCCGCTTCAACGGAGTGCCGTGCCAGGTCTGCACCACGACCTGACCCGGGCGACGCGAAAAGGTGCGCCGGAGCCAGTCGTTGACCACCAGCAGGCGAGCCGATCCGCGCGCCCGCCACCACTCCGGGCTGCCGTCGACGACGGGCACAGCGCCCTCCGGTATCTGCACCGACAGGTCGACGACGCTCCAGTACCGCGTCACGTGCGGGGCCCGACCCGCGAGTTCGCGGTCGATCGCGAGCGGGTTGCAGCTCGCGTTGCGGCCGTAGAAGCTCTCGAAGAACACCGCGTTCTCGAGCGCCGCCGGTCGCGTGGCGTACCTGCGCTCCAGCGCGGCCTGGCCTTCGCCGGAGTCGTATGCCGGGTCGATCGGCGGTCCGATCGTGAGCGTGGTGCCCTCCAGCGAGGCGCGGAGCGTGCCGAGCTGGGCGAGGGGGACGGATGCCGGAGCCTCGGCAGTCTCGCCGTCGCCCATGTCGATGCGCAACTCGTACTCGCCCACCGGCAGCGGCAGTTCGGCGCCGCCCCAGCGCGACGCTTTCAGCGGGAGGACGGCCTTCCAGGTCTTCCCCCGACCCGACGTCGCGCCGACCACCCGTGCGCGCGGCCCGAAGAGGTCGACGGCGGCCGGGCGCGGGCCAGACCCCGACACGATCAGCGCGGCGCCCTCATCGGTGGAGAAGCGGGCGTCGGTCATCGAAGTCCTTTCCTCGGGGGCTCAGGCGTGCCACCGCTCAGTCCCGCCAGGATGGCACGGTACACCCTCTGCGTGTTGGCGCCGTCCCGGAACGCGTGAACCCGCTCGCTCAGCCGCTCGGAACGTTCGATCCGTCGCGCTCGCTCGCTCTCGTCACCCAGCAGCGCGTCCAGCTGCGCGGCGGCGCCGGTCCAGTCGGTGGCCCACCCCCCGCCGGCGACGGCAGCGTACGAACCGTAGAACCCGCGAGTGCGCGCGTACGTATCGACATCGGGCGCGAAATAGACGACGGGCAAGGGCACGAGGGCGGCGTCGAACGTGAGCGAGGAGTAGTCGGTGACCAGCACGTCCAGTCCGGGAAGGAGCGGAGTGACATCGGCCACCAGGTCGCTCGCGAGACCGCGCACGCGTTCGGTCGGAAAGGGCGGGGTGTATTCGCCCGATCCGAGCGGGTGCGACCGGACGAGGAGCACCGCTCCGCGACGGTTCAGCACGTCGACGACCGCCGCCCAGTCATCCGCGGACGGGACGGCAGGATCCGGAGCACCGTCGCGCCACGTCGGGGCGTAGAGCACGAACCGCGCTGCGGGGTCGACCGCCCCGGAAGCCCGCTGGATGGCGGCGCGGGCCTCGGACCGACGTGTCTCGGGAGTTCCACGCGACAGGACATCCACGCGGGGTTCGCCGGTGACCGGCACCCGTGCATCGGGCAGTCCGAAGGCCGACTCCAGCCGCCCGCGAACGCGGTGCGACGCGGCGGGCAGAACGTGGATGCGCCGCGCCGCCCCACGGTACATGCGGGCGAGGACAGCGCGCAGGAGGGCGGAACCGGGCAGGATGCCGCTGCGCATCGTCTCCGGCGAGTCGAGGCCGATGCGCTTGAGGGGGATGCCGTGCCACAGCTGCACGACGAACGCGTCGGAGACGGCGTAGCGGTTCACATCGCCGAACCCGTGCGTGACGACGACGACGCGCGCACGGGCGGTGAGCCAGAAGCCTCGCAGCGAGCGCTTCGAGGCGTATGGGATGCGCCGGGCTGCCGCATCCCGCGCCTCGGCGGCGGTGCCCACGAGCCAGGTCGCGGGGTGCCCGTCGGCGGCGACCACGCGCCACAGGGCGAGCGCGCCGTCGGCGATGCCGACGGCGCAGCCGAACACCCAGGCATCGCGGCGACGCGGGATCAGGAGCGTGGCGATTCGGCCGAGGGCGTACAGCGGGATGCTCGCGAGCTTCCGCGCGTTTCCCGCGCCGAACGAGAAAGACGCCACCCCGCGAGCCTATCGCGGGGTGGCGTCTTTCTCCGTGGGAGGAGCCGATCGTCCAGGACTACAGCGGCAGCTCGCCCAGGGTCACCTCGACGGTCTGGGTCTCACCGTCGCGGACGAACGTGACGGTCGCCTCGCTTCCGGCCGCAGCCGCCCGCACCTGAGCGGTGAGGTCGGTCGCGTCGGTGATCGGGACGCCGTTGAACGCGGTGACGATATCCCCCTCCTCGAGTCCTGCGGCCAGTGCGGCGCCGTCGGCCACGACCTCCGCGATGTACGCGCCGGTGAACGTGGAGTCCTCGACCGCGGCCGCGTCGCGGACACTCGCGCCGAGGAGGCCGTGGGTGGCGGCGCCGCTCTCGATGATCTCATCCGTCACGCGCTGGACGATGTTCGAGGGGATCGAGAAGCCCACACCGATGGAGCCGGCCTCGCTCATCCCTCCCGCCGTCGCGATCGCGACATTGATGCCGATGAGCTTTCCGTCCTCGTCCACGAGCGCGCCGCCGGAGTTGCCGGGGTTGATCGCCGCGTCGGTCTGGATGACCGCGATCGAGATGGACTCGGTCGGGGTCTGCGTGGGATTCTCGCCCTCGCCGAAGTCGAAGAAGAACGGCGGGGTCTCTCCGTCGTCGGGGGTCTCTCCGTCGGGGGCCTGCTCGTCGGGGGTCAGCTCGTCCTGCGAGTCGTCCTGGCCGTCGCCCTCGGTGCCGCCCGAGTCGGGAGCAGCCGACGAGGCGATCTGGATCGAGCGGTTCAGCGCACTCACGATGCCGGTCGTGACCGTGTTGGACAGGCCGAGCGGCGCGCCGACGGCGATCGTCTGATCGCCGACGTTGAGGTCGGAGGAGTCGGCGAATTCGACCGGAGTCAGGCCGTCCGCATCCACGAGCTTGATCACGGCGAGGTCGTAGGTGGGATCGGTGCCGACGATCTCGGCGTCGAACACCCGGCCGTCGGAGGTCGTGACGCGGATCGCGGCGTCGGCGGTCGCACCGTCGAGGGTCACCACGTGGGTGTTGGTCACGACGTAGCCGTCGCTGGTGAGGACGACGCCGGAGCCGGTACCGGCTCCGTTCGTGCCGGCCGCCTCGATCGTGACCACGCTGGGGAGGACCTTCGCGGCGATCGCCGTGGTCTGGTTGACCGAGTCGGAGTTGTTGACCGTGACGGTCGCCGGCCCGGCTGCCGGGCTCAACCCGGTCGGCTCGAACAGGTTGACGCCCGCATAGGCTCCGCCGAGACCGGCTGCGCCGCCGACGAGCGCAGCGGCGACGATGAGGCCCGCGACCTTGCCGGCACCGGACTTCTTCTTCGTGGCGGTGCCGGTGGTCACGGCGCCGGTCGCCGGGCGGTCGAACGGGACGGTCGGCTGGATCTGGCTCTCGGCACGCCCCGCGGTCGGCCCGAATGCGGAAGCATACTGCTGGGCGGGAGCGGGCTGGCCGGGAGCAGGCTGACCCGCGTACGCCTGTGCTCGCGGCGGTCCGTAGGGCGGGTACGGAGGATAGCCCGACGGAGCGCCGGAGGGACGCATGCCCTGAGGCGGCTGCCAGCCGGGTGCCACAGCCGCCGGGGTGGCAGAAGCCGCGGTCGGGGCGGCCTGCTCGGGGCGAGCGGGTGCGGCGGGCTCCGACGCCGGTGTCGCCGCCGTGTCGGCGCCGGGGGTTCGGGGCGGAGCCTCGTCTGAGGCGCCGTGGGAGGGGGAATCTGCGGGGCGTTCGCCCGGGGTGTCGCTCATGGTGTGCTCCTTCTGCCGACCACTGACAACTCTCGCCCTGGTTGCTGTGCGTTTCTTATGCCGGGGATGGGGGTCGACTATGCGAGTAGCGTGAACCGGATGCGAGTAACACCCGGAGCCTGGCGCCGTACGGCGGTCGGCGCAGGCCTCATCGGTCCGGACGGATCCACCCGCCCCACCATCTTCGCCGAGATGTCGGCCCTCGCGGCCCGAACAGGTGCAATCAATCTCGGCCAGGGCTTCCCCGACGAGGACGGACCGGCCGAGGTGCTGGAGACGGCGCGCGCCGCGATCGCGAACGGAGTCAACCAGTATCCGCCGGGTCGTGGCATCGCGGACCTGCTCCAGGCGATCGCCGAGCACCAGGAGCGCTTCTACGGGCAGCATCTCGATCCGCATCGCGACGTGCTGGTGACGGCGGGTGCGACCGAGGCCCTCGCGGCGACGCTGCTGGCGCTGATCGACGGGCCGGAGGACGAAGTCGTCGTCTTCGAGCCCTATTACGACTCCTACGCCGCCGTCGTGGCGTTGGCCGGTGCCCGACTGGTGACGGTGCCGTTGCGGTGGCCCGACTTCCAGCCCGACCTCGACGAGCTCCGCTCCGCGGTGTCCGATCGCACACGGGTCGTCCTCGTCAACGATCCGCACAATCCGACCGGCGCGGTGTTCAGCCGCGAACTTCAGGACGAGGTCGTACGCCTCGCCGAGCGTCATGACGCGGTGATCGTCACCGACGAGGTGTACGAGCATCTCGTCTTCGACCGCCCGCACACGCCGATCGCGACCCTCCCGGGCGCGTGGGAGCGCACCCTGACCATCTCCTCCGGCGGCAAGACGTTCTCCACGACGGGCTGGAAGATCGGCTGGATCGCCGGCCCCTCCGCCCTCGTGGACGCGGTGATGGCCGTCAAGCAGTTCCTGACGTATGTCAACGGCGCGCCGTTCCAGCCCGCGATCGCCACCGGCCTCCGGCTTCCCCACGCCTTCTTCGAAGGCATCGGGTCGACGCTGCGCGGCAAGCGCGACCTGCTCGGCTCCGGGCTGCGCACCGCCGGATTCGAGGTGTCCGAGCCCGCCGGGTCGTACTTCACGGTGGCGGATGCCGCCCCTCTCGGTGCGACGGACGCCGCCGAGTTCTGCCGCGCTCTGCCCGAGCGCGCCGGCGTGGTGGCGATCCCGCTCACCGCCTTCGTCAGTCCGCCCCGCAGGGTCGAGTACGCGACGCTCGTGCGTTTCGCCGCGTGCAAGCGGGTCGACGTGCTCGAGGATGCGGCATCCCGTCTCACTGCTCTCGCGGGCTGACGGCGCAGGAGCAGGACGGCGACTATGCCCGCGGAACGACGCTCATGCGTCGCAGGCGCAGGGCCGGATTGACGCGCCGGACGCGTTCGACCGCGTCTGCGTCCAGATGGGCCACCACGACGTCCGTCCCGGTGCCGATCGCGGCGATCTCCACGCCCTGCGGGTCGACGATCATCGAATTGCCGACCCCCAGCGGCGGCGGGTGATCGGCGGCGGCGACGTAGACGGTGTTCTCGATCGCGCGGGCGTGCACGAGCGTGCGCCAGTGGTGCTCCTTGAGCGGTCCGCGCACCCACTCCGCGGGCACGAGGAAGACCTCGGCGCCCGCGTCCGCGAGCGTCCGGCCCACCTCCGGGAACCGCAGGTCGTAGCAGGTCATCAATCCGAACCGCAGTCCGTCGAGCTCGAACGTCTCCGGCGCCGCGAGCTCGCCCGCCTCGACCCAGTCGGACTCGCGCTGCCCGAAGGCGTCGTACAGGTGCAGCTTGCGGTACTTCGCGACGAGCCCCTCCGCATCGACGGCGACGACGGTGTTGCGCACACGGCGCCCGTCGGCGGCCTGCTCGAGCAGGCCGGCGACGATGTGCACGCGGTGGGCGGCGGCCAGGCGGACGAGGGCCTTGACGAACGGTCCGTCGAGGGGCTCGGCATGCGCGGCGAGCGACTCGTCGAAAGGGTCGACGAAGTAGCTGGAATACTCGGGGAAGACCACGAGGGCAGCACCCCGTTGGACGGCCTCGACGACGAGGTGCTTGATCGAGGTGAGATTCGCAGCCGTGTCGGCGGCAGGGGCGAACTGCGCGACCGCCACCGCTGCGCTGTGCGAGCCGGACGCGCTCACCGGGTCGACCCGTGACGAGCCCGCATGGCCAGGGGCGCGATGATCCAGGACACCACGATCACGACGGTGAGCGCGACCACCGCGAAGACCGCCGACTGCTGGTCGACGACCACGTCGAAGACGAAGCCGACCACTCCGACCAGGAGCAGCGAGACCGTCCCCAGCGCCGCGATCAGAGCCGCGTGGCCATAGGCGACCACCTGCGGCTTCGCCCGCTGCCGGAAGAGCCAGCGGTGCAGCGCGACGGGCGCCAGGGCGATGATCGACGACAGCGCCGAGAGCACCACGAGAGCGAGGTAGAACGTGCGCTGTGCATCGTCGAGGTCTGAGAACGCCGGCTGGAAGGCGAGCGCGAGGAGGAAGCCGGTGAGGATCTGCGTGCCGGTCTGCATGACACGCAGCTCCTGGAGGACCTCGCTCCAGTTGCGGTCCGCGCGTTCGGCGGCGGATTCGTCCCGCCCGTCACGCAGGTTGTCTTCGGGGTCGACATCGGGCTGCGCGGGCATGCCCTCATCCTCGCCCGCCGCGGATGCGAACGGCAAGCGGATGCCGCGACATGACCCTGCTTCTGAAGCATGCTAGAGTTGATTCTTGTGCCGCGGGGTGGAGCAGCTCGGTAGCTCGCTGGGCTCATAACCCAGAGGTCGCAGGTTCAAATCCTGTCCCCGCAACGAAAGAAGATGGCCCCGGACTCGTCCGGGGCCATCTTCTTAGCATTTCGAGACCGTTGCAGTGAACCTGCCCCAGGCGGTCCCGCGCCGCAGGGGCGAGGTACGTGCGCAGCGCCCCCTTACCGCGGATCGAGCGTCTCGCTCATTCCCGAGAGGAAGCGCGCGATGACGGCCAGTTCGTCGTCGGAGTACCGATCCGCCACGCTTCGCATCTGGCCCAGGCGCTCGCCGAAGTGGCGGAAGAACGTGGCGCGGGATTCGTCGGTGAGGACGACGACCCGCGCGCGGCGATCGCTCGGATGCGGTCGACGTTCGATGTGGCCGGATGCCGTGAGCCGATCCAGCAGCTTCGTCGTGGATGCCGTCGAGATGCGCAGATGATCGGCGACCTGGTGCGGGCTCACCGCTTCACCGCGACCCTCGCGGACGATCAGCATGCGCAGCGCCGCCAGATCGGTGGCGTTCATGTCCATGTCGTCCTTCATGCCTCCGTGCATGCGGTCCATCGCGTCGGTGAAGGCGCGAATGGCGTGCAGCACCTCCATGACCGCCCGGTCATGGGGTGTCTGCGCGGACCACGGCTGCGTCATGTGGACACTCCCTCACTCCCCTTGTATCATCGGGCGCAGGATATCGCTAGCTAAACTAGCAATTTGAAGGAGATCTCATGAGCGACGCCGACCAGGTGGTCCTCCTCGACGACGAGGGCCGAGCGATTGGCACTGCGCCCAAGAGCAGCGTTCACGGAACCGACACGGCGCTGCATCTCGCCTTCTCCTGCCATGTGGTCAACGATGACGGGCAGGTGCTCGTGACACGCCGCGCGCTCGGAAAGACGACGTGGCCGGGGGTGTGGAGCAACTCCTTCTGCGGCCACCCGCGACCGGCCGAGCCGGTGCTGACGGCGGTGCACCGCCGTGCCGAGTACGAACTCGGCATCACCCTCTCCGATATCGAACTCGCGCTCCCCCTGTTCCGCTACCGAGCCGTCGACACGAGCGGAATCGTCGAGCACGAAGTGTGCCCGGTGTACATCGCGCGCACCTCCGGCGAGCCGATCCTCAACCCGCTCGAAGTGGTGGAGGCGAAATGGGTCGACCCCGTCGACCTGGGCACGTCGCTGACGGCGACGCCATGGGCCTTCAGTCCGTGGCTCGTCCTGCAGGCCGACCAGCTTCACCTCTTCGACTCCGAACCGGCGCTGCAGCGACGACGAGCGTCATGATCCCTCTCGCCACTCGTGCCGCCATCGACGACGCGATCGACGACTCGCTGCGGCGCATCCGTCAGCGTGCGTCGGAATTGGGGGGCGGCTTCGACGCACTGGGTGAGGCCGTTGTGCGCGCGACCGCAGGCGGGAAGCGATTCCGGCCGGCGCTCGTCGCAGCGTCCTTCACCGCATTCGGCGGCCAGTGCCACGACTGCCCGGCCCTGTACCCGGTCGCGGCGGCGTTCGAGCTGCTGCACACCGCGTTCGTGGTGCACGATGACGTCATCGATCACGACACGGTGCGGCGCGGCATCCCGAACGTCGTCGGCGAATTCCGCCGGCGTGCCCTGGAGCGAGGTGCGGATGCCGGCGGTGCGGTGATCCTCGGAGACGCCGCTGCGATCCTCGCGGGAGACCTGCTGCTGCACGAAGCGTCGCGGCTGATCGCCCTGGCCGACACCGCGCCGCAGGTGAGAGCCCGGCTGTTCGGCTTGCTCGACGACGCCATCTACGTATCGGCGGCCGGCGAACTGGCCGACGTGGAGAATGCCGTGACGCCCGACTACGCCGCGGCGGAGATGATCTTCGACGCCACCTTCAACAAGACCGCGGTGTACTCGTTCAGCGCCCCCCTGTGCGCCGGAGCGCTGCTGGCCGGCGCGAGCGAGGGTGCGATCGCCGCACTGGACGCCGAGGGCGGGCGCCTCGGGCTGGCCTTCCAGCTCGTGGACGACCTCATCGGCGCGTTCGGCTCGGCCGAGCAGGCCGGCCGCGATGAAGGCGGCGACCTGCGCGAGTCCAAGCGCACTCCGCTGATCGCCCTCGCACGCCAGACGCCGATGTGGTCGCGCGTGAACGATGCGCTGGCGATCGCGCACACCGGCCCGATCGCGGTCCGCGAGGCCCAGATCGCGCTCGAGGAGAGCGGCGCCCGACTGCGCCTGCGTGCTCTCATCGGCGATACTCTCGAAACTGTGCGCAGCGCCGCCGAAGAACCGGCATTCCCGATCCAGGCACGTCCGCTGATCCGCGACCTGGCCGATCGGGTCGAGGAGCGCATCCCGTGAGTCGTGAGCCGACCGGGATCGCCCTGTACGACCGAACCGCTCAGGATGCCGCTGCCGCCGTGATCGCGGCGTACTCGACGTCGTTCGGCCTGGCCACGCGCCTGCTCGGCCCGCGGCCACGCCCGCACGTGCGCAACGTCTACGCGCTCGTGCGCATCGCCGACGAGATCGTCGACGGACCGGCCGCCGCCGCGGGACTTGACCCGGCGGCAGCACGGGCGATCCTCGACGAACTCGAATCCGAGACCCTGACGGCGATCGAACGAGGGTTCAGCTCGAACCTCGTGGTGCATGCATTCGCGCGCACCGCGCGCGAATGCGGGGTCGGTGACACGCTGATCCGTCCCTTCTTCTCGTCGATGCGCACGGACCTGCTCACCGTGCGCCACGATGCCGCTTCGCACGACGACTACGTATACGGCTCCGCCGAAGTCGTCGGGCTCATGTGCCTCCAGGTGTTCGTCAACGCGGGGGCTCCGCATCCGGCCGACCCCGACGCCGAGCTCGTCGACGGTGCGCGGCGCCTGGGTGCGGCGTTCCAGGACGTCAATTTCCTGCGCGACCTGCACCACGACGAAGACGCACTGGGCCGCGACTATCTCGGGCTCGCGTCGGGCGCATCCACGCGCGCGCACGTGCTCGATCGGATCGACGCGGACCTGGCCGCCGCAGCGGCCGTGATCCCGAAACTCCCTGCCGATTGCCGTCGCGCCGTGACCGCCGCCCACGACCTCTTCGCTGCGCTGTCCCTGCGCCTGCGTCGCGACTCCCCTTCCGACGAGCGCGTCCGCGTGCCCGATGCGGTCAAGGCGACCCTCGCCGCCCGCGCCTGGCTCGGCTTCGCGCCGCGACACCAGAGAGCGGCCCGCGCATGACCGACAGCAGCACCCCCACGGGGGCGGAGCACGCGGCCGACCGCGAGAAGGGCGCCGCGCTCGTGATCGGAGGCGGCATCGCGGGGCTCGCGACGGCCGCGCTGCTCGGCGCCGACGGCTGGAACGTCACGGTGCTCGAAGCTCGTGACGAGCTCGGCGGTCGCGCCGGCTCGTGGGAGCAGGACGGCTTCCGCTTCGACACCGGCCCGAGCTGGTATCTCATGCCGGAGGTCTTCGACCACTTCTTCCGCATGCTCGGCACGACGGCCGAGCGCGAGCTCGACCTCGTGCGCCTCGACCCGGCGTACCGCGTGTACAGCCAGCCGGGTTCCGAACGCGCACTCCCCCCGACCGATGTCCGATCGGGCCGGGCGGAATCGACGGCGCTCTTCGAGTCGATCGAGCCCGGTGCGGGTGCGAAGCTCGACGTCTACCTGGACTCCGCGGCCGACGCGTACGAGCTGTCGGTCTCCCGCTTCCTCTACGACACGTACGAGACCACCGCCGGGCTGCGCGACCCGGCGCTGCTGCGTCGGGCCGGGCAACTCGCACCCCTTCTGACCCGCTCGCTCGCAAGCCACGTGGAGCAGCGGTTCACCGATCCGCGCCTGCGGCAGATCCTCGGCTATCCCGCGGTCTTCCTCGGCGGTTCCCCGTACGGCGTGCCGAGTCTGTACCACCTGATGAGCCACCTCGACCTCGACGACGGCGTCCTGTATCCGCGCGGGGGCTTCACCGAGGTCATCGGCGCCGTCGAGCGGCTCGCGCGCGCGAACGGCGCAGGCATCGAGGTGGGTGCCGAGGTGGTGGAGATCACGACGAGGGATGCTGCGGCGACGGGAGTCCGGCTCGCCGACGGCCGGCGGATCGCCGCCGACCTCGTCGTTTCGACCGCCGACCTGCACCACACCGAGACGAAGCTCCTCCCCCCCGCTCTGCAGACCTACCCCGAGAAGTGGTGGGCCAAGCGCACCCCCAGCCCGGGCGCGCTCCTGGTGCTGCTGGGAGTCGAAGGCGAGCTGCCGCAGCTCGCCCACCACACCCTGTTGTTCGCCGAGGACTGGCGCGCGAACTTCGAGGACATCTTCCAGGAGCCGAGCCGCATCCCCGACCCCGCGTCGCTCTACGTGTGCAAGCCCAGCGCGACGGACGGCGGTGTCGCCCCCGCCGGCCATGAGAACCTCTTCGTCCTCGTTCCTATCCCCGCAGACCCCCGCATCGGTCATGGCGGCATCGACGGCGACGGCGACCCGTCCGTGGAGACGGCGGCCGACCGGGTGATCCAGCAGATCTCCGAATGGTGCGGCATCCCGGATCTGGCCGACCGCATCGTCGTGCGTCGCACGATCGCTCCCGGTGACTTCGCCACCGATCTGCACGCGTGGCGCGGCAACGCTCTCGGCTTGGCGCACACTCTCGGCCAGAGCGCGATGTTCCGGCCGCGCAACGCGTCGCGCAAGGTGCGCGGGCTCTCGTACGCCGGGGGTTCGGCCCTGCCCGGGATCGGCCTGCCCATGTGCCTCATCTCCGCAGAGCTCGTCCTCAAGCGCCTGCGCGGCGACCGCACACCCGGACCGCTGCCCGAGCCGGCCAAGGTCTGACGTGCCCGGGATCTACCTGCTCGCCATCCTGATCTCCGCCGGCGGCATCGCCGCCATCGACGCGCGATGGAAGCTCGCCGCGTGGAGGTCTCCGGGTCGCACGGCAGCCGCGGTCGCGATCGGTCTCGCGTTCTTCCTCGCCTGGGACGCCGTCGGCATCGCGACGGGCGTCTTCGTGAAGGGTGACAGTCCGCTCTTCACCGGTGTCGACGTGGCGCCGGAGCTGCCGCTCGAGGAGATCTTCTTCCTCGCGTTCCTGTGCTATCTCGGGCTGGTGGTGTGGGCGGCGGCACTGCGCGTCCTGGAGCAGCGCGCCTCCCGCGCGCGTCACGGTCGACCGCCGTCCCGGACGGACGCACACCGTTCCCGAGGGGAGCAGCCATCGTGACCTATCCGCTGATCCTCGTGCCGTTCGTGCTCGTCACCATCGTGGTCGCCCTGGCGACGGTGCGCAGACCCCGATTCGGGCATCGGATGGCGGCATCCGCCCTCGCCGCGGGGGTGCTTCTGGTGCTCACGGCGATCTTCGACAACGTGATGATCGGCGTGGGCCTGTTCGACTATCCGGAACAGCATCTCAGCGGTCTGCGCATCGGCCTCGCTCCGCTCGAGGACTTCGCCTATCCGCTGTGCGCCGCGTTCCTGGTTCCCGCGGTCTACACGCTGCTCGGGCGACGACGGGAGTCGACCGCGTGAGCGCCGCGCAGGCGCTGCGGCTGGGAACGATCGTGAAGCAGCTGTTCGTGGCCTCCCGTCCGGTCAGCTGGATCAACACCGCCTACCCCTTCGCGGCCGCCTACCTCATGACGACCCGCCAGGTGGATGCGACCCTCGTGATCGGCACCATCTTCTTCCTCATCCCCTACAACCTCGCGATATACGGCATCAACGACGTCTTCGACTACGAATCCGATCTTCGCAATCCGCGTAAGGGGGGCGCGCACGGCGCTGTGCTCGACCGACGGATGCATCGGATCACGCTGTGGGCAGCCGCGCTGGCGTGCCTGCCGTTCGTGTTCTATCTCGGTGTCGTCGGGTCGCCGCTGTCGTGGCTGGTGCTGGGTGCCAGTCTCTTCTTCGTCGTCTTCTACAGCGCTCCCCCGCTGCGGCTGAAGGAAGTCGCGTTCGCCGACTCCGTGACCTCCAGCATCCACTTCTTCTCCCCCGCCGTGTACGGACTGGTCCTCGCCGGTGCGACATGGACGTGGCAGCTGGGCACGGTGATCCTCTCCTTCGCGCTCTGGGGAGTCGCCTCGCATGCGTTCGGGGCGGTGCAGGACGTCGTCGCCGACCGCGCAGCCGGGATATCCTCCATCGCCACGGCGCGCGGCGCACGGTGGACGGTATGGTTCGCGCTCACCTGCTACGCCGCTGCAGGCCTGGTGATGCTGGCGACACCGTGGCCCGGACCACTCGCCGCGCTGGTGCCTCTCCTGTACATCGCGACGGTCTGGCCGTACCGATCGATCACCGACGAGACGGCAGAACGAGCCACCGCCGGATGGCGCCGGTTCCTGTGGGTCAACCAGATCGCCGGCTTCCTCGTGACGCTGCTGCTGATCTGGCGCTGGATCCTCACCGCCTGATCCGCACGCGCGAACGCCCCCGCACATCGCAGGGATGTGCGGGGGCGTTCGTCGCTCGTGAGGGCTACTGCCCGCCCAGTTCGATGAGCGTCTCGACGGCGGCGGTGAGCCGCTCGTCCGCCTCGGCGAACGCCGTGAGGTCGCCGGCCTGAAGGGCCTCCTGGCGGTCGAGCATCGCCTGCTGAGCGTCCTGCAGCGCCGCCTGATACGCGTCCGCGGGAGGTTCGACGGGTTCCGCGGGGTCGGTCGGCTCGGGATCCGTCGTCTCACCCGGCGTGGGTGTCGGCGTCGGGCCCGGAGTGGGCACGACATCGCCGTCACCGGCATCCGCTCCCGAGTCACCGCCGAACAGCACGTCCAGCGCCTCGTTCAGCGTGTCTTCGAAGGCGACCTCGTTGCCGAACGCGACGAGCACCTTCTGCAGCTGCGGCAGCTGAGTGCCGCTCGAGGCCTGCACGAACACGGGCTGCACGTAGAGCAGACCGCCACCGACCGGGAGGGTGAGCAGGTTGCCGTTGATCACCTCGGACTGGCCCTGCTTCAGCAGGTTGATCTGCGAGGAGATCAGGGGGTCGGAGTTGAACGTGTTCTGCACCTGGCCGGGACCGGGGATCGTCGTATCGGCGTCGACCACCAGCATCCGGAGTTTCCCGTAATCGGAACTCTTGACACCTTCTTCACCGCCCGCGTTCGAATCCACGGCCAGATAGCCCATGAGGACGTTTCGGGATGCCGTCCCCTCCGAGGCCGGGATGAAGCTCGTGAACATGGAGTACGTCGGCTCGTCCTGACCCGGCATCTGCATCGTGAGGTAATACGGCGGCTGCAGGACCGTGTCCAGCTGCGGGTCGTTCGGCGTCTGCCAGGCGTTGTCGCGCTGGTAGAACGACTGCGCGTCGTCGACGTGGTAGACCCCGAGGGCGTAGCGCTGCACCTTGAACAGGTCGGTCGGGTAGCGCACGTGGCTCATCAGGTCGGCGGACATGTCGCTGATCGGCTTCACGGTCGACGGGTAGACGTTCTGCCACGACTGCAGCACCGGGTCCTCGGCGTCCCACGCGTACAGGGTCACGTTGCCGTCGTAGGCGTCAACGGTCGCCTTGACCGAGTTGCGGATGTAGTTGATGTTGTCCAGAGCGAACCGCGGTGCGGTCGTGTTCGAGTCCGAGATCGCCTGCTGCAGGCTCACCGTCGTCGAGTACGGGTAGTTCGCGCTCAGGGTGTAGCCGTCGACGATCCAGACGATGCGACCGTCCACGACGCTCGGGTACGGGTCGCTGTCCAGCGTCAGGTACGGTGCGGCCTTCTGAACCCGCAGGCCCGGGTCGCGATCGTAGAGAATCTGCGAGTCCTCGTTGACGTTGTCGGAGAACAGGATCTGCTCTGACTGGAACTTCAGCGCGAAGATCAGTCGGTCGAAGACGCTGCCGATGTTCGGCCCGCCCTCGCCGTCGAACGTGGTCTTGGTCTCGCTCGCGCCGTCGGCACCGGTCGGGTAGTCCAGCTCCACCGGGTCGGTGCCCTCGGGTGCACCGACGATCGAGTAGGTCGGAGAGTACTCGCCGAAGTAGACGCGGGGCTGGAAGTCGTCCTGGTCGGACAGGAAGCCGGCCGCCGGGATGCCGCGCTCGAGGAACACCGGATCGCCGTCGGTCGTGCGGTCGTTGCCCTTCGCCGCGACGACGCCGTAGCCGTGGGTGTACACGAGCGTGGTGTTCTGCCACGACGCGGCCGCACCCAGCTGGTCCATGTTGAGCTCGCGCACCGAGACGACGGTGTCCTGCGACACGCCGTCGATCGAGTAGCGGTCGACGTCGAGCGGATCCTGGAACTGGTAGTAGGAGCGGTACTGCTCCAGCTGACGAACCGTCGGGCTGATCACGGCGGGGTCCATGATGCGGATCTGCGCGGTCGTGGCAGCATCCTCGCGCAGCTGGTTCTGCTCGACATCGGTGACGGCCTGGAAGTTCGTCTTCTCGAGACCGTCGATCCCGTATGCCGCCTGAGTCATGTCGATGCCGCGCTGGTAGTACTCCCGCTCGAAGGCCAGCTGGTTGGGCTGCACCTGGAACGTGTTCACGACCCACGGGTAGCCGATGCCGACGACGATCGACGAGACGATCAGCAGCGCCGTGGCGATGAGCGGATAGCGCCAGCGCCCGATGATCGCGGTCACGAAGAACAGCAGGGCGACGATGATGGCCACGACCGCGAGGATCGTGAGGCCCGGGATGATCGCGTTGACACCCGTGTAGCCGGGGCCGGTGATGCGGTCGCCGGGTTCGACGAGTGACTTGTAGCGGTCCAGCCAGAGACTCGCGCCCTGGACGAGCAGGTACAGCCCGGCGATGACGGCCAGCTGGATGCGCGCGGCCTTCGAGATCCGCAGCTCCCGCTGGCCGATGCGGACCGAGCCGTAGAGGTAGGCCACGAGGGCGGTCACGAGCAGGCAGACCAGGAGCACCGCCGAGATGAACCCGAGCAGCGCGCTGTAGAAGGGCATCGCGAAGAGGTAGAAGCCGGTGTCCAGATTGAACTGGGGGTCCTTCAGGTCGGTGGCCACGCCGTTGAACCACAGCCAGGTCGTCTCCCACTGGGCGGAGGCGGCGAAGCCGGAGAAGAACCCGAAGAAGATCGGGATGCCCCACATCGCGAGACGGCGCAGAGGCTCGACGACCTCCTGGTAGCGATCGAGCTGCGAGCTGAGCCGCGCGTAGACGGGCCTCAGGCGGTACGCCAGCTGAATCGCCAGCCAGACGGGAACGGCCATGCCGACGAAGCCGACGAGGAACATCACCACGCGCGCGGTCCACTGCGTCAGCAGCACACCCTGGTACCCGAGCTGCGCGTACCACCGCCAGTCCGCGTAGAGGTTGGCGAAGACGAAGAACGCCACGACGAGCGCGGCGATGATCGCAAGCGAGATGGCGATGATCCGTCGTGAACGGGAGGGCGTGGCCGGGGCCGGCGCTGAGGTCGTGGTCACCCCTCAATCCTAGGCGCGCGGTTCTGGGCGAATGCCGTGCAGTGAGCGAACTGCGGCCCAGAGTTCCGCTGTCGGCGAAGCGACGGTCTCCGCCCGCGTCGTGCTTCGATACGGCGGCCTCCCCGCCCCTCAGGAACCACAGGTCGGCAGCGGCTCGAGGTCGCCGTCGTCCCGGACAGCCTCGAGCACGTCGAGCGCGTCGTCGAGGTCCTCGACGGCGAACACGCGGAGTCCCGCGGGAACATGGCCGACGACCTCGTCGCAGTTCTCCGCGGGAGCGAGGAACCAGTCCGCACCCGCGTCGACCGCGCCCCACATCTTCTGACGGATGCCGCCGATCGGACCGACGACGCCGTTCGCATCGATCGTTCCCGTGCCGGCGATCGTCTCGCCGCCGTTGAGCTCGTCGGGGGTGAGGGTGTCGATGATCCCGAGGGCGAACATCATGCCCGCGCTCGGGCCCCCGACATTGTTGAGCTGGATGGTGACGTCGATCGGGAACTCGAAGTCATTCGTCAGCGTGACGCCGATCAGCCACAGCGTCTCACCGTCGCGCTCGGTCTCGTTGGGTGTGACCGAGACCCTCTCCTCCTGCCCGTCCCGTTCGATCGTGAGCTCGACCGGTTCGCCTTCCCCCTCGTTGACGATCTCGCGGAGGTCGGCGGCATCCGTCGCCGTCGCACCGTTCGCCGAGATGATGACGTCACCCTCTTCGAGCACGCCCGCGGATGCCGAGTCCTCGGTGAACGAGTAGACGGTGAGCATCGGGTCGATGTCGTAGCCGAGCTCGGAGAGGGCCGCGGCAGTCGCCTCCTTCTGCGAGTCGACCATCATCGCCGCGCTCTGCTCGTTGCGCTGCTCCGTGCTCTCGCCCTCGGGAAAGACCGAGTCGATCGGCAGCACGGCGCGGCTCGGGTCGAACCATGCGGTGGCCAGCTCGAACCACGATGGCGTCCGCTCACGGTTGCCGACGACCTGCACGGTCAGCAGGTCGAGCGCGCCGGCGGTGGGAAAGGTCTCGGCGCCCTCGACCGAGATGAGCGGTACCTGGGTCCCCTCCGTCGACTCGGTCGTTCCGAGCGTGTTGTAGACGGGACCGGGGCGCTGGATGACGTACGAGGTCGGCAGGAACGTGATCACCAGGAGGACGGCGAGCGCGATCGTCAGCGCCCAGACACCCGCGACCATCCCACCCGGCATGCGTCGCGAACGCGCGGGCGTGATGGTGACGTCCTCATCGAACAGCGCCACGGGGACCTTTCTCTGCCTGGTCGTTCGCGACCGGCGTAAGGGGGAAGGGTCCGTGCCGGGAAGTGCGATGATCCGTGCGACTAGCGTAGATGGCGAGGTCATGACCCGGCTGAAAGGCGGCTGAAGTGGCAGAGTCCGACCGTGAGGACGACCAGAGCCCCGAGGAGCAGTTCCAGGAGCTGATCCGTCAGTTGTTCGGGGGCGCCGGGGCGGAGGTCGACCCCGAGCAGCTCGCGCAGCTGTCGGGCATGGGCATCGACCCGGCGATGATGCAGACCGTGATGCAGCACCTGCAGGGTGCATTCGCCGCCGGCGGCGACGAGGGCATCTCGTGGGATCTCGCGAAGCGCCAAGCGCTGCACATCGCGAACCAGGACGGTCTGGGCGTGACCGACGGGCAGCGCACCGACCTCGACCAGGCCTTCTCGCTCGCCGCGCTCTGGCTGAGCGAGGCCACCACCATCTCGGAGCTGGCTTCCCCTCCCCGCACCCTCACACGCGGCGGCTGGGTCGAGGCGACGCTGCCGGTGTGGCAAGAGCTCGCCGAGCCGGTCGCGACCAGCATCGCGGACGCCCTCACAACGGCTCTCCGCGATCAGGCGCCCGAGGAGATGCAGAGCCTGGTGCAGGGCGCCGGCCGCCTCATGCGCACGGTGGGCGGATCGCTCTTCGCGTCCCAGCTCGGACAGGTCGTCGGCAATCTCTCCATGGAGGTCGTCAGCGGAGGAGACGTCGGCATCCCGCTCATGCCCGACGGCGACGCGGTGATACTTCCCCAGAACTTCGCCGATTTCGGCCGCGATCTGGAGATCCCCCACGACCAGCTCGCGCTGTACATCGCGACCCGCGAGCTTGCGCACGCACGTCTGTTCCGGCACGCCCGCTGGCTGCGGCTGCACGTCATCTCGCAGGTGACCGACTTCGCACGCGGCATCCACGTCGACACGGATGCCCTCGACGAGCTCGCCTCGCGATTCGATCCCTCCCAGCCCGAAGAGCTGCGCCGCGCGCTGGAGAGCGGAGCGCTGCTGCCGAAGCGATCGGATGCGCAGGATGCCGCGCTCGTGCGCCTGGAGAACCTCCTCGCGACGATCGAGGGCTGGGTGGACGTCGTCACCGAGGGTGCCACCTCGCGGCTCCCGTCCGCGGACCGGATCGCGGAGGCCGTACGCCGGCGCCGCGCTGTCGGCGGACCCGCCGAGCAGGCGCTCAGCTCGCTCGTCGGCCTGGAACTTCGCCCCCGGCGCATGCGGGAGGCCGCCGCCATGTGGCGCGCCGTGACGGATGCCGTCGGCATCGCCGGCCGCGACGCCCTGTGGGACTACCCCGACCTGATGCCCGGTGCCGACGACATCGACGATCCGGCGGCGCTGGTCGCGCGGCTCGAGGCGCGGGCGCGCGGCGAGGAGCCGGCACCCGACGAGATGGACGACGCCCTGGCGCGGCTGCTCGCCGGTGAGGATCCGGGAGAAGCGCCGTCGGCCGAACGGGCGCCGGAGGACAGCAAGTCCGACGGCGACGAACCGCCGTCCAACGGCTCGGACGACCCCCGCCCGGTCTAGCCTCGATTCCTCCCCAGGGCGCCCCTATCGCGGCATCCGGTGTCCGAACCTGTGGACAACGCCGCCTGGTCCGACCGGGCACGCAGAATCGGGGCATGCTCCGACTCGATCCGGCCTACCCGCCGCTCTGGCGTTCCGCGACGACCCTGCAGTTCGGGGCCGATGCCGTCGCCGTGATCGATGACCCGGAGCCCTGGCAGCAGCGGCTGATCCGAGAGCTCGAGAGCGGCATCCCCGACGCTGCCCTCGATCCGATCGCGATGGCGTTCGGCGCCCCGGAAGACGCGGCGGATGCCTTCGTCCACCGCATCGGCCGGGCATTGCTCGGCCCGCCCGCGCCACCGCTGCGGGTCGTCCTGCAGACACCCGACGGGTTTCCACGCGCGCGCGTGACGGTGGTGGCGGACGCGCTCGCCTCAACGGGCATCGAGGTTTCGGAGGCCACGTGGTTCGCTGCGCCGGGTGAGGGTATGCGCGCTTCCGCCCCGGTGGTCGTCCTCGCTCACCATGTCATCGAACCGGGCCGCGCGGCAGCCCTGATGGGCAGCGATGTACCGCACCTGCCGCTCGTGTTCACCGGCGCCGGTGCGGAGATCGGCCCCTACGTCGTGCCGGGGCGTACGGCGTGTCTGGCCTGCATCGCGGCACACCGGCGCGATGCCGATCCGGCGTGGCCGCAGCTCGCCGCACAGCTCCTCGGGCGCAGCGCGCCGATGGTGAGCGACGCCCTGACGATCGAGGCGTCCCTCGTGACCGCGCACCTGATCAGCGCGGCCGCCCGGACCCCCGATCGCCCCCGCCACCACTCGCTGACCCTCCGCGAGGACTCGCTGCACCGCTCGATGCGCGCCCACCGCCCGCACGCAGCGTGCCGCTGCCGATCTCTCGGAGGAACCGCGACGGCTGCCGCTCCCGTGTTCCCCGCGACCATGACAGCGAGAGCGTTCGCCCGGCCCGCGTGACGCCGACGTAGGCGAGCCGGCGCTCCTCATCCACCTGCTCGAAGGTCGTCGCGTAGCTGATCGGCAGCAGACCCTCGGCGACCCCCAGGAGGTGGACGTGGTCCCACTCCAGGCCCTTCGCGGCATGCAGGGTCGCGAGCGTCACGGTCCGCATCGCAGGCTCGTGCTGCGCACGCGCGCGTGCCTGGAGCTCGTCCGTGAACCCGCGCAACGTGGTGCCCTCGGGCGACTCCTCGGCGAGGCGCAGGATGGCGGAGCGTGCCTCCCAGGAGTCACGGAGCGCTCCGCCCGCTTGTGGCGGCTCGTCGGTGAGACCGAGCGAGCGCAGCACGTCGCGCACGGCATCGATGAAACCGCTTTCCAGCGGAGCGACCGAGGCTCCGCGCAGCGCCATCACCGCCTGCCGCACCTCGGGGATGTCGAAGAAGCGCTTGCCGCCCAGAACGGTCGCCGCGATCCCCTGGTCGGCGAGGGCCCGCACGAGTTCGGCGGACTGCGCGTGGGCGCGATAGAGGATCGCCATCCGACGCGGATCGACCCCCGCGCCGATCCGCGCCGCAACCTGTGCGGCCACCCCGCGCGCTTCGGCCACGTCATCCTCGTAGGCGGTGACGACCGGGGCATCGGCGGGGTCGCCCGCGTCGGGACCTCGGCGCGCCGCGGTGAGTTCGAGCGCACCGGGGCGGCCCCTCATCAGCTCGTTCGCCACCGCGAGGATCGCGGCATCCGATCGGTAGTTCGTCTCGAGACGCACGACGCGCGCGTCGTCATGAGCATTCGCGAAGTCGAGGAGGAACCGCGCATCGGCGCCCGCGAACGAGTAGATCGTCTGACTCGCATCACCGACGACGCAGATGTCCCGGCGATCTCCCCGCCACAGCTCGAGCAGCCGATGCTGCAGCGGCGAAACGTCCTGGAACTCGTCGACGGTGAAGTGCCGGTACTGCTCGTGGACGGATGCCGCCACGTGGGGTTCCGCCTCCAGCATTCCCGCGCACGCCAGCAGGACGTCCTCGAAGTCGAGCTGCCGTCGCTGATCCTTGAGCTTCTCGTACGCCCGCTGCAGGTCTGCGACGCGCGAGACCTCGAGGCGCCCGACGCCGTTCGGCCGCGCCGCCGCGTACTGCTCGATGCTGCGCATCGTGACTTTCCGCCACTCGATCTCGCTGGCGACGTCCCGCAGCGTCGCCACGTCGGGGTCGATGCCCATTCCGTCGGCGGCGTGAGCCAGCAGCCGCACCTTGTTGTCGACGATGCCGGGGGCGCTGTCTCCCGCCACCGTCGGCCAGAAGTAGTTGAGCTGCGCCAGCGCCGCGGCGTGGAACGTCCGTGCCGCCACGCCCTCGACGCCGAGAGCACGAAGCCGCCCGCGCATCTCCCCGGCCGCCTTCGCGGTGAACGTCACGGCCATGACCCGGCCCGGCGAGTAGGCACCTGTGTCGACCCCGTGCGCGATCCGATGGGTGATCACGCGCGTCTTGCCGGTCCCCGCACCGGCGAGTACCGCGACCGGACCGCGCAGCGTCGTGACGGCCTCCAGCTGACGGTCATCCAGGCCCTGCAGAGCGCGGTCGCTCATTCCGATCCCGCGTGCCAATCACTGATGAGGCTGTGCGCGATGGATGCCGGTCCGGGAAGCAGCAGGTCGCCCTCACCCGCGAGACCCGCCCCGATCTCGGAGCGCTCGAACCAGCGCACCGCGAGGATCTCCTCCCCATCGGCCTCGGCGGCGGAGTCGTCGGCCGCGATCGCGAGGAACCCGAGCATGAGCGACCGCGGGTACGGCCAGGCCTGCGAGCCCCGATACTGCACGCCGACGAGCTCGACGCCCGCCTCTTCGCGCACCTCGCGCGCCACGGCCGCTTCCAGCGATTCGCCCGCCTCGACGAACCCGGCGAAGCACGAGAAGCGGGTCTCGGCCCACATGGCGTTCGAGCCGAGCAGCAGTCGATCGGGATGTCGCGCGCTCGTGATCGCGACGATGACCGCGGGGTCCGTCCGGGGGAAGTGCTCGCGCCCGCACGACGGGCAGTGTCGCGCCCAGCCGGCGCTGTGGACCTCGGTGCGCGCACCGCATGCGGGACAGTACGGCGCGTCGATCAGCCACCGTCCGAGGCTGAGAGCCTCGACGAACGCTCCGGCATCCCGCGCCGACAGCGCACCTCCGACGGCCCGCAGCGCCGCCCATCCGGCCGCTGCCGGGAACAGCTCCGCGTCCCCCCGCGGGAACACCGCCGCGAGCATCGCCGTGCCCTCGTCGTTGCGGCCGAGGAAGGCCCACTCGCCCCCGGCCGGCACCTCGTCCGGGGCGACCCAGTGAAGCGCATCCGGTGCCGCGAGCGGTGCGGCGTCGCCGTTCACGACGAGCACGCGGGTGGCCGCATCCGCTCGCGAGTCGTCGAGCAGGCCCGGCGTCGCACGCTCCTCCGCCGCGCGGTCCAGACCGGACCGCGCGAGCGAGGGAGACGGGGCTTTCTCACGCGGTGGGCTGTCGGGCGCCGTCATCGAGGACCTCTCTGCCGCTGGTAGACAAGCCGGGCGTGGCGCAGGGGCGCACAGGCGCACCCGACCTACCCTGGGCACATGGCACGCTCTCCCCTCACTCTAGCCGCGTCGGTGACCTCGGCTCTGCCCCGCGTCGGCGTCGTCGGAGTCGGCATCCTCACCGAAGGCGCCGCGGGACGATACGACGCCGCGCTGGCCGAACTCGACGACGGACGACGCGTCGTCGTGCGCGCACCGGCCGACCCGGATGCCGCACCGGAACTGGCCGCGGAGGCGCGGGCCCTGCGTGCGCTGACCCCCGGAGTTCGCGGTCTGCTGCCCTTCCGGGCGCCCGAGCTGCTCGGCGAGGCGGGGCTCGGTGACGCCCGTGCCGTCGTGGTGGACTTCCTCCCCGGCTACCGCGTCGACGCCGCCCACCTGCCATCGGGTCGGGGCGCCGCGACGTCCATCGGCGAGGCCCTGGCCGCGCTTCATGCCCTCCCCCTGTCGATCGTGCGCACCGAGGGTCTTCCCGTGCGGACGCCGCAGCAGGTGCGTGACGACGTCTCGCGACTGATCGATCGCGTGCAGGCCACGCGGTCCGCGCCGGGCACCCTCCTCGACCGCTGGCGGCGCGCGGTGGACGCCGACGAGCTGTGGCGATTCGAATCCGCCGTCGTGCTCGGCGGTGCCGGTGCCGCGTCGTTCCTCTTCGAGGATGTGGATGCCGTGCCCCGCGTGAGCGGCGTGCTCGAGTGGCACGGGCTCTCGGTCGGCGATCCGGCGACAGACCTGCAGTGGCTCGCTTCCGCGCCGGCCGCGGCTGACGACGTCTATGCGGCGTACGCCGGCCACAGCGACCGCGCTCCCGATCAGCTGGTGCGCTCCCGTGCGCGCCTGTACGCCGAGCTCGAGTTCGCGAAGTGGCTCGTGCACGGACATGACGCCGGCCGCGCCGATATCGTCGACGACGCCGTCGGGCTGCTCGAGTCGCTCTCGACGGGCGTGCGCGATGACGACATCGTCCCGCCGTCGGCACTCGGCGTCGACGATGCGATCGCGCTCCTGGATCGTCTGCCCGATGCGCAATCGGCGCCGGTCGACACGTCGATGCACACCGACGCGTACGATCCCGACGAGTTGGCGCTCTGGGTCTCCACCGATGCGGATGAGGCGGGCGAGTCGGCTCAGTTCGACGACACGCCGCCCGCCGCGTCCCTTTCGCACGACGACGACTCCACCGCGCCGATCGACATCTCGACGTTGACGTCGCGGCGCGACGATGCCCCAGACGCCACCGGCGCCGACGACGCGCGAGCGGATGCGGAGCGCGCATCCGACGCCGCGCTGCGTCGCTGGCTCACGGATTGACCGCCGCGACCGATCAGCCGCGCAGCACGAGATCGTCGGCCACGTAGTACAGCGCGACGTCGATCTGGTCGAGTGGGATGCCGTGCATCCGGTGGTACGCCCGGCGATAGAGCTCGAGCTGCAGCATCCGCTCCTCGCGTTCGGCGGCGGTGCGCGGCGGCGCACCCGTCTTCCAGTCGACGATCTCGATGCGCCCTCCGCGGTCTTCGCGTCGGAAGACGGCGTCGAGCTTGCAGATGATGACGTGCGGCCGGCCGTCGAGTCCCACGTCCGTGAAGTCGATCTCGGTCTCCACCTCGATCGGGCTCAGCTCTGCCCACTCGGATGCCGAGAAGGTCGCCTGGAGCTTCGCCATGACGGCTGCGTCCTCGGCTGAGGCGATCGTGACAGCACCGTCGTCGTCGAGCTCCCACAGTGCATCGTCGAGGGATCGCGCGGTGCCGATCTTGCCCGACCGCTGCTCGACCCACGCGTGGAAAAGGGTCCCCAGTCGCGTCTGGCGGAACGGACGCTCGGGAAGCGGGCGGGCGATCCGCGCGATGGTGCCGGCGTAGTCCGACACGAACTCCTTGTACCGGGACGCCGCGATCCTCGTCGGGGCGACCGCCGTCAACGGACGATGGAGTTCTTCCCGTTCGGCTAGCAGTAGCATGACGTCGCGATCGGGTTCAGCTCTGGGAGCCATGAGCGAGGCGTCCACGAAAGCCGCGGCGCGCTGCACCACCGCACGGCGCGCCCCGAGCGGATCGATGGGCCATTGCAGCAGGCGACGTTCGCCGAGGTACGGGTCGTCCCCCGGCTCATCCTCGGGGAGCTCTGACCCGAGCGCGTCGGCGATCTCACCGAGGAACACGCTGCGCTGCCGGGGTCGCTTCGTGCCCGACCAGCTCGCCCCTGTCAGCAGGAGGTGGTCGCGGGCGCGCGTGACCGCGACGTACGCGAGCCGTCGATCCTCCTCGAGCTGGCGCGCGCGGTTCGCCGCCACGAACGCGTCGATGGCGGCCTTGAGATCCTGCTGCGTGGGCGCGGCATCCCTCTCCCACTGCAGGGCGGGCAGCCAGCGAGCGTCGCCTCGGAACGAATACGGCAGGATGCCGAAACCCAGCCACCCCTTCGTGTCGCGCGGCATGCTCGGCAGCTCGTCCTTCACGAGACGGACGACGGCCACGGCATCCCACTCGAGCCCCTTGGAACCGTGGATCGTGAGGAGCTGGACGACGTCGTCCTCGGGCGGTTCGGTGCGGGGCGCGAACTCGTCGAGCTGCTCGGCATGGTCCAGCCATGCGATCAGGTTCGAGATCGATCCCGACTCGTCAGCGGCCAGGAAGGCGTGCAGCTCGTCGACGAACGCACGCAGCTGCGACGACGCGATGCGTGCGGGACCGCGGGACTCGTTCGCCGCGAGTTCGACATCCAGACGCAGTTCCAGCTCGATGAGCCGGACGAGGTCCGGGATCGGCATGCCCGCCGCCCGGCGCAGCCCCGCGAGGACCGACGCCGCCTCGCGCAGTCGCTCGCGCGCTTCCGCCGTGAAGGCGGCGAGCCACCCGTGATCGGGCTGGTGGCGCAGGACGAAGTCCAGCGCGTCGATCAGCGACCCGTCATCGTCGCCGGCGCTGCCACGGATGCGTTCGACGACCTCGGGCGGCAGGGGCTGGAGGGCAGCGTCATGACGCGCGATGCGACGCGCGAGGGCGGCGAGTTCGCGCAGATCGGGCAGCCCGATCGCCCAGCGCGGGCCCGCGAGCAGCCGGATGAGCGCCGACCCGGCGCTCGGGTCGCTGAGCACGCGCAACGCGCACACGACGTCGACGACTTCCGGCGTGGACAGCAGTCCGCCGAGCCCGAGGATGCGATGCGGGATGCCGCGACGCCCGAGTGCGTCGCCGAAGCGCACCATGTGCTTCTTGCTGCGGAACAGGATCGCGCCGGTCGTGGAGCGTGCGTCGGCGGCGCGCTCGGCCCGCACCCGGCCGAACCACTCGGCCACCCTGTCGGCTTCGGTGTCGAGGTCGGCATCGAACGCCAGCTCGACCGCGCCTCGCGGAGCCGCGGGCCTTGCGCGTAACTCCTCGACCGCGACGGAGGCCGATGCGGCGAGGGGAGCGAGCACGGCGTTCGCGGCGGTGAGCACGTCGGCGCTGTTGCGCCAGCTCGTCAGCAGCGAGAACTGCAGGCACTCGGCCACGGGCGCGAACGCGTCCGGGAAGCCGCCCAGGTTACCCGCACTCGCTCCGCGCCAGCCGTAGATGGCCTGATGCGGATCGCCCACCGCCATCACGGCGGTCCCGGCGAACAGGGACGCAAGCAGGTCGGTCTGCGCGACGGAGGTGTCCTGGTACTCGTCGAGCAGCACCACCCGGAACCGATCGCGCACCTCGTCGGCGACGACCGGATGGGCGCGCACGACGTCGAGGGCGCCGGCGACCTGGTCGGAGAAGTCGAGCACGCCCAGCCGGTGCTTCTCGGCTGCGTAGTCGCGCGCGAGGTCGGCCAGCAAAGCCAGCGCCCCCACCTTCTCCTCGGCCTCGGCCACGTCGCTGTAGACCACGATGCCCTTGCGGGTCGAGGGCCGGTCGAGCACGTCGCGGAAGCGCGCGGGGAACGCGGCGAGGGCGTCGAAGGAGATCAGATTGTCGACGCCGTCCCGGGCGATCCGCAGCGCCGCATCGATGATGCTGCGCACCGCCTCCCCGCGCGTCTCCAGTCGGGGATCGTCGGAGGAGAACACGACACGGCGCATGAGCAGCCACGCCGCAGACTCCGACAGGATGACCGCCTCGGCATCCCGCCCGATCCGCACCGCGTGCTCGCGCACGATCTGGTCGGCGAAGCTGTTGTAGGTCGCCACCGTGGGCCGGTGCAGCAGCGCGTCGTCATCGAGTGCCTCGGCGGTCGCATCGACCTCTTTGGCGAGGGCGTCCAGCAGCGCCTGACGGGCGGTCGACGCCTCGGCTCCGTCGTCGGCGGAGCGCTCGAGGTCTCCCAGAACGTCGAGACGGCCGGCCGCGTACAGCGCGGGCAGTGCGGGCAGCAGGCCGCGGCGCTCGAACTCGGCGAGGCGGTGGAGCCGGCGCTGGATGCGCTCCGCGAGCTCGCCCGCGGCCTTCCGGGTGAAGGTGAGGCCCAGCACCTCGTCACGGCGGACGATGCGATTCGCGACGAGCCAGACCACGCGCGCAGCCATCGTCTCGGTCTTGCCGCTTCCGGCGCCGGCGACGACGAGGGCGGGGTCGAGGGGAGCCTCGATGACCGCCGTCTGCTCCGGCGTGGGCGGGAACTGGCCGAGCGCGGCCGCGATCACCTCCGCGGACAGGGTCGCCGTCGCGAGCATGACAGGGTCGGATTTCGTCACGATGAGCTCACCGCGCCGATCGTGTGGATGCGACAGAGGCCGTAGGAGAACTCGTCTCGGCAGTGATCCTCGTACGGCGCCGAGAACGACGTGCCGCGCATGACCCCGACGGCCGAGCGGATGCGTCCCAGGAACTGCTCGCGGCGCTCATCGTCGAACGGAGGCTGCCAGGGCGTGGCGTACTCCGACCGCGCGGCGGTCGGACGCAGCACCAGCAGCTTCGCCCCGCCCGGCGGCCGATCGGCGGCCGCCGGGATCGCCCCCGACTCGAACGCCAGCTGGTAGGCCCCGAGCTGCGGATTGTCGACCACCTTGGCATCGGTCTGCGGCTCTCGCTTGCCCGTCTTGAGGTCGACGATCACGACCGTTCCTTCGGGTGTCAGCTCCACACGGTCGATGTAGCCGGACAGGATCGCGCCGTGCTCGAACGCCTCGGCGTCATCCAGGGGGATCGCCACCTCGAAGTGCGGCTCCGCGCCGATCAGCGCGCCGCCCTCCGTCTCGAATCGGCGGAGGTACAGGTGAAGACGTCGCACGAGGTCTCGCGCGCGCGTTCGCTCGGCGCGGTCGCGCCACTCCGCCTCGAAGGTCAGCTCGCCCCAACGAGACTCGACCTCCGCCCAAAGACTCGCCTCGTCCGATTCCTGAGAGTGTTCCAGCGCCGCATGGATGATGGTGCCCAGCCCCGCCGTCGTGCCGCCCGGGTCGCCGCCGAGATCTCCGATCACCCAGTTGAGCTCGCACTCCTCGAGCGTGTGCAGGCGCGACGGCGACACACGCACGTCTTCGCGCGCGAGGTCCCGCAGCGGTCCTGTCGACGTGGGCGGAACCACACCGAACCAGTCGCGCGGCGCGGCACCCGCGACGCCGGCATCCGCGAGGATCGCCAGCTGCTGCGCGGCGTGGTCGGAGCGGATCCGCGCGGCGGGCTCGGTCAGCGCACGTCGGTGCAACGCCACCATTCCGCGCAGGGACAGCGGGTGCTCGACGGCATGGCGCTCGGGGTCGGGGAAGAACTCGAAGAACACGCTCGGACCGGTGTCGTCGTCGTCCACCGCCGTCACGATCACGCGATCGGTCGCACGGGACAGCGCCCGGGCGAGCAGGCGCAGCTCGTCGTGCATCGCCGCCCGACGCCGGTCGAGCGTCGAGACGGCTCCCGGATCGACCCGGGTCGCGGCATCCGCCAATCGCCAGGTGTCAAGCAGCGACCCGCGCAGCCGGGTGTTCGGCCACACGCCTTCCTGTACGCCCGCGATCACGACGGTGTCGAACTCGGTTCCGAGCGCCCCCGCAGGCGTCATGATGCGCACCGCATCCCCGCCCTCGGGTGCGTCGAGGCGGTCTTCGGCGACGGCGCTGTCGAGGATGCTCCGGACGAACACGCGCGGGTCGGCGTCCCGTGATCGCTCGACGAAGCGCTTGGCGGCCTGGAACAGCGCCACGACGGCGTCGAGGTCGCGCCCCGCCTGCTCGGCCAAGGGGCCATGACCGCGGGTGAGCTCGGCCCACGGCCGCTCGAGGCCGCTGCCGTCCCATACGGTCCAGAGCAGCTCGTGCACGGTCGCGCCGCGATCGAGCTCGTCGCGGAGGACCGCGAGGGTGCGCGCGAGGGCGGCGGCGCGACGAGCCTCGCGCGTGTCGATCAGGTCGAACTCCAGCGGCCGGCGCATCGCCGACAACAGCAGGTCGCGACCTGAACGCGCCGGTTCGGCGCCCGGCTGCAGAGCGTCCCGCAGGGCGATGTGCCGCAGCGCCGAGCGCAGCCTGCGCAGCTCCACCGCGTCGAGTCGGCCGGCCGATCCGATCAGCGCATCCGAGACGTCCTCGAACGTCCAGTCCTCGCGTGCGGCGAGATCGACGATGCGCAGGAGATCCCGCACCGGAGCCAGGGTGCCGAGCGGGCGGCCCGGTCCGCTGGATCGCGTCGGCACCTCTCTCGCCGCGAGCTCGACCTCGAGCGCCGTCACCTGGCGCGTGTCGTGGGCGATGACCGCGCACGATGACCATGCGACCGACTGATGCACGTGTCGCTCGCGCAGCAGGCGCGCAATCGCGTCGTACTCCTCAGCCGGCGATCGCAGCATCAGCGCACGCACCGAGGCGTCCGGCACGGCGTCGGTCACGCCGGCGCGGTGCGTGACGACCCCGACCGCGCCGATCCGCTGCGTGACCTGGCGGACGAGCTCGTTCTGCCAGGCTGTGCCGCGGTGGGACGCCGGCAGTACGGAGACGCCGCCCAGGGCGGCGGCCAGTCGAGCGAAGTTCTCGGGCGTCGCCCCGCGGAACGCGCCGGATCCCACGTCGGGATCGCCGAACGCGAGCACGGCGATGCCACGCCGCACGCACGCTTCGAGCAGTTCGACCCCGCCCAGGGTCAGCTCCTGCGCGTCGTCGACGAGGACCACGGCGAGGCGGTCGACGAGTTCGGCGCCCGCGGGCGCCGTGCGCAGCACCCCGACGGCCTCCCGCACGAGTCCCGGGGCATCCCGGTGCGCACCACGCATGTCGGCGCGCACCTGGAGGTATTCGTCCAGGAACGAGGCCATCGTCTCCCAGACCGGGATCCCGTGCGCCGCGCTGAGCCCGCGCAACCGCCGGGACTCGATGCCGAGGGTCGTGCATTCGGCGAGGAAGGTGCGCACCTCGGTGCGGAAGCCCTTCGTGGAGCGGATCGACGGCCCCAACCCGTCGGGCCACCGTCCGAGGCCCTCGGCCTCGTCCACCGCGTCGCCTTCCAGCAGATCCTGGATGAGCTGGTCCTCGTCGCCGCCCGTCAGCAGCTGAGGCGGCTCCTCGCCCGCCGCGACCTCGGTCGCACGCACGAGCTGGTACGCGAACGATGCCACCGACCGCGCGAGGGGGCCCGAGGTGGCTCGGCCGACGGCGAGCGCGAGCCGGTCGCGCAGCGCGGTCGCGCTCTGTCGGGAGGGGGTGAGCACCAGGATCGAGTCCGGGTCGGCTCCCGCATCCACCAGAGCGGCGACCCGCGCCACGAGCGCCGTGGTCTTGCCGCTGCCGGGTGCGCCCACGACGACCCCTGACGCCGCCGCGGGCAACCCGACGACGG
Source organism: Microbacterium sp. (assembly GCA_035630115.1). Taxonomy (GTDB): domain Bacteria; phylum Actinomycetota; class Actinomycetes; order Actinomycetales; family Microbacteriaceae; genus Microbacterium. Next base: position 17,706 of record DASQLG010000016.1, on the reverse strand, counting down.
CGCGCTGATGCGCGTCGAGCGCTGAGGCCGCGCGGGGGTCGTCGCCGGGTTCCATGGCTTCGACGGTAGCGCGCAGAGCCGACATCCCCGCGTCACCTCGACCGCGATCCGCCGTTCGCCGAGAGCGTGGCGCAGACGGCCGGGGGCGTGCGACCCGTGTCGTAGAGTTGCCATGCGAACCGGGGACCCGGGCGCACGAGGTCCCGGGGGTACAGCCCCCGCCGCAGGAGGTATTTCAGGTGGAGATCCGCATCGGCATCGCCAACACCGGCCGTGAACTCAACTTCGAGACGAACGAGGCCGCCGCCGACGTCAAGAAGGCCGTCGCCGGAGCGCTCGACGCGGGTGCCACGCACGTGAGCTTCACCGACGCGAAGGGCACGAGCTACATCGTCCCGACCGCGACCCTGGCCTACATCGAACTCGGCACCGAAGAGTCGCGCCGCGTCGGCTTCGTCGCCTGACGACGCTCCGCCCGTGCAGATCCTCCTCGCGTTCATCATCGGCGCCGCGATCGGTGCGGCCGCTCACTTCCTGGTGCGCGGCCGCAGCACGCGCGGCGTCGCCCTCGCCCCGATCATCGGCGCCTTCTCCGCGGGTTTGGCCTGGATGATCCTGACCTGGGCGGGCGTGGGCCTGGACAGCCCGTGGCTCTGGCTCTCTGCGCTGGTCGCGCCCCTCGTCGTGACCTACCCGGTTCTGGTGGTCCTCGCGCGCACGCGCGCCGCCCACGACGCTCGCGAGAGGGCTCGGCTCAAGATCGGCTGAAGCTGCCCGAGACGGACTACGCCGCCAGACCCATCGCGTCCATGCGCTTGGAATGGGCGCCCATCAGGTCGGTGAACACCGGCTCGACCTTCTGCTCGTCGGCGATCCGCAGCGTCGTCGGCCGGAGCGCGGCGCGCGCGATGAGAAGCGTGTCGCCCACCAGTCGTCGGCCCCACATCGCCAGGAGCGACTTCCACTCCGGGTCGCTTGCGATCGTCTCGCCGATGATGTCGACGATGGCCTGACGGTCATCATCCGCCTGCAGGATGCGGGCGACCCGACGCCCCGTGTCGCCGTAGCTCGACGAGAGGGCGAGGTAGAAGTCGTCGAGCATGCCGGCGGTGATGTGCACCGAGAGCATTGTCTCCTGGGGCCGCACGCCGTGCGTCGCCCTCCGGAAAGCGTCCAGCGGCTCGCGGAACGGGAGCATCAAGCTCGTCGGGTCGTCACCGCGCTCGCGGATGAGCGCCACGAGCTCTTCATGCTTCTGCAGCGCGGCGCCGGCCGCCCGCGACAGCGACTCCTTCTCGGCGAGCTGGGGAGTGGAGGCGATCAGCTCGGACAGCGTCTCGAAGTAGCCGAGCTGAAGATAGGCGGCCTGTCCGAGGAATGTGTCGATCTCGGGCGCGAGCTCTTCGAAATCGACGCGGTGAGCGTCGCTCGCCTCATCTCGCGACCTCAGCTGGAGCTTGCGCCCCTGAGGACGCTGCTGCCAGAACCACTTCACCACGTGCTACAGCATAGGTGCGCGCCCTGCCCGAGCCGGGTCGCCTGATGAGGGATGCCGCCGCCCGGAGCGCGAGCCGGTATCCTGGAGCCAGTCCCCGGCGTCGGATCGGGGCTCCCGCGCCTGTGGCAGAGATAGGGCGTGGATCCCACCCCAGCCCGCGCGGCGAGAGTCTCCTCCGCGCCAGGGCACCCACAAGGCAGCATCTCACTGCCGGACAGGCACTCATCGTGACGACCTTCGCCGAACTCGGCGTCGACCAGGACATCGTCGAAACCCTTGCCGCCAAAGGCATCGTCGACGCGTTCCCCATCCAGGAGCAGACGATCCCCCTCGGCCTTCCCGGTCAGGACATCATCGGCCAGGCCAAGACCGGCACCGGCAAGACCTTCGGCTTCGGCATCCCCGTCGTGCAGCGGCTGGGTCTGGACCCCGCGCACGGCGTCAAGGCCCTCATCGTGGTGCCCACCCGCGAACTGTGCGTGCAGGTCTACGAAGACATCGACATGCTCACCGCCGGTCGCTCGACCAGTGTCGTCGCGATCTACGGCGGGAAGGCGTACGAGGGCCAGATCGACCAGCTCAAGGCCGGCGCCCAGATCGTCGTCGGGACACCCGGTCGCCTGATCGACCTGAACAACCAGCGTCTGCTCGACCTCTCGAACGCGACCGAGGTCGTGCTCGACGAGGCCGACAAGATGCTCGACCTGGGGTTCCTGCCCGACATCGAGAAGATCTTCTCGAAGGTGCCGGCGATCCGCCACACGCAGCTGTTCTCGGCGACGATGCCCGGTCCGATCGTGGCGCTGGCCCGCCGGTTCATGACCAACCCCATCCACATCCGGGCGACAGATCCGGATGAGGGTCTCATGCAGGCGAACATCCGCCACATGGTCTACCGCGCGCACTCGCTCGACAAGGACGAGGTCATCGCGCGCATGCTGCAGGCCGAGGGCCGCGGCAAGACCGTCATCTTCACCCGCACCAAGCGCGCCGCCCAGAGGCTCTCCGACGAGCTCGGCGACCGCGGCTTCAACACCGCCTCCGTGCACGGCGACATGAGCCAGGAGGCGCGCGAGCGCTCGATGGCCGCGTTCAAGGCCGGGAAGAAGGACGTGCTGATCGCCACCGACGTCGCGGCCCGCGGCATCGACGTCGACGACGTCACCCACGTGATCAACCACACGATCCCCGACGACGAGAAGACGTACCTGCACCGCGCCGGCCGCACCGGCCGCGCCGGCAAGACCGGCATCGCGGTGACCTTCGTCGACTGGGACGACCTGCACAAGTGGGCGCTCATCAACCGCGCTCTCGACTTCGGTCAGCCCGAGCCTGTCGAGACGTACTCGTCGAGCCCGCACCTGTTCAGCGATCTCGACATCCCCGCGGGCACGAAGGGCCGCCTGACGACCGCCCCACGGACTCAGACGGTCAAGACCCAGGAGTCGTCGCGTCCCGCTTCATCGGGTCGCGACGGCGACTCGGGCCGGCGCCGGCGCCGCGGCGGCGAGTCCGCCGCGGGCGGCTCCGCCACGGCCGCATCGACACGTCCCGCCGCCCCCGAGGTCCCTGCCGAGCACGGCGCCCGCGACGGCGCGGACGGCGCCGGCACGCATGACGGCGGCGGCAAGGAGCACCACGACGGCAACGCCGCACCCCGGCGCCGTCGTCGCCGTCGCGGTGGATCGCGCCCGAGCGGTGCGCCCGCCGGGGCCTGACCTCCGGTCCCGTTCCTCTCGCCTGTGAGGAACCTGGGAACGCGCTAGGGTGAGCGGCGCGGCGATCGTGCCGCATCCCTCGCATGAAAGGCAGCAATGAGAATCATCGACGCAGTGGAGTACCAGGGTTTCTGGGGGTCCTTCGGGGACTTGATCTGGTGGTTCCTGTGGGCATTCGTCTTCTTCACCTACCTGATGGCGCTGTTCGCGGTCATCGGCGACCTGTTCCGCGACCACAAGCTGAACGGGTGGTGGAAGGCGGTGTGGATCATCTTCCTGATCTTCGTCCCGTTCCTGACCCTGCTGGTCTACCTGATCGCCCGCGGCAAGGGCATGGCCGAGCGCGGCGCCGCCCAGGCCCGGGAGTACAAGGCCGCTCAGGACCAGTACATCAAGTCGGTTGCGGTCGCGAGCCCGTCCGAGGAGATCGCGAAGGCCAAGTCGCTCCTGGACTCCGGCGCGATCACGCAGGCCGAGTTCGACGGCATCAAGGCCAAGGCGCTCAGCTGAGACCACGCTCGATCAGGAGGTCCCGTCGCGATCGCGACGGGACCTTCTGCGTCACGGATAGACCGGCGCGCTTCCGGTTCCCCGGTCGATGATGCGCGCCACCATGTCGTCAACGGTGGTGTTCTCGCCCGGCTGGTTCGGTTTGCCGAGGCCGTGGTAGTCGCTGGACCCGGTCACGATCAGGTCGCGTTCCTTCGCGATCCGGCGGAGCGTCTTCGTACCGGCCTCGAGGTTCTCGCGATGGCCGAGTTCGAACCCGGCGAGCCCGGCATTCAGCATCCGCTTCATGAGGGCGGACGGCAGCAGGCCGGCTCGTCCCGCCGGATGCGCGATGATCGGCACTCCCCCGGCTCCGACGATCCGTTCCACAGCCCGCACGGGATCCGGTGCGTACAGCGCGACGTAGTAGTCGCCGCGCGGACTCAGGATCTGCGAGAACGCCTCGGCGCGATCGCGGACGTGACCTTTGGCGATGAGCGCGTCGGCGATGTGGGGGCGCCCGATGGTCGCGCCGTCGGAGGTCTGGGCGACGATGTCGTCCCAGTGCAGATCGAAGTCCCGTCCTATGCGGTCGGCCATCGTCCGTGCGCGCTCGAGCCGTGACGACCTGATCCGGTCGGTCATCGCCCGCAGGTCGCGGTCGTCCGGATCGATCAGGTACGCCAGCACATGCACGCTTCGCCATTCGACTTTCGCGGAGAGTTCCATTCCGGGAATGAACGTGATGCCGAGGGATGCCGCCGCCTCGGCCGCGTCCGCCCATCCCGACGTCGTGTCGTGGTCGGTCAGCGCCGCCGTGCGCAGGCCGTGCCGGTGCGCCGCAGCCATCACGTGCGCGGCGGATTCCGTGCCGTCGGAGTGGACGGAGTGCAGGTGCAGGTCGCTCGGTCCCTCGAAGCGACGCGTATCCGGCATCCTCCGAGCGTAGCGCCGCGGCGGGAGTTCGCAGCCGGTGGCGGTCCGCTCGCGGGCGCCCTGCAGACCGATCTCCCAGACTGCTGACATAGAGTCGCGAGGTGCTTCGCATGTGGGGGATCCTGGCGACCGTGATCTGCGCGATCGCGGCGGCGGCCCTCACATGGCCGGCGTTCTTCCGCCTCGAGCGCACCTTCCCGGTCGCTCAGATGGTGTCGTTCCGGGGACTGCTCGCGGTCGCCTTCGCTGCGCTGATCCTGGTCGCGCTGCTGCTTGCCATCGCCCGCCCGGTGCGCGGATTCGCGCTGTCGCTCGCGCTGATCGCGGCGGTCGCGATGGTCGCGAACGTCGCCATCGTGGCGTCGCGGGGAATCGGGACCGAGACGCTTCCGGCCAAGACCGAGGACAGCATCCGGGTCATGACGTGGAACACCGCCGGATCGGCGACCGCTCCGGAGGCCGTGGCGCAGATCGCCGTGGCGATGGCCGCCGACATCGTGACCCTTCCCGAGACGACGATCGAGACCGGCGAGCAGGTCGCGCTCGCTATGCGCGATCTCGGGCATCCGATGTGGGCTCACTACACGGATTACCCGTCGACCCAGTGGGATGCCGGATCCACCACGCTGCTGATATCGCCCGAGCTGGGCGACTACGCGGTGATCGAATCGTCGCTCGACGGGACGAGCAACACCTCCACGGTGCCGAGCGCGGTCGCGATGCCCGTCTCCGGCGACGGGCCGATCGTGGTCGCCGCACACGCGGTCGCGCCACGCCAGAGCTACATGGCCTACTGGCGTTCCGATCTGCAGTGGCTCGCCGACCAGTGCGTCGAGGACAACGTGATCATGGCGGGCGATTTCAACGCGACCATCGACCACATGAGCAATCTCGGCGTCGATGGAGGCACGTTGGGCCGCTGCCACGACGGCGCGGCCGAGACAGGCAACGGCGGGGTGGGCACCTGGAGGGCCGAGTTCCCTGCGCTGATGGGCGCACCGATCGATCATGTGATGGCCTCCCGTCACTGGGAGCCCACCGGCTCGCTCGTGCTGAAGTCGATGGACGGCTCGGGCAGCGACCACCGGCCGCTCATCGTCCAGTTCGAACCGGTCGACTGAGGCGGTCGCCGATGCGAGACTTGAGGGATGAGCAGCACAGGCGACCGCGAAGCGACCGGCACGACCGAACTGGCCCCTGAGGCCTCCGAGGTTCCCGCGAACAGCACGGTGAACCGGCGTCAGGGCTTCGGGCAGGGCTTTCTGGACACGATCTCCACGGGCTGGGCGGACCGGCCCGAAGTGCATCCCCCGGCTCGCGAGCAGGCAGCCTATGCCGCGCGCCGACGCGACGCCGTCTCAGCCGCATTCCCCGGCGAGCGCCTGGTCGTGCCCGCGGGACCCTACCGCGTGCGCAGCAACGACACGGACTACCCGTTCCGCGCCCACTCCGCGTTCGCGCACCTCACCGGCTGGGCGTCGGACTCCGTACCCGACTCTCTGCTCGTCTTCGACCCGCGCACCGAGGGCGACGCGCTCGGCCACGATGTGACGCTGTACTTCCGCGAGCGCGCCGACCGCACGACCGCGGAGTTCTACGCGAACCCGTCGATCGGCGAGTTCTGGATCGGCCCGCGCCCGGCCCGGGAGGGCGTCGCGTCCGACCTCGGCGTCGCGACCGCCCACATCGACGCGTTCGCCCCGACGGACGCCGACCTCGTGGTCGACGAGGATGCCGACCTCACGCGCTTCGTGTCCGAGCTGCGCCTGCACAAGGACGAGTACGAGGTCGCGCAGCTCCAGCTTGCGGTGGACGTCACCGCCGACGGGTTCGACGACATCGTCGCGAACCTGCCCCGCATCATCGAGCATCCGCGCGGCGAGCGGATCGTCGAGGGCGTGTTCCACCAGCGCGCGCGCACTGACGGCAACGGGGAGGGCTATGACACGATCGCCGCGTCGGGACCCCACGCGTGCTACCTGCACTGGACGCGCAACGACGGCGCCGTCGCCCCGGGCGATCTGATCCTGATCGATGCGGGAGTCGAGGTCGACAGTCTGTACACCGCCGACATCACGCGCACCATCCCGGTCAGCGGCACCTTCACCGACGTTCAGCGTCGCGTCTATGAGGCGGTGCGGGAAGCTGCGGATGCGGCGTTCCAGGCCGCCCGGCCGGGTGCGAAGTTCAGTGAGCTGAACGCGGCGGCATGGAAGGTCATCGCCCACCGCGTCGCGGAGTGGGGCTTCCTGCCCGTGTCGGCCGAGGAGTCGCTCGACCCCGTGAACGGCCACCACCATCGCCGCTACATGGTGCACGGCACCAGTCATCACCTCGGCCTGGACGTGCACGACTGCGCGCAGGCTCGTCGTGAGCTCTACGCGGGCGGCACGCTCGAACCCGGCATGGTGTTCACGATCGAGCCCGGCCTCTACTTCCAGATCGACGACCTCACCGTTCCCGAGGAGTACCGCGGCATCGGCGTGCGCATCGAGGACGACATCCTGATGACGCCGGACGGCCCGGTGAACCTGTCGTCCGCGATCCCGCGGACCGCCGACGAGGTCGAAGCCTGGGTCTCGCGCCTGAGCGATACGCGCTGAGCGGCCGGCTGCTGAGCTTGTCGACGCACACGCCTCCTCCCGCGTTCACCACGCGCCCGACGCTGACGGGCACGTTCGGCATGTCGGCATCCACCCACTGGCTCGCCACCGCGAGCGCCCAGGCGGTGCTCGAACGCGGGGGCAACGCATTCGATGCGGCCGTCGCGGGCGGCTTCGTGCTGCACGTCGTCGAGCCGCACCTCAACGGCCCTGGGGGCGACCTGGTGGGCATCTTCTCCACGTCGGCCGCTCCGGGTACGCCCGTCGTCCTCGTCGGCCAGGGCCCGGCACCCGCCGCAGCGACGATCGAGCACTACCGCGCCGAAGGTCTCGACCTCGTGCCCGGTGCGGGCGGCCTTGCCGCAGCCGTGCCCGGATCGGTCGACGCCTGGCTCGCTCTCCTGCGCGACCAGGGCACGTGGGAGCTGGGCGAGGTGCTCTCCTACGCGATCGGCTACGCGCGCGACGGGTATCCGCTGCTCGCCCAGGCCGGCGCCACGATCGCCCGGGTCGCGGGGCTGTTCCGCGAGCACTGGCCCTCCTCCGCCGACCTCTGGATGCCGGAGGGGCGCGTGCCTGATGCCGGCACGATGGTGCGAAACCCCGCGTATGCGGCGGTGCTGGAGTCCCTCGTCTCCGCCGGGCATGCGATCCGCGACGATGGGCCGGTGGGGCGGGAGGCGCGGATCGATGCCGCGCGGCGGGAGTGGAAGACCGGTCCGGTCGCACAGACCGCGGCCGCGTTCCTGTCCGAGCCGCATCGCCACTCCGACGGTGCGGACCACCGCGGCGTCATCACCGCGGACGACTTCGCCGGCTTCGGGGCGTCGTACGAGCCCGCGGTGTCGATCGAGTTCCGCGGGCACACGATCGCGAAGGCCGGCGCATGGACGCAGGGGCCCGCCCTGCTGCAGACCCTGCGCATTCTGGACGGATGCCCCGACATCGACCCGTCCACCGAGGCGGGCGCGCACGCCGTGCTCGAAGCGCTCAAGCTCGCCCTCGCGGACCGCGACGCCTACTACGGCGACGCGGACGTGCCGCTCGACGTGCTGCTGTCGGAGGAGTACGCGTCCGTCCGCCGCGCGCAGATCGGCGAGAGGGCGTCGCGCGACTGGAGACCAGGGGCCGTCGACGGCCGCGCGCCGTTCCGCCCCCCTCTGCGCGCCGAGACCTCCGCCCTCATCGCGGGAGTCGGCGAGCCCACGGTGGACAGCTCCGGCCAGACCCGCGGCGACACCTGCCACATCGATGTCGTCGACCGCTGGGGCAACATGATCGCGGTCACTCCGTCCGGGGGCTGGCTGCAGTCTTCGCCGGCGATCCCCGAGCTCGGCTTCTGCCTGGGCACGCGGCTGCAGATGATGTGGCTCGATGCCGACTCCCCCGCGGCGCTGCGCCCCGGTGCCCGGCCGCGCACCACCCTGACCCCGACGCTCGTCCTGCGCGACGGCCGTGCGGAAATGGCTCTGGGCACGCCGGGCGGCGACCAGCAGGAGCAGTGGCAGGTGCCCGTGCTTCTGCGCATGATCGGGGGCGGATACACCGCGCAACAGGCGATCGACGCGCCGTCGCTGCACACCACCGCGCTCGTGGACTCGTTCTGGCCACGCGGGTGGACGCCGGCGGGCGCGGTCGTCGAGGACAGGCTCGGCGACGAGGTTGTCGACGGTCTTCAGAGGAGAGGACACGAGATCTCCCGCGCGGGCGACTGGTCGCTCGGTCGCGTCTCGGCGGTGGGACGCGATGCCGCCACGGGCGGCGTCTGGGCCGCTGCCAACCCCCGCGGCATGCAGGGCTACGCCGCAGGACGCTGAGCGGCCGACCGGCGCGTTCAGCCGCGGGCGCGCAGGAACGCCGCGACGACCGGCGCGAGCCCCGCGCCGACCTCGTCGGCCGGACGCTTGCGGCCCTTGATCTCGAACGAATGGCCCCCGCCGTCGATCCATTCGATCGTCGCATCCCGGCACGAGGCGACGGCCTCCTCGAGTTGCGCGTGCGGATCGATGAACGGGTCGTTCGTCCCCTCCACGAACAGCTGCGGCGGGGCGACGGAGGGCAGGTGGGCGACCCGCGCTTTCGACGGATCGCCGGGCGGGTGCAGGGGGTATCCGAGGTAGACGAGTCCTGCGGGCGCGATCGCCCCTTCGGCGGCGGCCATGGAGGCCATCCTGCCGCCGTACGACTTGCCCGATGCCCACACCGGCTCGCCCTCCGAACGCTCGTGCGCGAAGGTCGCCGCCGCCGTCCATGTCGCGACGGCGTGCGCCGCGGGTCCCGGCATCCGTCGCCCTGCCTGGATGTACGGGAAGTTGAAGCGAAGCGTCGCAACGCCCTCGTCGCGCATGCCGCGCGCGAAGCCGAGGAGGAACGGATGCCGGTAGCCGGCTCCCGCGCCGTGGGCGATCGCGATCGTCGCCCATGCCCCGTAGGGGCGACCATAGGCGGCCGACACGTCGACCGGACCGGACGGCAATGCGACCGACAGGTGCTCTTCGGACTCGGGCGGAGCGGTCACTGCGTCGACTGCGCGGGGGCGTCGCCCTCGTCGCGGGCCGTCGGAGCGGACTCGGGCGCATCGCGCTCGTCGGCCGGCGCGGCAGGGTCGGCGACGGCGGCGGGCGGCACGACCCGCTCGCCGTAGCGCGGCGGCTCGTCCGCGGGATCCGTGGTGGTCGGCGGCGCGGCCGGCGCGGAGGACGTGGGCGAGTCGGGAGTCGTGCTCGCCTCGGGGACGCCGGGACGCCCCAGCACCTGGCGCGCGCGCTGTGCGGTGCCGTCCGCGATCGTGAGCTCATAGTGGTCGGCGACCACTTGCATCACGGAGGCGAAGTCCCTCCGCCGGCGCACGAACGAGTAGGTGATGATGCTCATGAGCATGCCGATCGCGATGCCGACGAAGATCACGCCGACGAACGCCTGGATCGGAACGGACGGTGAGCCGATCACGAGGATCGCACTGAACAGCAGTCCGAGGAGCACACCGTTGATCGCGCCGGAGCGCGCTGCGGTGGCGTAGCCGAGCCGCCCGGTCACCCGCTCGACGGAGCGGAGTCCCTGACCGACGATCGCGATGTCTCGCGCCGGGATCTCGGCGGCGATGAGCGTGGAGACGGCCTTCTGGGCTGCTTCATAGGTCGGGAAGCTCGCAACGGTCTGCCCGAGGTCATCGACGCTCTGCGGAACCCTCCCGCCGTTCATGCTCATGGGTCCATCCTGCCACTCGCGCCGCCGCGCGCTTCCCCTGCGCGGACATCCCTGCCCTCCCCGGCACACCGGGCTACGCTGGATCGCGTGAGCACGCAGAGGGTCTTCGTCGCACGCCTGTCGGGGTGCTCCGTCTTCGACCCCGTCGGCGACCGGCTCGGCAAAGTCCGCGATGTGGCCGTCATCTACCGCAAGGACGATCCCCCGCGGGTGGTGGGCCTCGTCGTGGAGATCCCCGGGCGCCGGCACGTGTTCGTCTCGATCGGTCGCGTGACCTCCATCGCGACAGGGCAGGTCATCACGACAGGTCTGATCAACGTCCGGCGCTTCCAGCAGCGCGGCGGTGAGGTGCGCGTCATGGCCGAGCTGCTGGGGCGACGGGTGTTCCTCACCGACGGCTCGGGTTCCGCCGTGATCGAGGACGTCGCGATCGAGCGCAACCGCCTCGGCGAGTGGGATGTCGGACAGCTGTTCCTGCGGCGTCCGAAGACCAGCGCATCGCCGTTCGCGAAGGGGCCCACGACGTTCGCCAACTGGTCGGAGGTGCGCGAAAGCGCCACGCCTGGTGAGTCCCAGTCTGCCGAGCAGCTGGTCGCGAGCTACTCCGAGCTCAAGGCCGCCGACCTGGCGAATACGCTGCTCGACCTGCCCGAGGAACGCCTCCTCGAGGTGGTGGACGAGCTCTCCGATGCCCGCCTCGCGGACGCGCTCGAGGAGATGCCCGAAGAGGAGCAGGTCCACATCCTCGAGTCCCTCGGCGACGAGCGCGCCGCCGACATCCTCGACGCGATGGAGCCGGACGACGCCGCGGACGTCCTCGGCCAGCTCACCGAGGAGCAGCGTGAAGAGCTGCTCGATCTGATGGAGCCGGAAGAGGCCGAAGACGTCCGCGCACTTCTCAAGTACAGCCCCGACACCGCCGGCGGCTTGATGACGCCCGAACCGATCGTGCTGTCGGCCGATGCCACGGTCGCCGAGGCACTGGCGCTCATCCGCCGCCACGAGCTGCATCCCGCACTGGCCGCGGCGATCTTCGTCACGCTGCCCCCGTACGAGACGCCCACCGGCCGGCTGCTGGGAACGGTGCACTTCCAGCGGATGCTGCGCTATCCGCCGCACGAACGCCTGGGTGCCATCATCGACGACACACTCGATCCCGTGCCGGCGTCGGCGTCCGCGGCCGAGGTCGCGCGCATGCTCGCGAGCTACAACCTCGTCTCCCTGCCCGTCGTCGACCAGGCGCGCCGCCTGGTCGGTGCGGTGTCGATCGACGACGTGCTCGACTACCTCCTGCCGGAGGACTGGCGTTCGCACGGCGGTGACGACGAGCCGAACGCGCCGGCGGTCCCGGTCACCGCCGCCGGCGCGGCACTGACGGGCAGCACCCGCGGCACCGCGAGGAGGCGCTGATGGCACGGCCCTCCCGCCAGCCTTCGCTGGACGCTCCCCGCGGTCGCTCGGGCATGCTCGCCCGGAACCCGCAGCCTTCGCGCGACCGCTTCGGGCGGTTCTCCGAAGCGTTCGCCCGCGGGATGGGAACCTCCGGGTTCCTGATCGGCATGACGATCTTCGTCGCGGTGTGGCTGCTGTGGAACTCACTGGCCCCCGTGGCCCTGCAGTTCGATCCGCGGGCGACGAACTTCACGCTGCTGACGCTCATCCTGTCGCTGCAGGCCTCGTACGCCGCACCGCTCATCCTGCTCGCCCAGAACCGTCAGGATGACCGCGACCGCGTGCAGATCGAGCAGGACCGCCAGCGCGCGGAGCGCAACCTCGCCGACACCGAGTATCTGGCGCGTGAGATCGTGGCGCTGCGCATGTCGGTGGCCGACTTCCACGGCGATGTCGTGACGAAGGACGTGCTGCGGGCCGAGTTGAAGGCGATGCTCGAGAAGCTCGAGGACGCCCGCGACGGCGACGACCGATGACGGGCACCGATCTGGTCGACCCGGTTCGGCGCGCCGTCGGGGCGGTCATCGACCCCGAGCTGCGACGCCCGATCGCCGAACTCGGCATGGTTCGCGACATCACCGTATCCGATGGCCTCGCATCCGTCGGGATCGTGCTGACGATCGTCGGCTGTCCCGCCGCGGAGCGGATCTCGGCGGATGTGCGCGCGGCCGCGGCATCCGTCCCCGGCGTGGAGCAGGTGGCCCTCGAGGTCGGCGTCATGTCTCCCGCGGAACGGAGAGAGCTCACCGAGCGGCTGCGCGGCGGTAGGGCCGCGCGCGAGATGCCCTTCGGACCGGGCTCACTCACCCGGGTCATCGCCGTCACGAGCGGCAAGGGGGGCGTGGGCAAATCCACCCTCACCGCGAACCTCGCCGTCGCCCTCGCCGGCCGCGGTCTGTCGGTCGGGCTCGTGGACGCCGATGTCCACGGCTTCTCGATCCCGGGTCTGCTCGGGTTGGTCGACGCGGAGGGAAACGCACCGCAGCCCACCCGCATCGATGAGCTCATGCTGCCGCCGGTGGCATACGGCGTGAAGGTCATCTCCATCGGGATGTTCCTGCGCCGTACGCACGGCGAGGCACCGGTGGGTGCGGTCGCATGGCGGGGTCCGATGCTGCACCGCACGGTGCAGCAGTTCCTCACCGACGTCTTCTTCGGCGATCTCGATGTGCTGCTGCTGGACATGCCGCCCGGAACGGGCGACATCGCGATCTCGGTCGGGCAGCTTCTTCCGAATGCGGAGGTCGTGGTCGTGACGACGCCGCAGGCGGCGGCATCCGACGTCGCCGTCCGCAGCGGGCTCGTCGCGCGCCAGACCGGTCAGCGGGTCGTGGGGGTCGTGGAGAACATGGCGGCGCTCACCCTCCCTGACGGCACGATCCTCGAACTGTTCGGCACCGGCGGCGGCACAGAGGTGGCCGAATCGCTCTCAACGGGCGACGAGGTCGTTCCGCTGCTCGCATCGATCCCTCTCAGCCCGCTGCTGCGCTCGGACGGGGATGACGGCACCCCGGTCGTCGTGGCGCACCCCGCCGATCCGGCGGCGGTCGCGATCGCCGAACTGGCGTCGCTTCTCGCCGCCGAGCCGCGCGGGCTCGCGGGCAGGCCGCTGCCGTTCCGGCCGAACTGACGCGGGTCTAGGTCGCTTCGTTGTCGAAGGGCGGCGGCTCGTCTGCCGTGAACGGCATCGACGCACTCTGCGGCTTCGTGAACGCGCTCGCCGTCGTGACCGCCGCCGCAGCGCTCGCGGCGCGCACGGTGGGCACCGGTGCGTCGTCGAGAAGCGCCTCGCGGATGATTCGGCGCGGGTCGTACTGGCGCGGATCGAGCGTGCGCCAGTCGACGTCGTCGAAGTCCGAGCCCATCTCGTCCTTCATGCGCGTCTTGGCCGTCGTGACGTATTCCTTCGCGCGCCGGGCGAACCGGGTCAGACTCTCGACGTAGCGAGGCAGCCGCTCGGGCCCGATGAGCAGCCCGGCGACGAGTCCGATCAGCAGCAGCTTCTCGATCGTCAGGCCGAAGAACATGCCTTCAGGTTACCGCCGCGCCTGAGCGTGCGGCACCACTCGGCCACGTAGGCTGGCCGCGAAGGAGCACCTATGGGCGACCAGGACGCGAATCACCGCTACGCCGCCGAGGCGACGATAGAGCCGGACCACATTTCCCGTGCCCGCGCCCACGCGCTCGAACTCGGGGCCGCACCGATCAGCGCCGCCGTCGGCGCGCAGTGCGCCGTGATCGCCGCGGCCTCCCAGGCGCTCAACATCGTCGAGATCGGCACCGGCGCCGGCGTCTCGGGGCTGTGGCTGCTGCACGGCTCCCCGCGCGCCACGCTCACCACGATCGACAGCGAACCCGAGCACCTCGGCGCCGCACGGCAGGCGTTCGCCGGGGCGAAGATCCCGCCCGCGCGAGCGCGCTTCATCACGGGTCGCGCTGCGGAGGTGCTCCCCCGCATGAACGAGGCTTCGTACGACATCGTGCTGGTCGACGCCGATGCCGAAGGGGTGATCGAGTACGTCGAGCACGGGCTGCGCCTCGTCCGCGCCGGCGGTACCGTCCTGGTGCCCCGCGTGCTCGGAGGCGGTTCGGTCGCCGATCCGGTCAAGCGCGATCCGGTCACCGCGGCGTACCGATCCCTCATCCAGGAGACCCAGGCGTCGCCGGCCGTGATCGGAGCTTTGTCGATCGTCGGCGAGGGACTGCTGCAGCTCACGACGCGGCCGACCGACTGACCACGGTATCCGGCAACCCGTCGCGGTACGCGAAACGGCCGGTCCGAAGACCGGCCGTTGGCGTGTGAAATGTGGTCAGGCGACGTTCACGACGCCGCCGAGCACGTCATAGAGCTCCTTGGCCTCAGCGTCGTTCACCGAGACGACGAGGCGTCCCCCACCCTCGAGCGGCACGCGTACGATGATGAGACGACCCTCCTTCACGGCCTCCATCGGCCCGTCTCCGGTTCTCGGCTTCATGGCTGCCATCGTGGCTCCCTTTCGTCGTGGTCTGCGTGTCAAGTTTATCCCGCCGCTACGACAGGGGATAATCCGCGGGCATGTCCGAGTCCTCGAGTCACGCGCGATCAGGGGATCTGCCAGTACGTATTGCCCAGTGCGTACATGTTGTAGATCCACCACCACTGTCCGAGAAGGCACGCCGCCAGCACTCCGAGGCGCCACCACAGCGAGCGCGGCATGGCCGCCGCGCCCCACAGGGGCGAGAGCGGAACCAGCAGCCGGAAGATGCTCGATTGCGGAAAGAACACGGCGAGCAGATAGACGAGGTAGCTCGTCGACCAGAGCCGTGTCTCGACACCCATTCGCTTCACATGGGGCTCGAACAGCAGCAGGGCGGCCACGGCGACGGCGGATGCCGCAAGCACGATGTATCCGGTCACCGCGCCCAGGCCCCACGAGCCGAACCAGAACGCCGCTCCCTGCACGAAGCCGTCGAAGGGGAGGAAGGCCGCGTCGGTCGGGCCCAGCCAGTTGCGCCGCCAGGCGAGCTCCGTCGCGAGATAGGCGCCGGGCTCGCCGGTGACGACTCCCGCGATGACCTGCCACGAGAAGCCGACCACCACCGCCAGCAGGCCGAGAGCGACGATGTGAGCGATCTCGGTCGCGTCGAGCGATTCGCGGCGTCTCGAATACCACCGCCAGATGCCGAAGAGTCCGAGGAACAGCGCGAACGCGAGAACCCCCGGACGGGTGAATCCCATGAGCGGGATGAGCAGGTAGAGCCACGCGTATCGTCGACGCTGCACCTGCCACAGGGACAGGAACAGCCACAGCAGGAACAGCGACTCCGCGTAGCCGACCTGGAACAGCGCGGCCAGGGGCGCCGAGGCGAAGAACACCACCGCCCAGGTCGCGACGTCCTCTGCAGCGCGAATGCAAACGATCCGATGGAGCACGAGGCACGCGAGGTACCCGGCGACCAGCGAGATGACGATCGCGCCCGCTCCCCATGAGCCGAGGGCGAATCCGAGCCCGCGCGCCAGGTATGCGTAGACGGGCATGAATGCCCACTGGTTCTCGGCCACGTCGCCCGACTCGGTGGCGGGCAGGTCGGCCGGATAGCCGCCTTCGGCGAGGAACCAGTACCACTGCGCATCCCAGCCGAGCATCAGGGAGCCCACGCTCGCTTCCTCGCCGAAGCGGGAGCCCGTGCCGGAGAGCTGCGCCGCCGCGAACAGGAACCCGGTGGTGACGGCGCGGGCGGCGACGTACAGGATGCCGATCCGCAGCGCCATGGGCAGGGTCCGCCGGTCGCGGGCGGCGGTCTCGGTCAGCGCGTCTTCAACCACGCCCGCAGTCCGCGTTCGACTTCCTCGATCTGAGCGTGCGGAACACGCTCCTCGTCGTGATGGGCCAGATGGGGGTCACCGGGGCCGTAGTTGACCGCGGAAACGCCCATCGCGGAGAATCGCGCGACGTCGGTCCAGCCGTACTTGGGCCGGGCCTCTCCTCCCACTGCCGCGACGAATTCCTGCGCGAGGGCCGCGTCCAGTCCGGGCCGGGCGCCGACGGCGATGTCGACCACATCGACGTCGAATCCGGCGAAGACATCGCGCACGTGGCTCTCCGCCTCCTCGGCGGAGCGACTCGGCGCGAAGCGGTAGTTGACCTCGACCTCGCACAGGTCGGGGATGACGTTGCCGGCCACGCCGCCGCCGATGCGGACCGCGTTCATGCCCTCGCGGTACACGAGCCCGTCGACGGGAACGTCGCGCGGCCGATAGTCGGCCAGCCGGGACAGCACCGGGGCCGCCTTGTGGATCGCGTTCTCGCCGATCCAGGCGCGAGCGCTGTGGGCACGCACGCCCTGCGTCCGCACGATCGCGCGCATGTTCCCGTTGCAGCCACCCTCGACCTGACCGTTGGATGGTTCACCGAGGATCGCGAAGTCACCGGCGAACAGATCCGGGCGGGTCCGCGCCAGGCGCGTCAGGCCGTTGAGGTCGGCATCCACTTCTTCGTGGTCGTACCACATCCAGGTGATGTCGATCCGAGGGTCGGTGAGCTCGGCCGCGAGTTTGAGCTGCACCGCCACGCCGGCCTTCATATCGACGGTTCCGCGGCCCCACAGCACCGGCTCGCCGTCGATCGCGAGATCGCGCGTCGGCACGTTTCCGTTGATCGGCACCGTGTCGATGTGCCCGGCGATCACGACCCGCTGCGCGCGTCCGAGCTGCGTCCGGGCGACGATCGTGTCGCCGTCGCGGTACACCTCCAGGTGCGGCAGAGCGCGGATCGCCGCGTCGATCGCGTCGGCGAGCACCGTCTCGTCGCCGGAGACGCTCGGGATGTCGCAGATCGTCCGCGTCAGGTCGAGGGAGGTCGCGGTCAGATCGAGCTGCGGCATCCCCCGAGTCTACTGACGACACGCGACCGGACGGCTCGGCGCGGGTTCGGTAGCGTTGAGGGATGAGCGACCAGCAGTGGGTGTGGGGAGTCGGTCTCGCGACGACGTCGGCGGATGGGACGGAGCTGGACACGTGGTTCCCGTCGCCGGCCGCGGGGCGGATCCCCCTCGGTCTCGACCCGGCCATGCCGCCGGACGACCTCGACCGCCACGCCGTGCCGGATCCGCGCCGCAACGTCGCGATCGACGTCGTCGTCGTCGAGGCCGACCTCGCCGCCCCTCCGTCGTCCACACCGGATGCCTACCTCCGGCTGCACGCGCTCTCCCATAGGCTCGTCGCCCCCAACGAGGTGAACCTCGACGGCATCTTCGGGCACCTGCCCAACGTCGCCTGGACCACCGCCGGTCCGATGCATCCCGACGACGCGACACGACTGCG
>DASQLG010000015.1:0-4555 GCA_035630115.1 Microbacterium sp. | reverse complement strand
TCAGGCCGCCGGCGGCGGATGGCAGGTCTCCGGTCAATCCAGTGACCTGACCAGCGGCACGATGACGCTCGGCTCGGAGCACCTGGGCTGGACGCCTGAAGTGCTCACGCCGCGAACGGGACTGGTCGCGGGAGCGACGGTGCCGAGCGTGCTCGATGGCGGACCCGGCCTCGCCGACCCGGCATCGCTCGCGTCAGCCGACGCGGAGGGCCGGTTCGGATCTGCAGATCTGACCGCGGACCTTCTGCTCGAGGTTCCGGTGGACCCTCCGCCTGGGACATACCGGGGCACCGTCACGGTGTCTCTGTTCTCCGTCGACTGGGTCGACGACACGCCTGGGGTGCGACCGAAGGTCGGTCGCACCCCAGGACCGCAGAACCAGAGAATTCCGAGAGAACCATGACCTCATCGAAGCTGCACGTCCTGATCTGCGCCGCGCTATCGCTCGCACTGATCGCGTCCGCCACTCCTGCGCTCGCCCACGAGACGACCGTCGTTGCCCACAGCACCGCCGCACCGTCCGCGGGAGAGACGACATGGACGATCGAGCCCGCATCCGTCGGCGCGTCGGAGGGACGAGTATCACTGCGCCATGAGATCGAACCTGGCGCCAGTGCCGTCAACCAGGTCACCGTCACGAACTTCAGCGCCACTCCCGCCACCTTCGCCGTCTATGCGAGCGACGGAGTTCTCTCTGCGGAGGGCGGCTTCGATCTTCTGCCGCCCGACGAGGAGCCGGTAGATGGCGGATCGTGGATCACCATCGCGCCAGTCGATGGTGCGGTGCCACGCGAGGGCGGCGGCCTGATCGTGGCGCTCGAGCCCCAGGCCACCGTAGCCATCCCGCTCACGATCGAGATACCTGACGACGCCACTCCAGGCGATCATCCTGCGGGCATCGTGGCCGAACTCGTTCCCGAGGATGCCGGGTCGGTTCAGCTGGCCAGTTGGGTCGGCGTCCGTGCGCATTTGCGAGTTGCGGGCGATATCGTGCCGGCGCTCGGCCCGGAGGCGATCACCGCGACCTGGATGCCGTCGTGGAACCCCTTTGCGCCCGGGACGGTCGAAGTGACCTACGCGATCGCGAACGAGGGAAACGTACGGCTCGGAGCCGAGACCGACGTCGCGGTGGCCGGAGGCCTCGGAATTGCGGGCGCGGAAGCCACGGGTGAAGTCCGTGAGGTACTCCCCGGTCAGAGGAGCACCGCCACTGTCCAGCTCGAGGTCTGGCCCGTGTTCTTCGGCTGGGGTGAAGTGGCCGTCACCCCGGTCGTCGTGGGCGAGGACGACGTGCCGCCTACGTCGGCATCGGCGGGGGCGTTCACCGTGTGGGTCATCCCCTATGCGCAGATGTGTCTGCTTGTGCTCCTGGTGTTGGTGCTCCTCCTGATCCGCGTTTCGCGTCGGCGTTCCCCCACCCGAGTCCAGGCGCGCATCGATGCGGCCGTCGCGCAGGCGCGGGAGCAGTCCGAAGCGGCGCCCGCCGTCCCCGAGCCGTCGGCGATCCGCTGAGCGAGGAGCTAGTGCAACCCTCGAGGGGCCGCGGTCGAGTCGCGCACGACGAGTCGAGGCGTGAGCACCCTATGGGGTGCTGCGTCGACGGTCTCCCGCGAGTCGATCCGCTCCAGCAGGAGTTCGACGGCCAACTCGCCGAACGCGCGGAGGTCTGCCCCCACGCTCGTCAATCGCGGCGAGGAGAGTTCGGCCACAAAGGTGTTGTCGAAGCCGACGAGGCTGATGTCTTCGGGTACTCTCAGCCCGCGTTCGGACCACTGGGCGAGAAGACCCAGGGCGACGAGGTCGTTGTAGGCGATCACGGCCGTAGGTCTATCCGCGAGAGCGAGCTCGGCGGCAGCACGGCCGCCGTCCGCGTCCGGTGCGAAGCTGCCGACTTCGAGCAGTGCGACCCCCTCGAGGCTTGCCGCGGCATTGCGGATGCCCTCCAGTCGCCTGCTCTGCGACCACGAGCGCGCCGGTCCGCCGACATAAGCGATTCTCCGGTGACCCTGGCCGTAGAGGTGCCGGACCGCATCATTGCCACCCGAGCGCTCGTCGATCGTCACCGTGGGCGCGACGACGCCCGCACCGGCGGGGTCCCGGTTGATCAGCACACAGCGGAGGCCGGCGACAGCCTCCGCCAGGCGCGCGTCGGGCAGTCGCGAGGACGCCAGGATGATGCCGTCGATCTGCGATCGGAGTGCGGCGACCTCCTCGGCTTCGACGTCCGCCTGCTCTGTCGTATCGATCACGACGAGCCCATAGCCCCGCGCGCGCGAACTCGCCTGCGCGCCCTTGATGAGCGACGCGAAGTAAGGGTTCTCGATATCGGGCACGACGAGCGCGATCACCCCGGTCCGGCCGCGACGCAGGCTGCTCGCGGCGCGGTTGGGACGATAATCGAGCTCGCGTACAGCGGCGAGCACGCGGTCACGGGTGTCTTCCGCCACGCGATGGGGCTCGCGCAATGTACGCGACACCGTCGCGATGGACACGCCGGAGCGAGCAGCGACATCATGTACGGTCACCAATTTATGAGGCCACCTTGCTCATCGAGGTGACGCCGGTCTCATTCGTATCCCCAGAGAGGCGTCATGGACACTTTGTCACATCCGCTACGATAATAACGTTTACATCGCGAGGAGCGCACCAATGACGGTAATGGCAGATCGAGACGGTTCGGCACGGAGTTGGACGCTGCACCCGGATCGCGCGCTTCCGTCCGATCCGGGTGTGCGCGAGATCGCCCGACGGCTGCACACCGCGACGTCGACGCTGCCGATCGTCTCGATGCACGGGCACGTCGACGCGGCGATGCTCGCCGACAACCTGCCCTTCACCGATCCGGCGTCCCTGCTGGTCACCCCCGACCACTACCTCGTCCGGATGCTGGTTTCTCAAGCCAGCTCCCCTGGCGCGATCCGCGACGCGGGGGTGCGTTCGGTGGCCGATCTCGGGGTCGGTCCTGACGGTGAGTCGGATCCGCGGGAGATCTGGCGGCGATTCTGCGCGGGATGGGAAGCGCTGCGCGCCACACCGACACGCTTCTGGATGGAGCACGTGCTGATAGACGTGTTCGAAGCGCCCGTCGCACCGTCGCCGGCAACCGCGGACGAGCTGTTCGACCACATCGCAGACCGCCTCACCTGGCCCGAGTATCGACCGCGCGCGCTCTTCGAACGATTCGGCATCGAGATCCTGGCTACCACCGACCCGGCCACCGCCACGCTGAGCGCTCATGCTCAACTCGCGGCGGAGGGATGGGAGGGGCGCGTGATCCCCACGTTCCGCCCCGACCCGTTCTTGGAACCCGCGCGCGACGACTGGCGGCGACTGCTCGGGAGTCTGAGCGAGTCGAGCGGGATCGACGCGCACCATTACGAGGGCTATCTCGACGCGCTTCGTCAGAGACGGCGGGCATTTGTCGCCGCCGGAGCCCGCGCGTCAGACCACGGCCACCTCAGCGCAGACATGACCCCGCTCGCCGACACCGATGCCCGCCGACTCTTCGACGAGGCGCTCCGCGGGAACCACTCCCCTGCGAGCGCTGCGGCGTTCACGGCCCACATGCTGTTCCAAATGGCCGAGATGTCCTCCGAGGACGGCCTGGTCCTCCAGCTGCATCCGGGGGTCGTCCGCGACCACGACCGCGGAACGGCGGCCAGGTACGGGCATGACATCGGCTATGACATCCCCACGACGGTGGAGTTCACGCGATCCCTGCGTCCCGTGCTCGAGGCGTTCGGCCACCACCCCGACTTCCGCATGATCGTGTTCACGGTCGACGAGACCGTGTACTCCCGCGAGCTCGCACCGCTTGCCGGTGTGTACCCGGCTCTGCGCCTGGGCGCGCCTTGGTGGTTCCTCGATGCGCCTGACAGCATGCGCCGATTCCGTGAGGCCACGGTCGAGACGGCCGGCCTGCGCAACACGAGCGGTTTCGTCGACGACACCCGCGCGTTCTGCTCCATCCCCGCGCGACACGACCTGGCCAGAAGATCGGATGCCGGGTTCCTTGCGAGATTGGTCGCCGAGCATCGTCTCGACATCGATGAGGCCGTCGACGCTGCGGCCGATCTCGCATATCGGCAAGTCAAGGAGAGCTATCCGGAGCCGGTCGGGGCATTCCGATGACGGTCGCCGTCGTCCGATCGGCGGAGGTGCTGGTCGCCAGTCCCTCACGCAACTTCGTCACGCTGCGGATCACCACAGACGACGGGGTCGTGGGCCTCGGAGACGCGACGCTCAACGGCCGTGAACTGGCCGTTGCGTCATATCTGAAAGACCACGTCGTCCCGCTGCTCGCAGGTCGCGACGCGCACCGCATCGAAGATACGTGGCAGTTCCTCTACCGATCGGCATACTGGCGCCGAGGCCCCGTCACGATGTCGGCCATCGCAGCGGTCGACATGGCCCTGTGGGACATCAAAGCCCGGATCGCCGGCCTGCCCCTCTATCAGCTTCGGGGCGGCGCCTCTCGCAGTGGAGCGCTGGTGTACGCGCATGCGTCGGGTGCCGACCTCCAGGAACTCGGCGACTCGATCCGCGCACGGCTGGC
>DASQLG010000014.1:0-8111 GCA_035630115.1 Microbacterium sp. | reverse complement strand
GATGACGATGACCGAGTTTCCGGCCTCGACGAGCCGGTCCAGCATCCTGAGCATGTTGTCCACGTCGGCGAGGTGCAGGCCCGTCGTCGGCTCGTCGAGCACATAGATCGCACCCTTCTTCGACATCGAGATCGCGAGCTTCAGGCGCTGCCGCTCACCGCCGGAGAGTGTGTTGAGCGCCTGCCCGAGCGTGATGTAGCCGATGCCGGCGTCGATCATGCGCAGCAGGGTCGTGTGGGCGGGGCCCTTCGTGAAGAACTCGGCCGCCTCTCCCGCCGACATCGCGAGCACTTCGGCGATGTTCTTGCCGTCCAGTCGGTACTCGAGCACCTCGTCGCTGAAGCCCGTGCCCTCGCAGAGCTCGCACAGCGTCTCGACCGTCTGCGTGAAACCGAGGGTCGTGATGATGACGCCGAGTCCGCGGCAGGCGGGGCAGGCGCCCTCGGAGTTGGCACTGAACAGTCCCGGCTTGACCCCGTTCGCCTTCGCGAAAGACGAGCGGACGGCATCGAGAATGCCGGTGTAGGTCGCCGGACTGCTGCGGCGAGAGCCTTTGATCGGCGCCTGATCGACGACCACGACGTCATCGAAGGACGGCACGTTTCCGTGGATGAGCGACGACTTTCCCGAGCCCGCGACACCCGTGACGACCGTGAGGACCCCGAGCGGGATATCGACATCGACGGCCTTGAGGTTGTGCTGGGTCGCGCCGCGGATCTCGAGGACGCTCTTCGGGCTGCGGGTCGAGTCCTTCAGCTGGGCGCGGTCGTCGAGGTGCCGGCCGGTGATCGTGTCGGATGCGCGGAGCCCTGCGACGTCACCCGTGTACTGGATCTCGCCTCCGGCGCGACCGGCGCCCGGACCCAGGTCGACGACGTAATCGGCGATCTCGATCACCTCGGGCTTGTGCTCCACCACGAGCACGGTGTTGCCCTTGTCGCGCAGGAGCTTCAGGAGTGCGTTCATCCGCTCGATGTCGTGCGGATGCAGCCCGGCGGTCGGCTCGTCGAAGACGTAGCTGATGTCGGTCAGCGCCGATCCCAGGTGGCGGATCATCTTCGTGCGCTGCGCCTCCCCGCCCGAGAGCGTTCCCGCCGAACGGTCGAGCGAGAGGTAGCCGAGCCCGATGTCGACGAAGGAATCGATCGTCGCCCGCAGGCTCACCATCAGCGGCGCGACTTCGGGCTCATCGACGGTGGCGAGCCACTCGGCGAGATCCGAGATCTGCATGGCCGCGGCATCCGCGATGTTGACGCCTCTGATCTTCGACGAGCGGGCTCCCTCGTTCAGACGCGAGCCGCCGCAGTCGGGGCATGCCGTGAACTTGACGGCACGTTCTACGAAGGCGCGGACGTGCGGCTGGAGCGAGTCGCGGTCCTTCTGCAGCACCGACTTCGTCAGCTTCGGGATCAGCCCCTCGTACGTCATGTTGATGGCCTGGATCTTGACCTTCGTCGGCGCCTTGTAGAGGAAGTCGTTCATCTCCTGCTCGCTGTAATCCTGGATCGGCTTGGCGGGGTCGACGAATCCCGACTCGGTGAACGCCTTCACCATCCAGCCGTCGACGTTGTAGCCGGGAATCGTCAGTGCCCCCTCGGCAAGCGACTTCGTCTTGTCGAAGAGCTCCGCCAGGTCGATGTCGCTCGCCTCGCCGAGTCCCTCGCATCTCGGACACATGCCCCCCGTGATCTCGAACGATCGCCGCTCCTTGACCTTCTTGCCGCCCTTCTCGAACGTGACGGCCCCCGCGCCCGACACCGAGGGGATGTTGAAGGAGAACGCCTGCGGCGAGCCGACGTGGGGCTGCCCGAGCCTGCTGAACAGGATGCGCAGCATCGCCTGGGCGTCGGTCGCCGTGCCGACGGTCGACCGGGAATTCGCACCCATGCGCTCCTGGTCGACGATGATCGCGGGACTGACGTTCTCGAGCGCGTCGACTTCGGGGCGGCTGAGCTGCCCCATGAACTGCTGCACGAACGTGGGGTAGGTCTCATTGATGAGCCGCTGCGATTCGTTGGCGATCGTCGCGAATACGAGCGAGGACTTACCCGACCCGCTGACTCCCGTGAACACGGTGAGCCGGCGCTTGGGGATCTCGAGGTCGACGTTCTTGAGATTGTTCTCCCGCGCTCCGACGACGCGGATCATGTCGTGCGAGTCGGCGATAGGGGTGCGGGACGGTTGTTGAGGCTCTCGAAACACGGTCACAGGGTCCTCTCGATCGTGGCGACCCTTCATTGTGCCGACAATCGCGGACATCGGGCTTCCTCGGTGGGCGCTCTCTCTCATTCCGGGGCATTGTCGGCAGGTCCGCCATGGTCGAACGGCGTGGTGATGCCCCGGTAGGCGAGGTGGGTGACCATCCCGCGCGCCGCGTGCTCCAGGTTGTGACAGTGGTCCATCCAGATGCCGGGGTTGTCCGCGTACAGGGCGACCTCCCACACCTCGCCCGGACCCACATCGAAGGTGTCGAGCCACAGCGGCTGGGCGGGCTCGACCCCATCGACCGACAGCACGCGCACCGAGTGACCGTGCGGATGCATCGGGTGGGTCTCGAAGCTCCGATTCACCACGCGCATCCGGACGGTGTCGCCGAGATCCACGATCGTCGGCTCGATGTACGGGTACACACGGCCGTCGACGGTGTACCCGTAGTTCGGCACGCCCTGCACGAAGCGCGGAAGCCGATCGAGCACGACCGTCCGCTCCACATCGAACTCCTCGCTGTCACGTGCTCGTGATACGGCGATCGCGGCGTCGGAAGGCGGCGCCGCCGCCACCGAATCGCGATCGACGAGGTCGGCCAAGGGATCGAACGCGGTCGGTGGCACGGTCAGTGCCGGGATGTCGTCTCCCACGCGGGGCAGGAGCGCCATACCCGCCTCGCGGGCCACCGCCACCCCGACCCGAACGGGCGTGTCCGGCATCTCGAGCACCACATCGATGCGACCGCCGGCGGGGATCACCAGCGAACGCTCCTCGAGCAGGGCGGATGCGACGTCCGTTCCATCGATGGCGACGACTCGGAAAGGGGCACCCTGCACTGCGAACGTGTGTGGCGTCTGGTCGGTATTGATGAGACGCAGGCGCACGGAGTCGCCTGGCGCGACCGCGCGTTCCTCGAGCACGTCGCTCGTGGCGAGGACGATCTGCCCGGACAGGGTGTGGACGGGCAGCGTGATGTCGACGTCCTCGGTCGGGCCGGATTCCGGCTCCACGACGAGCGTGCCGTAGAGGCCGCGGACGACGCCTTCCGACCCGCGCTGGTGCGTGTGGTACCAGTATGTTCCCGGCTGGGTCAGGGCGATGTCGGCGTCGAACTCCTCGCCGGGTCGTACGACGTCCTGGGTGACGCCCGCGACGCCGTCGTAGGCGTTCGCCACCGGATAGCCGTGCCAGTGGACGGTCGCTCCGCGCTCGACATCGTCGTTCGTGAGGTGGACGTCGAGCGTGTCCCCGACCCGCGCGACGATCGCGGGTCCAGCGAGCTCGCCGAAGGTCCACGCCTCCACCGTCCGGCCGGAGGGGAGCGCGATGGTCTGCTGCTGAGCGCGAAGCGAGACGTCGATGCTCTCGCTGCGTCCGCTCATCTCGGTCGGCGCCTCGACCAGGTCGGTGACCGGTGTTCCCGCATCCGCCACCGCGGCGTCCGGACCGTGCGCGTGAACGTCGACGGGACCGAAGCCCGCTGCGTTGAGCGCGCCCGCCCCGGTCATCGCGAGCAGCCCGACCACCACGGCGCCCGCGATCAGGCTGACGGCGGCCACTCCAGCAGCGATCGCCGGGCGCCGCAATCCCGACCCGCGCCCCGCACTCGATGCCCCGGGCGGTCGGGCGAATACGAGCCCCGCGACGACGCCCGCGCCCAGCACGGCGGCGACGACGGCCACTGCGGCGACCGGTCCGGCCGGGGCGCCGACGATCACGGTCAGGACGATCTCAGCGCCCGCGGCCGCCGCGGCGGCGGCGAAGGTGCCCGTCGTGACGGCATCCCGCCAGCCGGTTGCCGCCCTTCCGCGCCGGGGCAGCCACCACGACAGCGCCGCAAGAAGAGATGCGGCCGTGCTGATCGGCAAGCCGACGAAGGCCTTCTCCTGAATGAAGCCGGTGTCCAGCTCAGCCAGGAGGCCGACGATCACCCAGCGCCCAGCAAGCAGGACAAGAGCGCCGGCAACGAGGAGGCCGGTGACGCGCGCAGGCGAAGGTGCAGCGCGACTGGACCGCACGGACCGGGCCAGCGCGAGTCCCCACGCCGCTGCGCCGGCCGCTGCGAGCAGCAGATACCCGAGGCCGAGCAGCACCGCGGGCATCAGGCCGTCCCTTCACGCGCTCCCTCTACAGGGACGGCGAAGCCCCGGGCACGCTCGCGGTCGCGGGGGCATCCGCGGACTCTGCCTCGCTTGCTGCCGAAGCCCGCACACGCGGCCCCATCGCCTTCACGCGGAAGAACACCCAGATCGTGAGCAACAGCAGCAGCGTTCCGCCCAGACCGTGAAGACCCAGCACATACGGAGTGGCGCCCGGTGTGCTCATGTTCGGTGGCGGCGACGCCCCCATTGCGCCCGCGATGATGAAGTAGACGGTCTGCAGGGCGAGCAGCGCGAGCCCGATGAAGGTGAGACCGATGTTCTTGCCGCCGATCCGCGCGATGAAGCCGAAGATGATCCACAGGATCAAAAGGATCGGGATGATGATGCGCCCGTTCGTGCCGTGGAACGAGAACAGTTCCTTCTCCGGCTCGGAGAAGTGCCCGAGGGCGGCGAGGTAGAGCTGGGCGACGAGCGCCAGGGTCAGTAACGCGTTGATCGTGAGGAATGCTTTACGCATTCTCAACCTCCTCGGTCAGATGCCGCAGCGCGGCGTAATCGGAATACGACAAGGAGGCGAGGATGCGCAGATCTGATACCTCACGGCAGCCGACCGTACGCGGCCGGGACTTTCACTAGAGCCCCCCACTAGTGGTAGTGAGCGATAGTGTAGGGATCATGATGGCGGGAGTCAACGGGACCGGGCGCAGGGAGGGTGATCTATCGACCTCCCCCCGCACCGCGCTCCGTCAAAGTCGCAAGCAGAAGGCACTCCAGACCCGCTGGA
Organism: Microbacterium sp.; assembly: GCA_035630115.1. Lineage (GTDB taxonomy): Bacteria > Actinomycetota > Actinomycetes > Actinomycetales > Microbacteriaceae > Microbacterium. The sequence goes on along the minus strand of DASQLG010000014.1, from coordinate 3,017 downwards.
GAGTTCTCGAGGCGGCGCGCGAAGAGTTCGTCGCGAAGGGCTACCACGACACCACGATGGCGGCGATCGCCGAGCGCGCAGGGGTCGCGGTGCAGACCGTGTACCTGATCTTCCGGACCAAGGCACTGCTCATCGAGGAGCTCGTCGGCATCTCAGTCATGGGCACGAGCCCGGACGGCACGTCCGAGGGTGATCCGGAAGAGAGCGAATGGTTCGCGACCGCACTGAGCGAAACCGACGCCCGGCGCGCGCTCGCAGCCTTCGTTGACGGAGCGATCCCGGTATACGCCCGTGCAGCGGCGATCAGCGAAGTCGGTCGCGCAGCGGCCAAGGGCGACCCCGAAATCGCCGCGTGGTGGATCCGGTCGGAGCGGATGCGCATCTCCGCCGCGGAGCGCGTCGTCGAAGCACTCGAAGAGCATGGGATGCTGCGACAAGGTCTGACGGTGCCGACGGGCACCGCGATCCTGTCGACCATCCTCAGCGATCACACCTATCTGGAGTTCACCGTGGACAACGGTTGGACCGATGAAGAGCTCGGTGCCTGGCTCAAGGTCGCGCTTCCGGCGCTGATGATCCGCGACGCCACCTAGGCCGGCCGCCGCTTGTTCCCCAGCACAGATGCTCGCCAGCATCCTTCGACGTGGTCGTCGACCATGCCTGCAGACTGCATCAGGGCGTACATCGTCGTGGGTCCTACGAAGCGGAAGCCGAGCTTGCGCAGGGCTTTGCTCATCGCCACCGACTCCGCGGTCACCGCCGGCACCTCGGCGAACGACCCGGGTCGCGAGCGCTCGCGCGGGGGTGCGAACGACCACAGGAGGGCATCGAGGTCGCCCTCACCCATCTCCTGGGCCAGGCGGGCGTTGGAGATCGTCGCCTCGATCTTCGCCCGGTTGCGGATGATGCCCGCATCCGCCATGAGCCGTTCGATGTCGTCGGCATCGAAGGCCGCGACGACGGCCGGGTCGAACGCCGCGAACACTTCGCGGAATCGCGGGCGCTTGCGCAGGATCGTGATCCACGACAGACCGGCCTGGAAGCCCTCGAGGCTCATCTTCTCGAAGAGCGCTCGATCTCCGTGCAGGGCGACGCCCCACTCCTCGTCGTGGTACCTGCGGTACTCGGCGTCCTCAGCCGCCCAGGCGCACCGGGCGATGCCGTCGTCTCCCGTCCGCACGTCGCGGCGCGGCATGTCGGCCCTCATCCCGTCAGGATAGGCGGCGCAGCCGACACGTGGGACCGCGCGCAGGTCACGGGATGAGGATGACGTGACCGGCCTTCCCGCGCGCGACGTGCTCGTGCGCAGCCCGGCCGTTGGAGAACGGGTAGACGCCGTCGACGACAGCGCGGATCCGACCCGCCGACACGAGCGCACCCGTCTCCTCGAGGTCTCCGCGCACGACCGACGCCTTGCGCAGTCCGGTGAACGCGATGCGCGAGCGGCGCCCCCTCGATGGCAGCGTGAGCGCGTGCCACGCCAGGGCGCCGAAGGTCGGCACCGTGATCAGATAACGCCCGGTGGGGGTCAGCATGCGCCGGGCCCTGCGGAAGCCCAGGTTGCCGAAGACGTCGAACACGACGTCGTAGCGGCCGGGCAGGGTGGTCACATCGACCGAGCGGTAGTCGAACGCGTGCACCGCGCCGAGATCGCGGACCAGGTCCATTCGCGCCGCGCTGCACACTGCGGTGACTTCCGCGCCCATGTCGAGGGCGAGCTGGACCGCAGCCGTGCCGACCGCCCCGGACGCGCCGTTGATGAGGATCCGCTCGCCGGGCTGGAGCCGGGCGGTGTCGCGCAGGAACGACATCGCCGTGGCATCGACGAGGGATGCGGCATCCGTCGCCTCAAGGTCCGGAGGCCGGAGCGCGACCGCACCGTCCTCGGGAACCAGCACCAGCTCGGCGTGTGCGCCCATGGCCACGCCGGTCGCGCCCCACACCGCGTCGCCGACCGCGAAGCGCGTCACTCCATCGCCGACCACCTCGACGATCCCGGCGAAATCGGCCCCCAGCACGGGGAGGCGCGGCTTTCGGAGGCCCGCGAACAGCCGCGCCGGGAACGGCGACCCCGACCGCAGCGCGGCATCGGCGGCGGAGAGGTCACTCGCCTCGACGCGGACGAGCAGCTCTCCGGCCCCGGGCGCGGGGTCGGGAAGGGTCGCCTCCTCGACCACTTCGGGTCCTCCGTATCGGCGGCTGACGACAGCGCGCATGATGCCCTCCTCGTGTAAAGAATCCTTGACACGAGGATACGCGCGGCGCATCGCGCATGTCAAGAATCCTTGACACTCCGGTTCGCCTCCACGCCGTGAGACTGCAACGGGTGGTCGAGACCGTGGGGTTTACCCGCAGTCTCGACCACCCGTTGCAGTCTCAGCGTCGAAAGGTTACTTCTTGTTCGCGACCTTCTCGGAGATCGGCGCCTCGCCCGACTCGGCGAGGGCCCGGTAGTGTTCGCGGGCCTCGTCCTGACGCACCTGCTCGGCACCCGACGCAATCGGAGCCCGCAGGTGCTCGGGCGCGTAGCCGAAGGCATCGACGAGGTCCTGCGCGTGCGGCCGCAGCCGCAGGCAGAGGCGGTCGATGTACGACGACACCGCCGCGGCGCGCTGCGACGACAGGCGGCCGTTGATCAGGTACCACGCGAGGTGCTTCTCGATCAGACCTAGGCCGAACAGGTCGCGCAGCCAGGTGAGCACGCGCTTCGTACCCTCATCCGAGACGCCGTTCACGGCATCCGTGAACGCCTCCCACTGCAGCAGCTCACCGTGGGCGCGCGCGGCTTCGATGAGCTCGGACTGGTTCGCGTTGAACAGCGCGGCGGCTTCGGCGGGCGAGAGACCGGATGCCGGACGCAGGCGCGTCGCGACATCGGTGACCATCTGCTGCACGCGGCCGGTGAGCAGCTCATGCTGCTGGTCCGCGCGGAGTCCGCGCTCGATGGCGCGCGCCGTCGAGCCGAAATCGCTGACCGCCTGGCCGAGCTGACGCATTCCCGCGCCGTGGAACACCTT
>DASQLG010000013.1:0-19296 GCA_035630115.1 Microbacterium sp. | reverse complement strand
TGGTGGAGCGGTCGGCGCGCTTGGCGTTGCCCTTCGCGCCCTTCAGACGCAGGATCTCGACGGCCTTCTCGACGTCGCCGTCGGCCTCTTCGAGCGCCTTCTTCGTGTCGACCATGCCGGTTCCGAGCTGCTCGCGCAGCGACTTGATGTCGGCGATCGTGAAGTTTGCCATGGGTGGTGGCTCCTTGCTTGTGTTGAGTTGGGGAGTGGTTGCCTCGGCGGGGCCGTTGCTGAACAGCCCCGCCGAGCGTGCCGCAGGTCAGCCCGAGCGTGAGCCTCGGGGCCTGCCTGCAGCGGGATGCGTGCGGGTCGGCGCCTACTTGGCGTCTTCGGCCTCGGCGGCCTCGACCTCGGCGACGGGCTGGTCCGCGGCGTCGGCGATCGCCTCGTCGTGGGCCTCGGCACCGGCCGCGTCGGCGGCCGACTCGGTGGCAGCTTCTGCCTCATCGGCCTGCTCGGCCTCGACGGCCTCAGCCAGGTCGTCCGCGGCGATCGCCTCGTCGGCGACCTTCTCCGTCTCGGCGGAGGACTGCTCGGGCGCACTCTGTTCCAGCAGCTCGCGCTCCCAGTCGGCCAGCGGCTCAGCGGCCTCGGCCGACTCGTCGGTCGGGTTGTGGCGCTGGATGAGGCCCTCGGCGGCGGCGTCGGCGATGATGCGGGTGAGCAGGCCCACCGAGCGGATCGCGTCGTCGTTGCCGGGGATCGGGTACTGGAACTCGTCCGGGTCGGCGTTCGTGTCGAGGATGCCGATGATCGGGATGCCGAGCTTCGTGGCCTCGTTGACCGCGAGGTGTTCGCGCTTGGCGTCGACGACCCAGATCGCAGACGGGGTCTTCGACATGTTGCGGATTCCGCCGAGCGACTTGTGCAGCTTGTCGAGCTCGCGCTTCTTCAGCAGCAGCTCCTTCTTCGTGAAACCGCTGTCCGCCGGGTTCTCGTAGTCGAGCTCCTCGAGCTCCTTCATGCGAGCGAGGCGCTTGGACACGGTCTGGAAGTTGGTGAGGAGACCACCGAGCCAGCGCTGGTTGACGTAGGGCTGGCCGACGCGGGTCGCCTGCTCGGCGATGATCTCCTGGGCCTGCTTCTTCGTGCCGACGAAGAGGACCGTGCCGCCGTGGGCGACGGTCTCTTTGACGAACTCGTAGGCCTTGTCGATGTAGGTCAGCGACTGCTGCAGGTCGATGATGTGGATGCCGCTGCGCTCCGTGAGGATGAAGCGCTTGACTTTCGGGTTCCACCGGCGGGTCTGGTGTCCGAAGTGGACGCCGCTGTCGAGCAGCTGGCGGATGGTGACGACGGCCATGGCCGTTCTCCTGTTCTCGACGCCGGAGGAGCGTCGCTTGCGGTTGTGATTCGCTCGACCGAATGGCCGGCGGGCCTGGTGCCCGGCACACTCCCGCTCCAGGGCTGATCGCACTGAGAGACCGGTGGGAGTGGATGCCGCGCGTTCGCGAACGTGTGGTCCGCGGTCGCGCTCTGGGCACGCGTATTCACCCCGACGAGCGGGGTGTGAATCAAGTGTACCAGCGACCCCTCCTCCCCAGCTCTTCTCGTCAGGCTCACCGTCCCCGATCGTGCGACGAATGCACGGTTGACGAACGGGGCGGACGAGGCTGGGCGGATGCCGCGGCATCCGTCATCTGCGAATCCTGCGACCCGGCGCGCTGCGCTCTGGGTCGCCGTCGCGCTGTGCCTGAATTCCGTCTTCGCCCCGGCCGCCGGCGCGACGCACGCTCGCTCGCAGCATGCGGCATCCGTCTCACCGGGTGCCGGCGATCTGGCTGCTCTGGGCTGGGTGTGGCCGGCGAGCAACTTCCGGCTGGCCCGAGTGTACGTCGCCCCTGCGCACGAATACGGTCCCGGTCACCGCGGGATAGACCTCGCCCTTCTCGGGTCGTCCGCCCTGGTCTCCCCCGCTGACGGAATCGTCGCATTCGCAGGACGGGTCGCCGGCCGCGGAGTCCTGACAATCGATCACGGCGGCGGACTCGTCACGACGCTCGAACCTGTCGACACCGCGCTCGTGCCCGGAGCGCCGGTGCGCGGCGGGGAGGAAGTGGCCACGCTGGCGCTCGGAGGCCACTCGGCGCCCGGCGAACTCCACTTCGGTGTGCGTCTGGACGGCCGCTACATCAATCCGATGCTTCTGCTCGACGGTGTTCCGCGAGCGATCCTGCTCCCCTGCTGCGACTGACGGGCAGCGCGGTCACGCCCGCGGGTGGGCGAGCCGGTACGTCGCGGCGAGACGCTCCGAGGAGACATGCGTATAGATCTGCGTCGTGCCCAGGCTCGCGTGTCCGAGCAGCTCCTGCACGGCGCGTAAGTCGGCGCCCCCGTCGAGCAGGTGTGTCGCGGCGGAGTGCCGCAGGGCGTGTGGTCCGACGGCCGAGGTGCCGAGCACCTCGCCGAGATCGCGCGCGACAACGTCGTAGACCGCACGCGGCGCGATGCGGGAGCCGCGCGTGCCGAGGAACAGAGCCGGACCGGGATCCCCCTTCGCCGAGCGCGCCGCGAGCGCCGGGCGGCCGCGCGTGAGGTACGCCTCGATGGCGCGACGAGCGGGGGCGCCGAACGGCACCACGCGCTCCTTCGACCCCTTGCCGAGCACCCGGACGGTCGCACGGTCGAGGTCGACGTCGTCGCGGTCGAGCCCCGTCAGCTCCGATACGCGCACCGCGGCACCGTAGAGCACCTCCAGCATCGCGTGGTCGCGCAGTTCGACGGGGTCGCCCCCGGCCGCCCGCACGGCCAGCCCGTCGAGCATCCCGCGCACCCCATCAGCCGTCGCGACCTTCGGGAGCGTACGGCCGCGCTTGGGCGCCACGAGTCTGAGGCTCGGATCGACCGCCACGAGTCCTTCCTCCGTTGCCCAGGCGAAGAATCCGCGGGCCGCGGCGGTGCGCCGGGCGAGCGTAGAGCGTGCATCGCCGCGCTGCGTCGCCCGCCACAGCCACTCGCGGAGCGCTTCGAGGTCGACATCCGAGAGCTGTGCCCCCGGAACGGTCGCGGACAGATCCCGCAGATCGGCCGCGTACGCCCGCACCGTGGCGGGCGACAGGCGGCGCACCTGCGCGAGATGACGCGCGTACGCGTCAGCCGCCTCGTCGAGATCCATGGCTCCAGCATGCCGCCATCTCCCGCGTACGCGACCGCGGCGCACGGGTGATCAGTGCACCGGCGTCTCCGTGCGCACCCGGCGCCAGCCGCCGTCTCCGCGCACCGCCTCGCCCTCGAGCGCCATGAGCCCCAGGATCCCCGTCACATCCGTCGAAGACAGGCCCGACCGGCGGGCGATGTCAGCGGTCTGCCGCCACGAGCGGAAGCTCATGGCATCCCTCACCCGCGTCGTGTCGTCTGTGCGGTCGCCATGCCCACCGCTCGGCATGTCGAACAGCGCCGGAGGTGCCGCTCCGAGCAGTTCCATCACCTCGTCGGCGTTCGTGACGCACCGCGCGTCGAACTCGCGCAGCAGCCGGTGACAGCCGGCTGATGCCGCACTCGTGACAGGCCCGGGCACGGCACCGAGCGGCCGGGCGAGCGCAGCGGCGTGGCCGGCGGTGTTGAGCGAGCCGCTGCGCGCTCCCGCCTCCACGACGACCGTCGCCCCGGCCAGCGCGGCGATGAGGCGGTTGCGCTGGAGGAACCGCCACTTCGTCGGCGGCGACCCGCACGGCACCTCGCTGACGACGGCACCGGATGCCGCGATCCGCTCGATCAGCTGGGCATGGCCCGACGGATACGGGCGGTCGGCCCCGCCGGCCAGCAGCGCGACCGTGGTGCCGCCGGACGTGAGCGCTGCGCGGTGCGCGGCGCCGTCGATGCCGTACGCCGCGCCCGACACGATCGTCATGCCGCGGCCCACGAGATCGGCGGACAACTCCATGCTGACGTGCTCGCCATAGCTCGTCGCCGCACGCGCACCTACGAGCGCGACGGAGTGCGCGGACGAGGGTGTGCAGCCGCCGAGCGCGCCGACATCCCCCCGCACCCAGAGCACCAGCGGCCGGTGTTCGCCGAGATCGTCGACCGCGGCCGGCCACGCGGGATCTTCGTGGGTGACCAATGCGATGCCGGCCCGGGCCGCCCTCTGCAGCGCGTCGCGAACGACCTCGCCGTCGAGGCGCGGGAGCCAACGATCGCGTGCCTGCTGCCACGCTCCGGCGCTGATGGCCGCCGCCTCCCGAGCGAGTCCATCCCGCCCTCCGCCGCTCACCTCGCCCAGCGCGGCTTCGTGGCCCAGCGCAGCGACCAGCCTGCCTGCGACGCTGTCGCCCGGTTCGACGATGCAGCTCCAGGTCGCCGCGGCGAACATCCGCAGCGCCCGCTCATCGTCGAGATCACCTCTCGCGAGCGGAGCCATCAGGGCTCGGGCCTCGCGCGGTGCGGTGAGGATGCGGCTCATGTCGTGATGCCCTTCTTCATGAACAGTGCGCGTCCGATGTCGTGCACGGTGGGGCTCTGACGCCCGCCCAGATCGCTGAGCGTCCACGCCACGCGAAGGACGCGGTCGTAACCGCGCAGCGTCAGAGACCCGCGGTGCAGCGCGGCGTCGAGCGGTCGGCGCACGAGCGGCGGAAGCGCCAGCGGACCCCCCCGCAGCCACGGACCGGACACGCGGGCATTCAGCCGCCACCGCGTATCGCGGAGGCGGTGGGCCGCGCGGGCCCGCGCGTCGGCGACACGCGCAGCGGCGGCATCCGTCGTCACGACGTCGGCGGTGAGGTTCGAGGCGTGCGCGACCGACACGCGCGCGAGAGCCAGCTCGATGTCGACGCGATCCAGCAGAGGACCGGAAAGCCGGCCCATGTAGCGCCGGATCGCCATGGGCGGGCACACACAGCTGCCCCCGCGCACTCCGTAGTTGCCGCACGGGCAGGGATTCGTCGCGAGGATCAACTGGAACGACGCGGGGAAGGATGCCGTCACCCCGGCACGGTCGATCGTGATCTCGCCCTTCTCCAGCGGCTGTCGCAGCGCGTCGAGCACGCTCGGCGCGAATTCACCGACCTCGTCGAGGAACAGGACGCCGTGAGTCGCCCGGGCGATCGCTCCAGGACGCACGACGCGCGAGCCGCCGCCGACGAGAGCCGCGATGCTCGCGCTGTGGTGGGGTGCCTCCAGCGGCGGGCGCCGCTCCAGTGAGCCGATCGCCACCCCGGAGAGCGACCGGATCGCGGCGACCTCGAGCGCCGCGGCATCGTCGAGCTCGGGAAGGATGCCGGGCAGCCTGCTCGCCAGCATGGTCTTGCCCGCGCCGGGCGGCCCGCTCATGAGCATGTGGTGGCCGCCGGCGGCCGCAGCGATCAGAGCCTCCACCGCGTCGCGCTGCCCGATCACCTCGGCCAGTTCTGCGGTCGCACGGCCTCCCGCGCCGGGTCCCTGTGCGGGCACCGGATCGAGGTCGCGATCCTCGACGTCGGCCCCGTGCCGACGCGCCACGTCGGCGAGCGAGACCGCGCCGACCACCTCGATGCCGTCCACGAGCGCGGCCTCTGCTTCGTTGGCGTGCGGCACGATCACTCGCCGCCTGCCCTCGCGTGCTGCGGCCATGACGGCAGGAAGCACACCCGGAACGGGTCGCAGCCGCCCGTCGAGGCCGAGCTCGCCGATGTGGACGGTTTCGGCGATCGAGGCGGCGTCCATCCGCCCCTCCGTCGCCAGCGCGGCGATCGCGATGGCGACGTCGAAACCGGAGCCGTGCTTGGGAAGGCTGGCGGGCGAGAGGTTCACGGTGAGGCGCCGCCGCGGCAGGGCGAGACCGCAGTTCGCACTCGCGTTGTGCACGCGCTGCACGGCCTCGCCGAGCGCCTTGTCGGGGAGTCCGATGATGCGGAACTCCGGCTGCTGATTCGACAGGTCGGCCTCGACTTCGACGAGCGATCCGTTGAGTCCGGTGAGGGCCACCGCCCACGTGCGCGCGGTCGTCATCTCAGGTCCTCGAGATGCTCCAGGACCGCCGAAGCGGGGTCGGGGCCGATGATCGCCACGGCATCGAGCCGCAGCCGCCTCCCCTGTGCCTGCTCGGGATGCGCCGCGATCCACGCGATGGCCAGACGCCACAGGCGATGCTGCTTACGGCGATCGATCGCCTCGAGCGGATGCCCGAAGCCCTCTCCCCGCCGGGTCTTGACCTCGACGACCACGAGTTCGCCGGGCCGCGCCACGATGAGATCCAGTTCGCCTTCGCGGATCCGCCAGTTGCGGTCGAGCACGACATACCCGCGCGACTCGAGATACCGCGCCGCCCGGTCTTCGCCGGCCCGGCCGAGCACATCCTTTGCTGCCATGAAGGCATCGTTGCGCGGGCCGGGCCGCGCCCGGACGCGACGGCCGGCATGCGGGTAGAAGTGTCGCGCGACTCGGCCTGGGGAGGAGACGCCGACGCGCGTGGGGCCGAGCGCGACTCTAGGATGGAGTCACCATGGATGACGAAGTCTTCGAAGACTACGACCGCGAACTGGAGCTCGCCCTGTACCGCGAGTACCGCGACGTCGTTGCGCAGTTCCAGTACGTGATCGAGACAGAGCGCAGGTTCTACCTCGCGAACGAGGTCAACGTCGTACGGCGCGACACCGAGCACGACTTCTACTTCGAGATCACCATGAACGACGTGTGGGTGTGGGACATCTACCGGGCGGATCGCTTCGTCAAGTCGGTGCGGGTGCTGACGTTCAAAGACGTCAACGTGGAAGAGCTCTCACGTCGAGACTTCCATCTGCCCGAGGAGCTCTCGCTCGACTCCTGAGGCAGGCCGGCTCAGAACAGCGTCGGCGATCCGATGAACGACCAGGACGCGCGGTGGTGCCGGCTGATGCCGTGCTCGAGGATCGCGTCGCGGTGGTCGGGGCTCGCGTAGCCCTTGTTGCGCGCCCAGTTGTAGGCGGGCAGCTCGTCGTGCAGTTCGGTCATGAGGGAGTCTCGCGCGACCTTCGCGATGACGGATGCCGCTGCCGCGCTCGCGCAGTCGCGATCGGCCTTGATCACCGGTCTGATGGTCAGTCCCGTACCCCCCGCCGGGGTGATGTAGTCGTGATTGCCGTCGAGCACGACGATCGCGCTCTCGGGCACGACGCCGTGCGCGCGAAGATCGGCAAGGGCCCTGATCGTGGCGAGCCCCAGCGCGCGCATGATGCCTACCTCGTCGATCTCGACAGAACTCGCCCAGCCGACGGCGCTGGCAGACACCCAGGATGCCGCGCGCGCGGCCACCTCCGCGCGCCGATGCTCGGGGACGAGCTTCGAGTCGCGCAGACCCTGGGGCACGCGCTTGCGCGACCGAGGAGCGTCGATCACGACGGCGCCGACCGCGACCGGGCCGGCGAGGGCTCCGCGACCGACCTCATCGCACGCGATGACGATCGCGTGCTCTCGGAGCAAGCGCCGCTCCAGGGTCAGGCGAGGCTCGATCACGGTCATCACGGATCGGTCATTCCGGGTCGGTGACACCGGCCGGCTCCGGTACGCCGGCGAACACGGCGTGCTGGGGGTCCAGCATCCCGAAGCGACTGAACGGCCACGTGATCAGGAAGGCTCGGCCGACGACGTTGTCGACCGGCACGAAGCCCTTGCCGGGCTGATCCTGGTTGTACCGCGAGTCCTTCGACGAATAGCGATTGTCTCCGAGCACCCAGAGGCGACCCTCGGGCACGACGACATCGAAGTCGTCCGCGGACGCGGGGCTGTCGGCATTCGGGAGCTGAAGGTAGTCCCGTTCGTCGATCGGCACGTCGTTGACCGTGATCTGACCGATCGCGTTGCAGCAGACCACGTGATCGCCCGGCATCCCGATGATCCTCTTCACGAGGTGGTCGTCACTGTCCGGCGCAGACAGCCCCACCAGCGAGAGCGTCCAGTCGATCGCTTCGACGATCGGCGACCGCGATGGCTCGGAGCTCACGGGCAGCCAGCCGCCCGGATCGCGGAAGACGACGATGTCGCCGTGGTCGTATCCGCCGAACCGGGGGGTGATCTCGTCCACCAGTATCCGGTCGTTCACCATGAGCGTGCTCTCCATCGATCCCGACGGGATGTAGAAGGAACGCACCAGGAACGTCTTCACCAGGAAGGAGACGAGCACCGCGACGAGCACGATGATCAGGACGTCGCGCAGGAACGACAGCCATCCGCGCCGTCGATCTCGACCGGAGTTCAGCCCGGAACGGGAGGAGGGTACCGGCTGTGCGGGCGCCGTCTGCTCGGTCGTCATTCAGATCCTTCTGCGGGCTCGCTGCGCGTCAGCCCACCCTGCTCTCAAGGGTCGCACATCCGCACCTGCGAAAACGACGAAACCCCGGGCCAACCGGCTCCGGGGTTCCGACGGAATCGCGTCAGTTGTCGCGCTTCTCCTTGATCTTGGCCTTCTTGCCACGGAGGTTGCGCAGGTAGTACAGCTTCGCGCGGCGGACGTCACCTCGGGTGACGACCTCGATGTGGTCGATCACCGGGCTGTGCACGGGGAACGTGCGCTCCACGCCGACCTGGAAGCTGATCTTGCGGACCGTGAAGGTCTCGCGCACGCCGTCGCCCGAGCGGCCGATGACGACGCCCTGGAAGACCTGGATCCGGGAGCGGTTGCCCTCGGTGATGTTGACGTGCACCTTCACGGTGTCGCCGGCGCCGAAGGCGGGGATGTCGGACCGCAGGGATGCTGCGTCGACGGAGTCGAGGATCTGCATGATCATTGCTCTCTGCGGCCGCCACAGGTCGACCGCGGTACTGGAAGGAAGGATGAGGTGCGTCCGAGGCTGTCAGCATGACACCTGACGACCGGCTCCCCTGAGGCAGAACCTTTCAGGACACAAGGATCCATTCTGCCACGGATGCCGCGGCCCGCCAAAACGCGCTCAGACGGTCGGCGGCTTCTCCGCGATGACGATGACGTCGCGCTCGCTCGGCGCCTGGCGCGGGGTCTGTGCAGGGCTGTAGCCGAGGCCCTCGGTCGTGCGCATCAGAATGGCAGAGGGTCGCGCCTCGCGCGCGAGCTGCGCCAGCTCGACCCAGAACATCGCCAGCCCGACGGCGACCGTCAGCGCCATGACCGGCCACCACCACGCCTGGTTGTAGAAGCCGAGTGCGATCGTCAGGGCGTGCCAGACCGTGAAGCCGAGCACGTCCCACCACGACACCGCGCGTTCCGCCCGCACCGTGCCGCGCGCCCTCACCAGGAGTGTGAGGACGAGCTGACCGATGAACACGGACGGGATCGCGATGAACAGCACCCAGAGGAAGGCCCAGCCACCGGCGTTGAAGACTCCCCAGCCGACGAGCAGCCACAGCGGAAGCAGGAACGCCGCGGGGATCAGCCAGCCGTAGAAAGCGCGACGTACCCACATAGCCTCGATGGTACGCCGGTGCGTGCCCGTTGGGACGGTGCTCGACGGTAGGACGGGGCATCCTCCCAGACTCGGCATCCCCCACAATGGTGTGGGACGAAAGGAACGGGATGATCGAATTGCGCACGCCCGCCGAGATCGAGGCGATGCGGCCTGCGGGGCGGTTCGTGGCGGAGGTGCTCGCCACGCTGCGCGACGAGACGACCGTCGGCACGAATCTCCTGGCGATCGATCGCCGCGCGCACGACATGATCCGACGGGCAGGCGCGGAGTCGTGCTACATCGACTACCACCCCTCTTTCGGCGCACGTCCGTTCGGCAAGGTCATCTGCACATCCGTCAACGATGCCGTGCTGCACGGACTGCCCTTCGACTACGCGGTGAAGGACGGCGACCTCGTCTCGCTCGACTTCGCCGTCGCGGTGGACGGCTGGGTGGCCGACTCGGCGGTCTCCTTCATCGTGGGCACACCCCGCGAGGAGGATCTCGCGATCATCGACACGACCGAGCGCGCGCTGGATGCCGCGATCGCCGCGGCCGTGGTGGGCAACCGGATCGGCGACATCTCGCATGCGATCGCCGAGATCGCCCGTGCGGACGGCTATGAGATCAACACGGACTTCGGCGGCCACGGCGTCGGACGGATCATGCACGGTGACCCGCACGTGCCCAACGACGGCAAGCCCGGCCGCGGATATCCGCTGCGCGCGGGCCTGGTCCTCGCGCTCGAGCCGTGGTTCCTGGAGAACACCGACGAGCTCGTCACCGATCCCGACGGGTGGACGCTGCGCAGCGCCGACGGCTCACGGGGAGCCCATTCCGAGCACACGATCGCGATCACCGACGACGGCCCGATCGTCCTGACCGACCGGTCCTGGCTCAGCTCTCGCGGTTAGGCGCCGCCGGTCGCTCCGATCGTGTGCACGCGCACGTTGTTCGTCGACCCCGCCAGACCCGGAGGCGCGCCCGCGGTCACGACCACGACGTCGCCGAGGACGGCGCGTCCGTTCGCCAGGAGCACCTCGTCGACCGTGCGCATGAGGTCGTCGGTCGTGAGGGCGCGCGCGACGAGGAATGTCTCCACGCCCCAGTAGAGCGCGCTGCGGGCGCGGGTGTCCGGCAGGTCCGTGAAAGCCATGATCGGCACGGCGTGCCTCAGGCGCGACATCCGACGGGCCGAGTCGCCGGATTGGCTGAACACGCAGACGTATCGCGCTCCGACGAATTCCGCGATGTTCACCGCCGCGAGCGTCATCGCCCCGCCCTGCGTGTGCGGCTTCGTTCCGAGCGCCGGGATGCGCGCCAGGCCGTGATCCTCGGTCGAGGCGATGATGCGCGCCATGGTCTCCACGACGGTGACGGGGTCTGCGCCGACGCTCGTCTCACCGGACAGCATGACGGCGTCGGCGCCGTCGAGCACCGCGTTGGCGACGTCCGAGGTCTCGGCGCGCGTGGGGACGGGGTTCTCGATCATCGATTCGAGCATCTGCGTCGCGACGATCACCGGCTTCGCCCAGCGGCGGGCCAGCTCGACGGCCCGCTTCTGCACGATCGGGACCACCTCGAGGGGCAGTTCGACACCGAGGTCGCCGCGCGCCACCATGACCCCGTCGAAGGCGTCGATGATGTCCTGCAGGACCTCGACCGCCTCAGGCTTCTCGATCTTGGCGATGATCGGCACCCGGCGGCCCTCCTCCGCCATGATGACCTGCGCGCGCTGGGCGTCCTTGGCGGAGCGCACGAACGACAGCGCGACGAGGTCCACTCCCAGATGCAGCGCCCACCGGAGATCGTCCTCGTCCTTGGCACTGAGTGCGGCGGCGGTCACGGCGACGCCAGGCAGGTTCAGACCCTTGTTGTCGGAGACCTCGCCTCCGACGATCACCTCGGTGCGCACCCGTACGCCGTCCGTGTCGATCACCCGCAGGCGCACCTTTCCGTCATCGACGAGGATCGGGTCTCCCGGAGAGACGTCCTTCACGAGTTGCGGAAAGGTCGTGCCGACGATGTCCTCGGTTCCCTCGATCTTCTCCGAGGTGATCGTGAAGATCCCGCCCTCCGCGAGCAGGTACGGACCGTGCGCGAACCTGCCGAGTCGGATCTTCGGGCCCTGCAGATCGGCGAGGATGCCGACGGCGCGGCCCGTGGATTCGCTCGCCCGGCGCACATGCGCGTAGGTGCGTTCGTGGACAGCGCGTTCGCCGTGACTCAGATTGAGTCTGGCGACGTCGAGTCCTGCGCCGACGAGCTGCTCGATCGTCTCGTAGGAGGACGTGGCGGGGCCGAGCGTGGCGACGATCTTGGCACGACGCATGGCCACTCCCTCTCATCGGCCCCGCGAGCGATCCGACGTCCCCCGCCTGTCTCGTGCAGGAGCGACGGATGCGTGTCCCCAGGGTAACGCTCCCGGATCAGGCCGGCGCGGCAAGCGCTCCGTAGCCCAGGGCGATGAAGAAGCTCAACACCGACAGCACGATCGTCACCGGCACCATCACGAGGCGCTCCTCTCTGCTGCGCGAAATCGCATTCAGCAGGATGCCGAGCACGAAGTATCCGAAGACGACCCACATCGCGATCACCGAGAATCCCTCGGGGAAGACGTCGATCGCCCCCAGCCGGTCCCATGCGATCGCGACGATCAGCGCGTAGATGACGATCGCCACGGCGCTGCCGATGCGCTGCCGAGCGGGCAGCACCCGGTGCTGTCCGCCCCATGCGTAACGCCCGAGGGGAGCCCCGAGGATCAGCGCGAACTGGAAGATCGCGAGCGCGGCGAGGATCACGGTCAAGGCGAGAGCGAAGGGCACGGGGGAAGCGTAGCGGGCCTGGAAATCTCACAACCTCCGGGTGTCCCCGGTGAAATCGGTGAGACGCAGAGTTCACACGGGGAACGAACCGGCGAAATGCGGATTCCGTAGCTTCTGAGTCACAGGCTCCACTTCACTGCGACTCCCCAGGAGATCTCGATGACCGAAGCGACACTGACCGCGCCGCCCACCGGCGCCGTACCCGAAAGCGCCGTCGGCGCTCCCCCGGCTTCCGATGTGACCGGTCTCGTCCACCGCCGTGGGCGCTGGATCGACGGGTGGGATCCGGAGAACCTCGCCCAGTGGGAAGGCCCCGGGCGTGCGATCGCCAAGCGCAACCTCGTCTGGTCGATCTTCGCCGAGTTCCTCGGCTTCGTGGTCTGGCAGCTGTGGAGCATCGTGGCCGTGCTCCTTCCGACCGCAGGTTTCACCCTCGACAGCAGCCAGATCTTCTGGCTCATCTCGATCCCCAGCCTCGTCGGCGCGACGCTGCGGATTCCGTACTCATTCCTGGTTCCGATCTTCGGCGGGCGCAACTGGACGATCATCTCCGCGGCGCTGCTGCTGATCCCGGCGATCGCGATGGCCGTCTGCGTGGGCAACCCCGAGACCCCCTTCCCCGTTCTTCTGCTGGTCGCGGCTCTCGCCGGGTTCGGCGGCGGCAACTTCGCCAGCTCCATGTCGAACATCACCTACTTCTACCCGCAGCGAGAGAAGGGCTGGGCTCTGGGCTTGAACGCCGCGGGCGGCAACCTCGGTGCGTCGGTCGCACAGTTCGTCGTTCCGATCGTCGTGACGATCGGAGCCGGAGTCGCTGTCAATCTGCCGCTCGCCGGGTGGATCTGGGTGCCGCTCATCCTCGCGGCGATGATCGGCGCCGCGCTGCGGATGAACAACCTCTCTTCGGCCAAAGCGGACTTCTCCGGCTCCGCCGCAGCGCTTCGCGAACCGCACCTGTGGCTGCTCTCGCTTCTGTACATCGGCACGTTCGGTTCCTTCATCGGCTTCGCGAGCGTCTTCCCCAAGCTCATCGCCGACCAGTTCCCTGCCTTCTCCAGCATCGCGGTGGGAACCGCAGCGGTGTCGCTCGCGTTCCTCGGTGCGCTGGTCGGCTCTCTCGCCCGTCCGATCGGCGGCCGTCTGGCCGACCGCTTCGGCGGGGCGCGGGTGACGATCGGGGTCTTCGCAGCCATGGCGATCATGACCCTCGCCGTCATGATCGTGATCCCGACCGGGCAGTTCTGGCTCTTCCTCGGGTGCTTCCTGCTGCTCTTCGCGGCAGCGGGAGCGGGCAACGGCTCGACGTACCGGATGGTGCCGGTCGTCTTCGCGCTGCGCGGCGACGGCGACGCGGCCACGGGCGGCGACGTGTCATCCAAGCGCAAGGCCGCCGCGGCGCTGGGGCTCATCTCGGCGATCGGCGCCTACGGCGGCTTCCTCATTCCACAGGCACTGAACCTTTCCCAGCAGGCGACCGGCAGCTACACCGGAGCGTTCTTCGTCTTCGTCTCCGCCTACGTCGCACTGCTGGTCCTCACCGCAGTCGTCTACGGCCGCAGGCGCAGCGACGGATTCCGGATCTGACACCGATGACCGACACGTCCACCGGGGTCGCGGCATCCACCGACACCCACTGCCCGTATTGCGCACTCCAGTGCGCAATGACGCTGACGCGGGCGGAGGGAACGGCGGAGGGCGCGGCCCCGGTGGTCGTCTCGGGACGGGAGTTTCCGACCAACCGCGGCGGCCTGTGCAAGAAGGGCTGGACCTCCGCCGAACTCCTCCGCTCTCCCGATCGCCTGGCCGTGCCGCTCGTGCGGGGCACCGATGGCGAGCTGCACGAAACCGGCTGGGATGCCGCCCTCGACCTCGTCGCCGACCGTATCCGGCGGATCCGCGCCGAACACGGAGCCGATGCCGTCGCGGTGTTCGGCGGCGGTGGCCTCACGAACGAGAAGGCCTACCAGCTGGGCAAGTTCGCACGCCTGGCCCTCGGCACGAGTCGCATCGACTACAACGGCCGTTTCTGCATGTCCTCGGCGGCGGCCGCCGGCAACCGCGCGTTCGGCATCGACCGGGGACTGCCCTTCCCGCTCGCCGACCTCGATGCCGCATCCACCGTGCTGCTCCTCGGCACGAACGTGGCGGCGACCATGCCGCCGTTCATCGGGCACCTCGCCGGCGCGCAGGCGGCGGGCGGGCTCATCGTGGTCGATCCCCGCCGCACGGCAACGGCACGCCTGACCGACGAAGGTCGCGGAATCCATCTGCAGCCCACTCCGGGGACCGATCTGACCCTCCTTCTCGGGCTCACCCACGTCGTGATCGCCGAGGGACTGACGGATGCCGCCTACCTCCAGGAGCGCACCAACGGGTTCGACGACCTCCGCCGCAGCGTTGCGGGATGGTGGCCCGAGCGCGTGCAGTCGGTCACCGGCGTCCCCGCCTCCACGATCCGCTCCGTCGCGAGGAGGCTCGCGGCCGGCGACGGGGTGTACGTCCTCACCGGGCGCGGTGTGGAGCAGCACGTCGACGGCACCGACACAGCGACCGCCGCGATCAACCTCGCGCTCGTCCTGGGCCTGCCCGGGCGAGCCGACTCGGGCTACGGGACCCTCACCGGACAGGGCAACGGCCAGGGCGGTCGCGAGCACGGGCAGAAGTGCGACCAGCTGCCCGGCTACCGCAAGATCACCGACTCCGACGCGCGCGCGCACGTCGCGGAGGTCTGGGGCGTCGACCCCGCGATCATCCCCGGCGCCGGCATCCCCGCCGTCGAGCTCCTCAAGTCGCTGGGCGTCGACGGCGGCCCCCGCGCACTCCTCGTGCACGGCTCGAACGTCGTCGTGTCGGCACCGAACGCCTCCGTCGTGCGTGCCGGACTGGAGCGGCTCGACCTCCTCGTCGTCTCGGACTTCTTCCTGTCCGAGACCGCGGCGCTCGCCGACGTCGTCCTGCCGGTTCCGCAATGGGCGGAGGAAGAGGGCACGATGACGAATCTCGAGGGACGCGTCATCCGCCGCCGCCGCGCGCTCGCCCCGCCGGCCGGCGTCCGCGACGAACTGTGGATCATGGCAGAGCTGGCGCGCCGCCTCGATGCGCCGGGCACCTATTCCATTGACGCGCGGGAGGTCTTCGACGAGCTGCGCCGCGCTTCGGCAGGCGGAATCGCGGACTACTCCGGCATCGACGATGCGCTGCTGGATGCCGGGGCTCCGGTGCACTGGCCATGCCCGGTCGGGTCGCTCGGAACCCCGCGCCTGTTCGCCGACGGTTTCGGCCACCCCGACGGACGTGCCCGGATCGTGGCCGTCTCCCCCGCGCTGCGCGACGGCCGGCTCCCGGGTCGGGGTGAGCTGACCCTGATCACCGGCCGGCTCCTGGAGCACTACCAGAGCGGCGCGCAGACCCGCAGGGTGCCCGAGCTCGCCCTCGCCCAGCCCGACGTGCGGGCGACGCTGCATCCGGCGACCGCCGACCGGCTCGGCATCGCGGACGGCGACACTCTCGAACTGTCGAACGAGCGAGGCGTCATGCACGCCAGAGCCCTCGTCTCTCGGGACGTGCGGCCGGGTGACGTCTTCGTGCCGTTCCACTTCGCCGGCGACGGCACCGCCAACCTTCTCACCTCCGACGCGGTCGATCCCGTGTCGGCCATGCCCGAGTTCAAGACCGGCGCGGTCCGCGTGCGCCGGGTGGAGGAGGCGATCGCATGACCGAGGCACCCCTTCGCGTGCTCGTCATCGGCTACGGCCCGGTCGGCGCACGATTCGCCGAGAACCTGCTCCCCGCCGTTCGGCTCGGGCGGATCGCGCTCACCGTCGTAGGAGCCGAGACCAGCGATGCCTACAACCGCGTGCTCGTGGCCGAGTACGCCGTCGGGGCGATGCAGCGTGATTCGCTCACGATCGCCGACCGTTCCGGCCTGGAGGAGGCCGGTGCGCGCCTCATCACCGGTGTCGCGGTCACGGAGCTGGATCGCGCCGCGTGCGTGGCCGTGCTGGGCGACGGCGAGCGGATCGAATACGACCGCGTCGTGCTCGCGACCGGGTCGCGCGCGAACGTTCCGACGTTGACGGGGGTTCCTCGTGCTGCGCGTCGCGTGCCCGGCCGTGACGACCCGCTCCCGCACGGTGTGACGGCGCTGCGCGATCTCGACGACGCCGAGCGCATCCGTGGCGTCGTCGCCGGCGGACAGCGCATCGTCGTCCTCGGCGCGGGAGTGCTCGGGCTCGAGTTCGCGCTGGCCGCCGCGCACGCGGGCGCGCACGTCGCGGTGGTTCACCACGGGCCGCACCCGATGCCTCGCAACTTGGATCGCGGCGGGGGTTCGGTCCTTCGCAGGGCGGTGCAGAGGACGGGAGTGTCGATCTTCGCGCACAGTCGCGCCGAGACGGTCCTGTTCCACACCGACGAGGACGGGCGGCCGTCGTTCGACCGGCTCCTCACCGCGGACGGCAAGGACATCGCCGGCGACCTCCTCGTGCTCTCGTGCGGCGTCTCCCCTCGAGCCGAGCTGGCCGAGGCATCCGGCCTGCGGGCCTCGTTCGGCGTCGTCGTGGACCGGAGCCTGCGGACCTGGACCGACCCGACGGTGTTCGCCATCGGCGACTGCGCACATGTCGGCGATCCCGCGCTCGTCGAGGCCGGAGGACGCCTCCCCGGCGCCCCGAGCGGACTCATCGGACCCGGCTGGCGTCAGGCGGACTGGCTCGCCGCGCGCTTCCTCGAGGGCGCCGAGTGCACCGATGACGCGATTCCCGCCGAACGCGAGCCCCTCGTCATGCTCAAGGCCGAGCACGTGGACGTGGTCGCCGCCGGGGACGTCTCACCGGACCCGTGGGACGAGGATCCGCACCGGCGCCACGTCGCGCAGTGGGCGGATCCCGAACACGGCCGCTACGCGAAGATGATCTCGGCGGACGGCATACTCACCGGCTTCGTCTGCGTCGGGATGCCGCGCACGGCCGCCGAGCTGACCCTCATGTACGAACGCGGCGACGAGCTGCCCGCCGACCGCTCGCTGCTGCTGCGGTTCGACGGGCCGGACTTCGACCCGTCTGCCGCATCGGCGGCACTCGCGCCGGACGCGACGGTCTGCTGGTGCAACGGCGTCAGCGTCGGGCAGATCGGCGACTCGATCCGCGCCGGCAGCACGACCGTCGAGTGCGTGGGCCGCGACACCCGCGCCGGCACCGGATGCGGCGGCTGCCGTACGCGCATCTCCGACATGCTCGCCGCCCATGCCGTGGAGGCGACATGAGATCTCACAATCGGCTCCGCCCCGCGGTGAGGGAAACGTTGCGCGGAGGAAATCGCTCCCGCCTCATCCGCGAAATGTCGCCTGCGTAGCGTCGGATCCAGTTCCCGATCCCTCCCGCATCACCTGCCCACTCCGCCCGCGACGACAGGAGATCACATGCCCCGCACCTCGAAGAAAGCGGATGCCGCGGCATCCATCGACATCTCCGCATCGCGCGGCGGCCACGTCGTGGTCGTGGGCGCCGGCATGGTGGCCCACCGCTTCGTCGAGAGCCTCCGCAGCCGCGACCAGGAAGGGCTCTGGCGAGTCACGGTCCTCGGCGAGGAGGACCGCCATCCGTACGACCGGGTCGCCCTCACCTCCTACTTCGCCGGCGCCGGCGCAGAGGACCTCACGCTGGAGCGCGCACTCCTCGACGGTGACGACCGTGTGCGCTTCGTACGCGGCGACGCGGTCGCCCGCATAGACCGCGAGGCACGGCGCGTCACGACAGAGCGCGGCGTGAGCGTCGCGTACGACACGCTGGTGCTGGCCACCGGCTCCTACGCCGCACGTCTGACCGTCGATGGATTCGACCTGACGGGCTGCTTCGTCTACCGCACCCTCGACGACGTGGAGGGTCTCCGCGCGTTCGTCGAGCGGCGCTCCGCCGAGCTCGGCCGACCGCTGAAGGGCACGGTGATCGGAGGCGGGCTGCTCGGACTGGAAGCGGCCGGAGCGATGCAGGGGCTCGACGTCGACTGCACCGTCGTGCAGTCCTCCGACCGGCTGATGTCGGCGCAGCTCGACGCACGCGGTGCAGACTCGCTGCGCCGCCTGATCGAGTCGCGCGGCATCGCGGTACGGACCGGCAGCGTCACGACGCGCCTCGACCCCGACATCCGCGGCAACGTCCGGGGCCTGGAGTTCCGCGAAGGCGACTACGCCGACACCGATGTCGTCATCTTCACCGTCGGGGTGCGCCCTCGCGACCAGCTCGCCCGCGCCGCGGAGCTCACGGTCGACCCCCGCGGCGGCGTCATCATCGACGCGGAGTGCACGACCTCCGACCCGCGCATCCTCGCGATCGGCGAGGTCGCAAGCTTCGACGGCCGCTGCGTCGGGCTCGTCGCACCCGGCTACGCCATGGCCGAGGTCGCCGCGACCCGCCTGCTCGGTTCGACCGCGACCTTCCCGGGGTACGACGACTCCACCAAGCTCAAGCTCAACGGCGTCGATGTCGCGAGCTTCGGCGATGCGTTCGCCACCACCCCGGGCGCTCTGGATGTGGTCTACGCGGATCCGGTGGCGGGCGTGTACAAGAAGCTCGTGCTCTCCGACGACGCGCAGACGCTGCTCGGCGGCATCCTCGTCGGCGATGCGAGCGCATACGGGATGCTGCGTCCGCTGGTCGGCGGACCGCTCGGCGCCGATCCCGCCGCGTACCTCATGCCCGAAGGCGCGGGCGATGCGCTCGCGAACGCCGAACTGCCGGATGAGGCGCTGGTGTGCTCGTGCAACAGCGTGACCGCCGGGACGATCCGCTGCGCGGTGACCGACGAAGGGTGCACGGACGTCGCCGGGGTGAAGGCGTGCACCCGTGCGGGCGCCGCGTGCGGATCGTGCCTGCCGCTGGTGAAGAAGCTCGTCGGCACCGAGCTCGCGCGCAGCGGCGCGAGCCTCAGCACCGCGCTCTGCGAGCACTTCACGCATTCCCGCGCGCAGCTCTTCGATGCCGTGCGCGTGTCGGGCCTGCGCACCTTCAGCGCGATCATCGGACGCTTCGGCACCGGACGCGGCTGCGACATCTGCAAGCCCGTTCTGGCCAGCATCCTCTCGTCCCTCGGCCACGGACACGTCCTGGACGGCGAGAACGCGACGCTGCAGGACACCAACGACCACGTCATGGCCAACA
>DASQLG010000012.1:0-21003 GCA_035630115.1 Microbacterium sp. | reverse complement strand
CGTAGCCAGAGCGCCGCTGGCGGAATCCGACGACGGACCGGATCCGGGTGCGACCCCGCGCGTCTCGCCGGAGTCCGCCGGCGGTGCCGCCTGTGGAGGAAGAGGCGGGCGCTCGGGCAGGCTCTCGGGATTCCGGGGGTCTGTCATGGGTTCTCCTGTCACCGTCACACTGGTCGCCGTGCCGTCCCGATGAGTGCGTGCACAGGCATCCCAGACTGCCACACTACCCCGGCGATCCGCTCGGATGCCGCTGAACCGCGACGGTTCAGCGCACCTGGATCTCGGTGACCGGCAGCGTCGAGTCCGCGCCGAAGCCCCATGCCGACGGCTCGCGACCGGCCATGATCAGCTCCGAGGCGAGGGCCGCGATCATCGCTCCGTTGTCGGTGCACAGCGACAGCGGCGGTATCCGGAGCGCGACGCCCGCGGCATCCGCTCGTTCGATCGCCACGTCGCGCAGGCGACGGTTCGCGATCACACCGCCACCGAGCAGCAGCCGGGGCACGCCGTGGTCGGCGCACGCGGCGAGCGCCTTCGTGACGAGCACGTCGACCACCGCCTCGCGGAAAGATGCCGCGACGTCGGCCACCGGGATCGACTCACCGAGCGCCTGGCGCTGCTCGGTCCAGCGGGCGACGGCGGTCTTCAGGCCCGAGAACGAGAAGTCGTAGCGGTGCCTCGCCATGTCGCTCGCGCGCGACAGCCCCCGCGGGAACGGGATCGCCCGGGGATCACCCGCTGAGCCTGTCGAAGCGTCAGCCGCACGATCGATCTCGGGCCCGCCCGGGTAGGGCAGCCCGAGCAGCCGGGCCACCTTGTCGAAGGCCTCGCCCGCCGCGTCGTCCATGGTCTCGCCGAGAAGCTCGACGTCGGAGGTGAGGTCGCGCACGAGGAGGAGAGAGGTGTGTCCGCCGCTCACGAGCAGTGCGACCGTGGGGTATTCGAGGGGCGGGGCGTCGGGGTCGAGGATGTCGGCGGCGATGTGCCCGACCAGGTGGTTGACGGCGTAGAGCGGCTTGCCGAGCGACACCGCGAGCGCCTTCGCCGCGCCGATGCCGACCATGAGAGCGCCGGCCAGGCCCGGCCCGGACGTGACGGCGACGGCGTCGAGCTCGTCGAGGGTGACGGATGCCTCCGCCAGCGCCGCCGTGATCGACGGGCCGAGCGCCTCAAGGTGGGCGCGCGCCGCGACTTCGGGGACTACTCCCCCGTAGCGGGCGTGCTCGTCCATGCTCGAGGCGATCGTGTTGGACAGCAGCGTACGGCCGCGGACGATGCCTATGCCGGTCTCGTCGCAGCTGGTCTCGATGCCGAGCACGAGGGGATCGGCGCGGTTCACGTGCAGGCTCCCGCGTCCGCGGCATCCGCGTTCCGCAGAACAGGCGTTCCGGCCAAGACAGGACCAGGCGCTGCCGCATCGCCATGCCCCCGCGAGATCGCCTGGTCGCGGGCGCCGCCCGGTCGCGCCGCCCACCCGGGCAGATCCAGCTTCATCACCATCGCGTCCACACCGTCGGGCTGGTAATAGCGCGGCCGGCGGCCGACTTCGGTGAAACCCTCCGACGCGTACAGCTTCTGCGCGACCGGGTTGTCGGCCCGCACCTCGAGGAACACGTTCCGCACCCCTCGGCCCGCCGCTTCGTCCAGCAGCGTGATCAGCAGCGCGCGTCCGCGGCCGCGCCCGCGGGCACCCGATGCGATCGTGATCGTCTGGATGTCGGCATCCGTCGCCCCGCGGGGCGCCCGCAGCCCGGCATACCCGATCACCCGGCCGCCCTCTTCCACCACGACGTACCAGCCGTGCGGCGAGGCGAGCTCTTCGCGCATCATCGCCGCCGACCACGCGTCCGCGGGGAACGACGCGCGCTCGAGCGCCATGATCGCGTCGAGGTCGGCGACGGTCGCCGCGCGGGTGCCGGTGAGGGCGCTCATGCCGTCACCCGCTTCGGGCCGTGCGGCAGCGTGACGTCCGGCGAGCGCAGATAGAGCGGCTCGGTCGAGGCGATCTCGCGACCGGCGGAGACGGCGCGGCCGGCCACGACGCCGAGCATCGCCGCCGAGATCGCCCCCGCGTTCCGACGCTCGGCGCCGAGGGCGGCGAGACGCTCGTCGAGCTCGTCGCGGGGACTGAGGGCGGGGTCGGTCACGCGCACGGGCAGGCCGTCGTCATCGATGCCCTCATACACGGTGAAGGCGAACTCGCGCCGGCGCGCGTCGGTGACGACGGCGAACCGCGGAGCATCGGAGTCGGTGAGCGCCGCCGCGAGGAAGACCTCGAGGGCGACGGCGTCATGGCTCGCGACCGGCACGACCGGGATGCCGCGACCGAGCGCGAAAGCGCGTGCCGCGGCGATGCCCACCCTGAGCCCGGTGAACGGCCCCGGCCCCATGCCCGCGGCGACATACGCCAGCGTCTCGCCGTTCGACTCGGATGACCCGGATGCCGCCGCCAGCACATCCTGCAGCAGGCTGCCGATCACCTCGGCGTGGCCGAGCGAGTTCTCGCTGGAGCTTTCGGCCAGCACGACGCCGTCGTTCTCGACCACCGCGACGGCGGTGCCGACCGAGGTGTCGATGGCGAGGATCACCCTCCCAGGGTAGTCGGCCGATCCGCGCGGAAACCGCGCCGCCTCCGCGGCGGACGATCGTCGCGGAGGGTCTGGCACCGGTTACGGCCGCAGCGACACGGTGACGGTCCGCGGCGCGTCGGCATCGAGTTGCGCCGCCGTTTCAGAAGCAGAGTCACCGCACATCGTGTCGGCGCCGCGCCCGCCGCGCTCGCGCTCCAGCTCGATCTCCCACCAGGTGTCACGCAGCCCGTCGACCATGCCGCGCCCCCACTCGACGATCACGACCGACCGGTCCACGTCGATGTCGAGGTCGTCGAGTTCGAGCGCCGAGCCCAGCCGATACGCGTCGACGTGCACGAGCGGGGCGCCCCCGACGAGCGAGGGATGCGTGCGGGCGAGGACGAACGTGGGGCTCTGCACGGGTCCGCGCACCCCCAGTCCGGCCGCGATCCCCCGGGTGAGGGTGGTCTTGCCCGCTCCGAGGGCACCCGTCAGCACAACCAGGTCGCCGGGGCGCAGCATCCGTCCGATGCGCTCCCCGAACGCCTCCATGTCGTCGGGCGAGGCGATCTCGTGGCGACCGACGAACGGGTCGATTCCGCTCACGTTCGCCGGCCCCGTGTGTCGCAACTCAGTCTGCGCGGCCATGTCTCGTCGGCGGCGGGCTGAATCCACGCGGTCAAACTCGCCCGCGCGGCCGCGGCAGGCGGAGTTGTGACACGCCAGCCACCGGAACCGACCGCCTGAGCGCTCACGCCGACACCGTCCGGCGCGGCACGCGGGATCCGACGCGGGTGACGATCTCGTAGTTGATCGTGCCCGCCGCCTCCGCCCATTCGTCCGCGGCGGGAACGCCGAGCGTGGGGTCGCCGAACAGCACGACCTCGTCGCCGACCGCGACGGGATGATCGCCGACGTCGACGACGAACTGGTCCATGGCGATGCGCCCCGCGACGGCGAAGCGGCGGTCGCCGATCGTGACGGGGCCTGCGCCGGACGCGTTGCGGGGCACTCCGTCGGCGTATCCGAGAGGCACCAGCGCGAGGGTGGTGTCGCGGGCGGTGCGGTAGTCGTACCCGTACGAGACCCCCTGGCCGGCCGCAACCCGGCGCACCGCGGCGACCGGCGCGCGCAGCGTCATCGCGGGCCGCAGACCGAGTTCGGCCGATGAGCGGTCGGCGAACGGCGACAGCCCGTAGATGCCGATGCCGACCCGCACGCACCCGAGTCGCGTCTCGGGCAGGGCGATGGCCGCGTGGGTGGCGGCGATGTGCCGCAGCTGCGGACTCAGACCGGCGGATGCCGCGACCCCCACCGCATCCTGGAACAGCCGCAGCGCGGTGCGGTCGTCGTCGGCGGACGCATTGGAGAGGTGGCTGAACAGCCCGATCACGCGCAGCCTGCCGATGCGCTCGAGCCGCGCGGCCTCGGCGAACACGACGCGGTAGTCCTCGGGGGCGACGCCGTTGCGACTGAGCCCCGTCTCGAGCTTGAGATGCACGCCGACGCTGCGATCACCGGATGCCGCAGCCGCGGCCTGCATCAGCTGATCGAAGTTCGAGATGCCCAGCTCGACCCCCACCGACGCGGCCTCGACGAACGAGGTTCCCGGGGCGTGCAGCCACGCGAGGATCGGCGCGGTGATGCCGCCGCGGCGGAGCGCGAGGGCCTCGGCGATGTCTGCGACGCCGAGTCTGCTCGCCCCGCCCTCGAGCGCCGCGGCCGCGGTACGCACAGCACCGTGGCCGTATCCGTCGGCCTTGACGACCGCGATCACCTCGGAGTCGGTGAGCCGGCGCAGATGCCGCACATTGGCGGCGATGGCGCCGACGTCGATCGTCGCCTCGCGCAGCATCCCGGCGGGGAGGCGGCTCATGCGTCGGCACCCGGTTTCGTGGCGGCCGGTTCTGTGGCGGCTCGCCCGTCATCGGCGTCGTCGCCCGCCGCCGAAGCCGTGCCGCGGCTCGTGGCACGTGCCGCGAGCCCCGGCGCGGCATCCGTCTCGGCCACGACGAACGCGGTTGCGAAGCCGGCGTCGTGCGACATGGAGAGGTGCAGGCCGGTGATGCCGCGTGCGGTGATCACCGCGGCGGTCGAGCCGGTGAGCGTGAACCAGGGGCGGCCCGACGCCTCGGGCGTGATCTCGATCTCCGTCCAGTGCACGCCGTCCGAGCCGCCGAGCGCCTTGATGAGCGCTTCCTTCGCGGCGTAGCGGGCGGCGAGCGAGCGCGGCGAGCGCTTCTGCTCCGCCGGCGAGAAGAGCCGCTCGAGCAGCCGCGGCGTCCGCTCGAGCGTGCGCTCGAAGCGGGCGATGTCGACGAGGTCGACGCCGATCCCCACGATCACGGTCGCCCTCTTGTCAGCACCCCGCCACCCTATCTCGCGGCATCCGCCCCCCTGTTGGTCGACAAACCACTTTCAGCCCGAAACATCACGCCCAACGCGATGTCTCAGTATGAAAGTGGTTTGTCGACGCGAGAAGCGGCGACTGCTACTCGACCGTGACGGACTTTGCGAGGTTGCGGGGCTGGTCGACGTCCAGGCCCTTCGCGGTCGCGAGACCCATCGCGAAGATGTGCAGCGGCACGACGGCCAGCAGCGGCTCGAACAGCGGTCCGGCCAGGGGAATGCGCAGCACCTCGTCCGCGTGCGGGAGCACGGCGGCATCCCCCTCCTCGGCGATCGCGATCACGCGGGCGCCGCGGGCGCGGATCTCCTCGATGTTCGAGACGACCTTCTTGTGCAGCTCGGCCGATTCGCGGGGCGATGGCACGATCACGAACACGGGCTGGCCGGCTTCGATGAGGGCGATCGGCCCGTGCTTGAGCTCTCCGGCTGCGAAGCCCTCGGCGTGGATGTAGGCGAGCTCCTTGAGCTTGAGCGCACCCTCCATCGCGATCGGGTAGCCGACGTGGCGGCCGAGGAACAGCACCGAGCGGGTGTCGCCCATCCAGTGCGCCAGCTGCTCGATGCGCTCCTGCTCCTCGGCGATCACGCGCCGGATCTTGTCGGGGATCGCCTCGAGCTCCAGGACGTGCTGGGCCGCTTCGGTCGCGCCGAGCGTGCCGCGCACGCGGCCGAGGTGCAGTCCGAGCAGGTACAGCGCGGTGATCTGCGCGACGAAGGCCTTCGTCGAGGCGACCGCCACCTCGGGCCCGGCGTGCGTGTACACGATCGCGTCGGACTCGCGAGGGATCGTCGCACCCTGCGTGTTGCAGATCGACAGCGTGCGCGCACCGCGCTCGCGGGCGTACTTGACGGCCATGAGCGTGTCCATGGTCTCGCCCGACTGGCTGATCGAGATGACGAGCGTGTCGGCGCCGATCACCGGGTCGCGGTAGCGGAACTCGTGGGCGAGCTCGACGTCGACGGGCACCCGCGCCCACTGCTCGATCGCGTACTTGCCCACGACGCCGGCGTACGCGGCGGTGCCGCACGCGACGATGATGATGCGCTGGATGCCGGCGAAGAGCTCGTCGAGACCGTCGAGTTCCGGGATCACGACCTGGCCGTCGCGAGCGCGGCCGAGGATCGTGTTCGCGACCGCCTCGGGCTCCTCGCTGATCTCCTTGGCCATGAAGCTCGACCAGCCGCCCTTGTCGGCGGCCGACGCGTCCCAGAGGATCTCGAACGGCTCCACCTCGACCGCGTTGCCGTGGAAGTCGGTGACGGTCACGCCGGACGGGGTGATGGAGACGATCTGGTCCTGACCGATCGCGAGCGCGTTGCGGGTGTGCTCGACGAACGCCGCGACGTCCGACCCGAGGAAGTTCTCGCCCTCGCCGAGCCCGATCACGAGCGGCGAGTTGCGGCGCGCGCCCACGACGAGTCCCGGATGATCCTCGTGCATGGCGAGCAGCGTGAAGGCGCCCTCGAGGCGGCTGACGACCGCGCGGAACGCGGCCTCGAGGTCGCCGCCGGCGGCCCGGTACTCGTGGCCCAGCAGGATCGCGGCGGCCTCGGTGTCGGTCTCGCTGCGGAACGTGTAGCCCTCTGCCAGCAGGTCGGCCTTGATCTCGGAGAAGTTCTCGATGATGCCGTTGTGGATGACGGCGAGCTTGTCGTCGTCGGCGAGGTGCGGGTGCGCGTTCGTGTCGGTCGGCCCACCGTGGGTGGCCCACCGGGTGTGACCGATGCCGGTCGTGCCGTCGGCGAGCGGGTGCGACGCGAGATCGTCGCGCAGAACCTTGAGCTTGCCGGCGCGCTTGCGCATGCCGAGGTCGCCATGACCGTCGATGACGGCGACACCCGCGGAGTCGTAGCCCCGGTATTCGAGCCGCGCGAGGCCCGCGAGGAGGATGGCCTGGCTGTCGCGAGGGCCCACGTATCCGACGATTCCACACATGGGCTCAATCCTACGGGCGGGGGGTGGATGCATCCTGAGCGCGACATCGCACGCGACGGGACGGATCCCGGCGCCGCTCGCAAGACTGCGCGTGAGCCCGCCCCGGGCAGGCGGAACGGGATGCCGCGGTCCCCACTGCAGCATCCCGTTCCGGGTTCATGGGCTCAGCGGTGCGCGACCGCCGTTGCGGATGCCGCGCGTCTCGGCGCGCGCTCGACGACCGCCGCGGGAGGGAGCTCGGTCGCGACTTTCACGGTTCTGCGACGGCCCGGCGCATCCCACGTGCGACGGTGTTGCACCGGCACGCCGAAAGACATGTTCGTCCCCAGATTCACTTGTCGGTACGGCTGCTTCTTCGGGTCGCAACCGGGAGAGCATCACCCCAGATGACAGCTCCGAGCCGAACCTAGCACAGCCCGTGACCGGATGGTCCGGCATCCGCTCGCATTGATCCGAATCGCGTCACAGCTTCCGCAGCAGCACCCGTTCGACGGTGTGGCTGGCGGCCTTCTGCAGGATGAGGCGGGCCTGGTGCCGGGTGGGCAGGACGTTCTCCCGGAGGTTGGGGAGATTGATGTCGTTCCAGTAGCCCAGCGCGGTCTGGACGGCCTCGTCGTCGGACAGGTGCGAGAAGACGTTGAAGAACGAGTTGGGGTTCGTGAAAGCGCCGCGGCGCAGCGCGAGGAACCGGTCGACGTACCACGACGCGATGTGGTCGGTGTCGGCATCCACGTAGATCGAGAAGTCGAAGAGCTCGCTCACCGCCATGTCGCCGGGCGACGGCGACGGCTGCAGCACGTTCAGTCCCTCGACGATCACGACGTCGGGCCGCCGCACCGTGATCGTCGCGTCGGGCACGATGTCGTACTTCATGTGCGAGTAGAACGGCGCGCGCGCCTCGGGTGCCCCGCTCTTGACCTCGGTGAGGAACCGCACGAGAGCACGGCGGTCGTACGACTCGGGGAAGCCCTTGCGCTCCATGAGCCCGCGGCGCTCGAGCTCGGCGTTCGGATAGAGGAAGCCGTCCGTCGTGATGAGCTCGACCCGCGGCGTGGCCGGCCAGCGGCTCATGAGCTCGCGCAGCAGGCGCGCGATCGTCGACTTGCCGACCGCGACCGACCCGGCCACGGCTACCACGAACGGCGTGGTCGTGTCGGGTTCGCGCAGGAACGCGCTGGTGTCGGCGCCGAGGCGCTTCGTGGCGTTCGCGTAGAGGCTCAGCAGGCGGCTGAGCGGCAGGTACACCTCGCGCACCTCGGTGAGATCGAGCATGTCGCCCAGGCCCCGGATCTGCACGACCTCGGTCTCGGCGAGCGGCTGAGCCATGTCGGCGGCCAGCCGTGCCCACTCGCCGCGGTCGATCTCACGGTAAAGGGAGAGCGACGGGGTGACGGTGGCGGTTACCGGCGTGGTGGCTGCGTCATCGGCGGGCATCCCGATCATCGTATCGGGTCGGATGCCGCGGCCCGCCGCCCCCACCGCGCACCGCGCGGGCCGCCTCGCCCGGACCGCGCTACGCTTCACCCGTGCGCCTGGGAGTCCTCGACATCGGCTCGAACACCGTCCACCTGCTCGTTGCCGATGTGCGACCGGGCGGCCGGCCGCTCGCGACGACGAGCCAGCGCACCGTGCTGCGCCTCATGCGCTACCTCACACCCGACGGCGCGATCACCGAGGACGGGGTCCTCGCCCTCGAGGCCGCGGTGGGAGAGGCGAGGCGGGTGGCGGCATCCGAACGCGTCGACGAACTGCTCGCGACCGCCACGTCGGCCGTCCGCGAGGCGGCGAACGGCGCCGAGGTGATCGCGCGCATCGAGGCGGCGCTCGGCCAGCCGCTGCAGGTGCTCGGCGGAGAGACCGAGGCGCGCTTCACGTTCCTCGCGGTGCGCCGCTGGTTCGGGTGGGCGGCCGGGCAGATCCTGCTCTTCGACATCGGCGGGGGGTCGCTCGAGATCGCCGCCGGATCGGAGGAGCTGCCGGATGCCGCGGAGTCGGTCCCGCTCGGCGCAGGGCGCATGACCGTCGGCTTCCTGCCCGACGACCCGCCGAGGGCCGAGGCGATCGACGCGCTGCGGGCGCACGCTGCGGAGGTGCTGCTGCCGGTCGCGGAGCGGTTCGCGTCGCAGCCCCGGCCCGACCACGTCGTGGGATCGTCGAAGGCGATCCGGTCGCTGGCGAAGCTGGCCGGCTATCCCATGCCGGGCTGGTCGAGCATCGAGCGCATGGTGCTCCCGCGCCGCGAGCTCAAGGCGTGGATCCCGCGGCTCGCGCGCATCCCCGCCGAGACGCGCCAGGAGCTGCCCGGCATCACCGCCGACCGCACGTTCCAGATCGTCGCGGCCGCCGTCGTGCTGCATCAGGCCATGAAGGCGATGGACGTCGACGAGCTCGAGGTCAGCCCGTGGGCGCTGCGCGAGGGTGTGCTGCTGCGCTACATCGAGTCGCTGTCCTGGCACGCGCCCTCGGCCTAGCGCAGAGGCGGTCAGTCGCTCAGGGTGACATGGTCGACCATCAGATGACCCCAGTCGCCGGTCGCATCGTCGAGGATCTGGAACTGCGCGGTGCGGCCCGCCCACTCCCGCACGTCCCATTCGACGTGTCGCAGATCCGCGGTGTCCTCCCCGGTCGCCGTTCGCACGGGCCGACCGTCCACGAGCAGCTGCACCGATGTCGCAGGCTCCACGCCGAGCGGGTGGTCTCCGCCGCCGATGAGGAAGTGCACGAAATTGCGATCGACGGTGAACGGTGACGACGTGATCGTTCCGGTGGCCGCGTCCCCTCCGCCTGCGAACGTGTCCGCGGTCCGCGTGCCGACCTGACCGACGAGGGCGGATGCCGTGGGCCCGGCTCCGGCGAAGCTGCCGGTGGCTGCCCACCCGTCTCCCCAGCTGCTCCCCTCGAAGTCGCCGATCACCCTCGCCGGGCGCTGCGCCACGCTGCCGAACTCCGTGATCGTGAGGTCGTGGAACGTCGCAGCTCCGCCAATGGAGTACAGCGCGAGACCCTGGTCGCCCGGCGGGGCGAACACCTGGCTGGAGTGCACGTGGCGGCCGTCGTCGACGAAGACCTCGATCGTCGTGCGGTCGACGAGCACGCGCAGGTGTACGGTGCCCGCGTCACCGTCGAAGGGTGTTCGGCTCTCGGTCTTCCACGTGGCCGCCGGGAAACCGGTCTGGCCGCGGTTGAGGTAGGCGTACGCGTGCGTGACGCCCACATCGGCGTGGCGAGAGCCGTCCGCCGAGCGGCGCAGCTGCATCCCGATGTTCGCGGCGGTCTGCCACGTGACCTCCGCCGCGATCTCGTACGCGTCGCCCTGATATGCGAGCGGCAGGAAGCCGTCCACGGTCACATCCCCCAGGTCGGCGCGGGAGGTCGCGATGTTCTGCAGCGCGGCGACCGGCTGCGAGACGAGGCTGAACGTTCCGCCATACCTCTTCAGGCGGATCTCCCGCGTGATCGAGTCGGTGCCGTTGAACCCATCGGCGCTCCACGTCGGGGTGGAGTGGGCGTAGTCCCAGTTGTTCATCCAGCCCACCGCCAGGCGGCGGTCCAGCGGTGCGGCCGGATCCTCCCAGGTGACGGCCCCGTACCAGTCGAAGCCGTGATCGAGCCATTGCGGCGCCGGGTCGTCGAACGTGAAGGACGTGCCGTCGAACGACCCGGTCCAATAGGCGAAGGTCGCCGGCTCGTTCGTGGCGTAGCCGTTGGCGCTCACGCCGAACACCCACTTCATCGTGCCGTCGTCGGCGCGGATCGGGAACAGGTCGGGGCACTCGATCGTGCCGATCCCCGCGTTGACGTACTCCCACGTCCGCGTCCAGCTCTTGAGGTCGGACGAGGTGTAGAAGCTCACACGGTCGCGCTCGGCGATCAGGGCGACCCAGCGCCCGCGCTCGGCATCCCACACCACCTTCGGGTCGCGGAAGTCCTTGCGTCCCTCGTTGGTGATGACCGGCTGATCTCCGTAGGGCCGGAAGTTGCGCCCGCCGTCGGTCGAGTACCAGAGGAACTGGGCCTGTGGACCGGATGCCGTCGCCTGCTGCTGCGGCGTGGGGTGATCCATCTGGGTGACGAGCATGACGACCGCGCCCGCGCCGAAGCCGGCCGTGCCGGCGGAGTCCACGACTGCCGACCCCGACCACAGGTCGTAGTTCGCGTTCGTCTTCTTGGATGCGGCGATGCCCTGGTCGGCGAAGACGACTCCGTCGTAGGTGGTCGCGAGCCGCCACGCCGTGCCGAAGTTCGCCGACGGATCGGCGTCGTAGTCGCTGTTGTACAGGTAGTAGTAGTGGAACTTGCCGTCCACGTATACCGGCCGCTGCGGGTCGTTCTTCCAGTGGTCGGGAACCGTGAAGTGGTACTGGGCCCTGTACGCGTCGGGGGTCGCCGCCGCGGCGGGCCGGGCGGTGCCGGGCGCGGCCGCCGCCGACCCGCCGAGCACGCCGCCCGACAGGCCGACACCGATTGCGGCGACCGCGGCGATCGCGGCGCGGAACAGTCGTCTCCGGGGAGCTGACATCATCGTCGTCCTTTCTGTCGGTGCCGGCATGCGGCTACCCGGTGGCGGCGCGCGCGTCCTGATGCACGACGAGCCGATCGCCGTCCCAGCCCACGGCCATGGGTCCGGTCACGCCGCCGACGAACCGGCCGCTCTCGTCCGCATTGCGGAAGGCGAAGAGCATCCACTGCCCGTCCGTCCGACGCTGGAGCAGGCGGCCGACGTAGAGCCGCTCATCGGTCAGGGGGTAGGCGGCATCCACGTCGAACGGGCCGAGCAGGCTCTCGGCGGGAACCGCCCACGTGCCGCCCCCCTGCCCTCGCCGTGATGCGGTCGCATGCTCGGCCAGGCACGAGAAGATCAGCACCGGGCGGCCGTCGACCACCTCGACCTGGGTCACCTCGAGCTGGCCGAAGCCGTCGATGCTCGGAGCGGTGAGCGGCTCCCGCAGCTCCCACGCGCGCAGATCGGCCGACCAGGCGTGTCCGATGACGCCGCGGCCCGCGATCGGGCCGTGCGGCGCCCGCGCGGTGATGAGCATGTGCCACCCGTCACCGTCCGGGTCGGCGAACACCCACGGATCACGGAACGCCTCGTCGTGCCACGCGCCGCTGGCGAGCGTCTCGTACCAGGGTCCGGCCGCCTCGAGCACAGGACCGCTGGACTTGGTCCAGGTCTCGCCGTCGTGCGAGGTCGCGTAGCCGATGCGCTGCACGTTCTTGCCGCCGGGCGCCAGGGACGAGCCGGTGTAGAAGAGGAACCACGTGCCGTCGGGATGCCGCACGGTGGACCCTGTCCACGTGGCCAGGTCATCGAACGCCGGGGCGTCGCTGCGCACCAGCGCGTCGGCGACCTGCGACCACTGCACCAGGTCGGTCGAGACGGCATGGCCGATCGAGGCCCGGTAGTGGCGCGCGTCGGGGTCGTGCAGGGCCCGCGAGGCGTACAGGAAGTAGAGGTGGTACCGCTCACCGTCGTCGGCGAACCAGAAATCCCAGACCCACGAGCCGGGCAGATCGAACGCCGCCCTCATCCCTTCACCCCGCTCGCGGCGATGCTGCTCACGAACGCCCGCTGGAAGATGAGGAAGACGATCAGCACCGGCAGGGTGATCAGCGACGTGTAGGCCATGACCTCGCCCCACGCGGTGTTCAGCTGGAAGAAGTACTGCATGCCGACCATGACCGGTCGGAGCTCCTCCCTCTGCACCACCATGAGCGGCCACAGGTACTGGTTCCACGCCGGCAGGAACGTCAGGATCGCGACGGTCGCGAAGGCGGGGCCCGACAGCGGCACGAGGATGCGGCGGTAGATCGTGAACCAACTCGCGCCATCGATGCGGGCTGCTTCGTCGAGCGACTTGGGGATCGTCGAGAAGTACTGCGTGAACAGGAAGATCGAGAAGGCGTTCGCGATGAACGGGACGATCTGCACTTCGTAGGTGTTGAGCCAGCCGAAGTCGTACTTGAGCACTCCGCCCTCGATCACCAGGGTCGGCAGCTGGGCGACCCAGTAGACCATCGGCACCGCGATCGTCTCGAACGGCACGATCAGGGTGGCGATGATCACCGCCAGCACCACGATCCGCCCCTTCCACGCCAGGCGCGAGAGGGCGAACCCCGCCATGGAGTTGACGATGAGGCCCAGCCCGACGGTCAGCACCGTGACGAGGATCGAGTTGAACATGAACTGCGCGACCGGCACCCGATCGAAGACCCCGAAGTAGTTGTCGAGACTGATGTCGCCGACCGGCAGGAACGCCATCGGCGAGTCGACGTCCTGCAGGATCTGCGCGTCGGGCTTGAGGCTGGAGACGAACATGAATACCAGCGGGAACAGGAAGACGATGCCGAACAGCGACATCGCGACGTAGAGGAAGACCTTGCCGCGCACGCGCCGCGACTTCTCGCTCTGCGGGGTGGACGGACGTGTGGCGCGCCGTGTCTCGGGCTCGGTGGTGAGGGTTCTGGTGGCGGACATGGTTCAGTCCTTCTCTCGCGTCAGGCGACGCTGGATGAGCGCGATGACGAGCACGGCGACGAAGAAGATCAGCGAGATCGCGGCCGCGTAGCCGATCTCCTGCTGCTCGTAGCCCTTGCGCACCGCGTGGAAGACGATGGTGGATGTCGAGCCCTCCGGGCCACCCTGGGTCATCACGTCGATCTGGACGAAAAGGCCGAGCGCGGCGATCGTGATGGTGACGAGGACGAACACCATGGTGGGGCGCAGGCCCGGCCAGGTGACGTTGGTGAACTGGCGCCACGGGCTCGCGCCGTCCATGCGCGCGGCCTCGTAGAGTTCCTCGGGAATGGTCTGCAGTCCCGAAAGCCAGATGATCATGTGGAATCCGACCGCCTGCCAGATCGACATGAAGATGATCGCGCCCAGAGCGGTGCTCGGATCGTTCAGCCAGTCGGCGCCCGACCAGAGGCCGAACGTGAGGGCGTCGATCATTGCGTTGATCAGCCCGTCCTGCTGGTACATGAACTTCCACAGGATCGACACCACGACGATCGAGGTCACGACCGGGATGAAGAAGATCACCCGGAAGGCGGTGACCCCGCGCATGCGCCGGTTGACGAGCACCGCGAGCAGAAGCCCCAGCGCTGCCTGAACCGGCACGACCACCAGCGCGAAGACGGCGGTGTTGCCGACGGACTGAATGAACACCGGGTCGGCGGTGAAGGCGCGGATGAAGTTGTCGAAGCCGACGAAACGCGGCGGGTTCGGCGAGATGAGTCGTGCGTTCGTGAACGACAGGGTGAACGCGAGGATCACGGGGACGATCAGGAACAGGACGAGGAGGATGCCGGCGGGGGCGATCATCCCGAGGCCGGCCCAGGTCTGGCGGCCCTTGATGGAGCGGAAGCGACGGAGGGCGCGCCGAGGTTCTTCGGCGGCGACCGTCGGTGGAGTGACAGTCATGGCAGGTCTCTCTGAGGATGCGCCGGCGGGGGCGCGAGGCCCCCGCCGGCGCGGCGGATCACTGGAAGCCGTAGCCGTCGTTCGACGCGATGTTCGCGTCGATCTCCGACACCGCCCGATCGAGGGTCTCGGTGACGTCGGCGCCGCTCATGATGTCCTTCGCAGCGGTCTCGAAGGTGGCCGAGATGACCGCATATGCGGGCGTCTCCGGGCGCAGCACGGCGTACTCCTGCGAGAACTCGACGAACGGGCGCAGTGCGCCGTCATCGCCGAAGTACTCCGACGCCTGAGCGGCGGCGTCGGTGGCGGGGATCACGACCTGCTTGTCGGCGAACTCGGTGATGTACTCGTCCTGGAAGCTGAATTCCAGGTACTCGCGGGCGCCGTCGGCGTCGTTGCACTCTGACGAGATGCCCCACTGCCACGAGCCGCCGCCGATCTTCGGGCCGTTGCCGAGGTCGGGCGGGGGGAGGATGAGCAGGTCGTCACCGACCGCGTCCAGCGCTGCGACGGCGTTCCAGACACCGGTGTAGCTGAGGGCGACCTCGTCGTCGACGAACTCCTGGTTGCCGACCGTGCCGCTGTTGTCGGCATACCCGTCGGCGAACAGGCTCGCGAACCACTCGCCCCACTCGACCGCCTCGGGTCCGTTGAGCGCACCGTCCGAACTGAGCATCGTGTCGCGGTCGATCAGATCGCCGCCGAAGCTCTGCAGGAACGGCGAGTACGCGTACGGCCACCATTCGCCTGTGTCTTCCGCTCCGATGTCGATGGGTGTCTCGTAGCCGGCGGTCTTCAGCGTCGCCAGAGCGGCGCCGAACTCGTCCTTGGTCCACGGCTCCTCGACCGTCGGAATGCGGATGCCGTTGCCCTCGAGCACCGATTCGCGCGCGAAGATCGCGAGCGCGGCATCCCAGTATCCGGCCGAGTAAATCTGGTCGTCCCACACACCGACGGCCGTCGGCAGGAGGGAGTCGGTGAGCTCGGTCGGCAGGTCGAGCGGCTGGAGGTAGCCTGCCCACGCCCAGTTCGGCATGATCGGCCCGTCGAGGTCGAGCAGGCACGGCAGGTCGCCGGATGCCGCAGCAGCGACGATCGCATCGTTGTAGGCGCCCTGCGGGAACGACTCGTTGACCACCTCGTACTGGTCCTGCGAAGCGTTGAAGTCCGTGATGATGCGTTCGTACACCTCGAGCTCCGCCGGGTTGCCGGCGGAGTGGGTCCACATCGTCAGCTGGGTGCGACCGTCCTCGGTGGTGGTCTGTCCCTGCCCTGCCTGTCCGCATCCGGTCAGAGCCAGTGCCCCGACCAATCCGGCCGATACGAAGATCGGCGTCTTTCTACGCATAATTGTGGTTTCCTTCTCTTGGTGACCCACGCCCGCGTCGGTCACTGTCGGAGGCTGCCTAGAGCAGCCGTTCGGTGAGTGAAGCCCGTCGCCGGTTCGGTTTGGCGACTTGCGCCGGCGGCGGGCCTACAGAGTCTCGTCGGACGACGGGACACTTCATCAGGTGCGTGGCGTCCTCATCCCCCTCCGCGCGGACGCCGAGCGCGACCTCCATCGCCCAGCGGCCCATGTCGTAGTGGGGCAGCGCGATGGTGGTGAGGGGAGGATCCTGCTCCGCGGCGATCAGCTGCTGGTCGTCGTAGCC
Organism: Microbacterium sp.; assembly: GCA_035630115.1. GTDB lineage: Bacteria > Actinomycetota > Actinomycetes > Actinomycetales > Microbacteriaceae > Microbacterium. The sequence continues at coordinate 5,013 of DASQLG010000012.1, read as the reverse complement.
GACGATCGAGAGATCCCGCGGGATGTCGAGACCGAGCCTGTGCGCGGCGATGTACACGCCGACGGCCATGCGGTCGTTGAAGCAGAAGATCGCGGTGGGACGCTGATCCTCGGGGAGGTCCAGCAGCCGCTCGAAGGCGGCGCGCCCGCCGCGGGCGGTCGTCTCGCCGTGCACATGGAGCGCTGGATCGACCGGGATGCCGGCCTCGGCGAGCACTTCCAGATAGCCTTCGTGGCGCAGCGTGGACGCGATGGGGTTGTCGTCGGTATCGATGTATGCGATGCGGCGATGCCCGGCGGCGACCAGTTCGCGCACGGCCGCCGCGCCGCCGGCGCGATCGTCGGGAACGACGGAGCGGAAGCCCCCGTTCTCGGGCCGGCAGTCGAGGAAGACCGCCCCCGCGGGCAGTCCGGTCGGCGCCGGGACCACCTGGTGCCACATGCACGCGTAGATGAGGGCGTCGACCTGCTGGGCGGTGAGCGCGCGGATCGCGTCCGCTTCGATCGCACTGTCGCCGCCGGTGTCGATGAGAAAGACGAGGTGGCCGTTCTCTCGCGCTGCGTCCTGCGCGCCGGCGAGCATGTCGCCGGCGAAGGGGGTCGTGGCGATCTGGTCGGAGATGAGGCCGACCGTGCGCGTCTGCTGCGTGCGCAGCCCTCGTGCGACCGAACTCGGCGCGTAGCCCACGGCCTGCGCCGCGGCGCGCACACGGCGGCGGGTCTCTTCCGAGATGCGGGATTCGACGTCGTTCATGACGAGCGAGACGGTCGTCACCGACACGCCTGCCGCCGCTGCGACATCTGAGATCCGCGCTCGAGCCACGTTCGCACTCCCTTGTGATAAATCGATTTATCGAACAGGGACGATTATGAACCTCGGCGCGGAACCACGTCAAGTGCGAATTTCGAAAGAGGTTACCCACGCGACCCGGCAGCACACCGGATCGCGACGTCCACCGACCCGTCGATGTGCGATATCGCGGTCGGCGTGTCAGTATGGCAGCGCAGTGCAAATCGATTTGCATTGCTTCCCCCACTGAAGGAGCAAGAGACATGCACACTCCCCTGAAGCGCGCCGGGCGCCTTCTGGCAGGCGGTGTCACCGCGGGCGCACTCGTGGCAACCGCGTTGATCGGCCTGCCCTCTGCCGCCCTGGCGGCTCCCGCCGTCGCGACCGCGGTGCCCGACCTGCAGGACGGCCCCGAGCCGACCTCGCACACCCAGGAGGCGTACGCCCCCGCGGACGACTTCACCGCGAAGTGGACCCGTGCCGACGCGCGCCAGCTGCAGCGCCTGTCGGATCCGACCACTCCCTCGCGGGAGAACTCGATGCCCGCATCGCTGACCATGCCCGAGGTTCCGCAGGACTTCCCCGACATGTCGAACGAGCAGGTGTGGGTCTGGGACTCGTGGCCGCTGACCGATGAGGACGGCAACCAGTACTCCATCAACGGGCAGGAGATCATCTTCTCCCTGGTCGCCGACCGCAGCCTCGGCTTCGACGATCGTCACGTGTTCGCCAAGATCGGATACTTCTTCCGCCCGGCCGGCGTCCCCGCCGACGAGCGTCCGGAGAACGGCGGCTGGACGTACGGCGGACTCGTCTTCGATGAGGGCGTGACCGGCGAGATCTTCGACGACAAGTCCTTCAGCCACCAGACCCAGTGGTCGGGATCGGCCCGCGTGTTCAAGGGCGGCGAAGTCAAGCTGTTCTTCACGGATGTCGCGTTCTACCGCAACGCAGACGGCACCGACCGCAAGCCCTACGACCCGCGCCTCGCGCTGAGCGTGGGCAAGGTGCACGCGAACAAGAACGGCGTGAAGCTGACCGGCTTCGACGAGGTCACCGACCTGCTGCAGGCCGACGGCGTCTACTACCAGACCGGCGAGCAGAACCCGTTCTTCAACTTCCGCGACCCGTTCACGTTCGAAGACCCCGCTCACCCGGGCGAGACCTACATGGTGTTCGAGGGCAACTCGGCCATGGAGCGCGAAACCGCCCAGTGCACGGAGGAGGACCTCGGCTACCAGCCCGGCGACCCGTTCGCCGAGTCCGTCGAGGAGGTCAACGCCTCGGCCGCAACCCTCAACATCGGAAACATCGGCCTTGCGAAGGCGACCAACGACGACCTGACCGAGTGGGAGTTCCTCCCGCCGATCTTGTCGGCCAACTGCGTCACCGACCAGACCGAGCGTCCGCAGTTCATCTTCAAGGACGGCAAGGCGTACCTGTTCACGATCAGCCACCGCAGCACGTTGGCGGAGGGCCTTGACGAACCCGAGGGCGTCTATGATTTCGTCGGCGACGGCATCCGCAGCGACTTCCAGCCGCTGAACAGCGGATCGGGCTTGGCACTGGGCAACCCGACGAACCTCAACTTCGCAGGCGGCCAGCCGTTCGCACCCGACTACAACCAGCACCCGGGCCACTTCCAGGCCTACTCGCACTACGTGATGCCTGGCGGTCTGGTGCAGTCGTTCATCGACACGATCGGCACGCACGACGACTTCGTCCGCGGCGGCACCCTCGCCCCCACGGTGAAGATGGACATCGCCGGCGACTCGACGAGTGTCGACTACTCCTACGGTGACGGCGGGCTCGGCGGCTGGGCCGACATCTCGGCGAACATCGACATCAACCCGGGCGGCCAGGTGAAATCCCAGCGCTGACCCTCGGACCGTGGATGCCCCGGAGCGGCCGGCTCCGGGGCATCCACACCCCGCGTGCACACCCGTGCATCGCGCAGCTCCCCTCGCTTCACGGAAGGACATCGACATGCCCGATCAGGATGCCCGCCCCACTACCCGGCGGCGCACGGTCGTCATCGCGATGCTCGCGGTGATCGTCATCGCCGTCGCGACGGCGGTGACGCTCACGCTGTCGCGAGGGAACGAGACGGATGCGGCGCCCTCCCCCGCCGCTTCGGCCGAGGCGAACCCGTTCGAGCGGCCCGCCGACTGGTCGCCGCACCGCCCCGCGGTGCATTTCACGCCCGAGCAGAACTGGATGAACGACCCGCAGAAACCGTTCCTCCTGGACGGGGTGTGGCACTACTACTACCTGTACAACGCCGACCATCCCGACGGCAACGGCACCGCGTGGTACCACGCCACCTCGACCGACCTGATCCACTGGGAGGACCAGGGCGTCGCGATCGAGAAATACCAGAACGGTCTCGGCGACATCTGGACGGGCACGGCCGTCGTCGACCACAAGGGCACCGCCGGGTTCGGCGCGGGCGCCGTGATCGCGCTGGTCACGCAGCAGGTCGACGGCGTGCAGCGCCAGTCGCTGTTCGCGTCGACCGACGGCGGATACTCCTTCGAGTCCTACGAGGGCAATCCGGTCATGGACAACCCCGGCGTCGCCGACTGGCGTGACCCGCGGGTGTTCTGGGACGACGCGGCCGGCCACTGGGTGATGGCCCTGGCCGAGCACGACCGCATCGGCTTCTACACGTCGCCGAACCTGCGCGACTGGACGTACGCGTCCGACTTCGTGACGACGGGCCTCGGCGTGCTCGAGTGCCCCGACCTGTTTCCGATGGCAGTCGACGGCGACCCCGAGGATGTCCGGTGGGTGCTCGTCGCCGGTGCCAACGGCGCCGCCGAGGGGATGACCACCGGCACCGCGTACTGGGTCGGCGACTGGGACGGCGAGCGCTTCACCGTCGACGGCACCGGACACCAGTGGCTCGATCACGGTGCGGACTACTACGCCGCCGTCACGTGGGACGACCCGAGGCTTCCCCCCGCCGAGCGCCTCAGCGCGCGGTACAGCATCGGCTGGATGAACAACTGGGCGTACGCCGGCCGCTTCCCGACCGAGGATTGGCAGGGCGGCTCCGACACGATCGTGCGCAGCATCCGACTGGGTTCGGACGGCGAGCGCACGAAGCTGTTCTCGGCGCCGGCCGACGAGCTGCACGTCCTGGAGGGCGCGCCGCAGACGATCGACGACGTGCGCCTGGATGCCGACAGCACGGCCGAGCTCGACGCTCCGGCATCCGATGCCTACCGACTGACGTTCGACGCGACGCGCGCCGCCGGCTCGGGTGAGGTGCGCGTGCGGGTGATGACCGGCGACGGCAGCGTCGCGACGGTCGGCTACGACTTCGACACGCAGGTCGCCTTCGTGGCTCGGGATGCCGATGCCGTCGCCGCAGACATGCCCGAGGCCTACCGCGCGGTGCGAACGGCGCCCGTCGCCGCGCCCGAGGGACGGGTGCGACTGGACATCGTCGTGGACGTCGCCTCCATCGAGGTGTTCGCCGGCGACGGCGAGGCCGCGCTCACGATGGCCACCTACGGCTCGTCCGGCGAGCGCGGACTGCAGCTGGAAGCGGCGCGAGGCGGCGTCGAGATCACCGACGCGACGGTCACTCTGCTGCGGGTCGCGCCTGTCAAGCGGCTCTCGCCGCGCGGGTGATGCGGTTCGTCCGCGGTGTCAGCGCACGGGTGCGGCGACCGAGCCGCGCTCGACGAGCCACCCGGGCAGCTGCTCCACGCCCTGATCGACGGGAATCGGAGTGCCCTGGATGCGCTCGATCAGTCGCGCCATGCCCCACTGACCCATCTCCGCGTGCGGCAGCGCGACCGTGGTCAGCCCGGGGTCGAGGGCGTCGGCGACCAGCTGCAGGTCGTCGATGCCCACGATGGACAGGTCGGCCGGAACGCGCAGCCCCCGGCGTGCCGCGGCCTGCATGACCCCCATCGCGATCTGATCGTTGAAGCAGATGATCGCGGTGGGCCTGTCGGCGGCGTCCAAGAGCTCCGCACCCGCCTCGCGACCGCCCGCGGCATCCGACGAGACGCTCGCGATCCGGTCGTCGGCGAGCTCCACGCCCGCATCGCCCAGCGCGGAGCGCACCCCGAGCAGCCGCCCGCGCGCCGCCCGCGTGTCATCGACGGTGCCGGCGTACGCGAACGTGCGATGGCCCGCGCTCAGCAGGCGCGCGCAGGCGAGGGTGGCGATCTGCGCCTCGTCGGGCACGACCGCATCGATGCTCCATCC
>DASQLG010000011.1:0-2394 GCA_035630115.1 Microbacterium sp. | reverse complement strand
CGCGGCTCGCCGGCGCGATCCGCGTCCGCGATCGCGCGGTCCATGCGGTCGGCGAACAGCGCGCGGTTCGGCAGCCCGGTCAGGTCGTCGTGGAGGGTCCGGTGCTCGAGCGCCTCGGTGTAGGCCTTGCGCCCCGAGATGTCGCGGATGCAGCCGATCGAGAACGTGTGCTCCCCGATCTGCATCTGGCTCATGTCCATCTCCATCGGGAAGCACGAGCCGTCCTTGCGACAGCCCACCGTCTCGCTCGCCCCCGCCGGATCGGCGAAGTCGTCCCGGTGGCTCGGCGCGATGATGAGGTCGAGCGGTTGGCCGATCACCTCCTCGTCGCGGTAGCCGAAGAGCCGCCGCGCCGACTGGTTGAACGACTCGATCAATCCGCCCGCGCCGGCCGTCACGATCCCGTCCGCGACGTTCTGCAGCACGGCACGCGCGCGCACCTCGCTGTCGCGCAGCGCTGCGTTGAGCGCGGTGATCGACGCGACCGAGCCCTGGAGCTCGGCGGACTGCACGAACAGGTCGACGAAGGTCGACACCTTGGCCCGCAGCTCGTCGGCGCGGATCGGGGCGAAGATGAAGTCGACGGCCCCGCTGGCGTACGCGGTGGCCGTCTCGGTCTCGTCGCGGCCGTACGCGGTCAGGAAGATGATCGGGGTGAGCTCCGACCGGCTGCGCTGGCGGATCAGCGCCGCCGTCTCGTAGCCGTCCAGGGACGGCATCCGCACGTCCATGAGGATGACCGCGAAGTTCTGGCGCAGGACGGCCCGCAGGGCCGCGCGGCCGGAATCGGCCTCGACGACCGCGTGGCCGAGCGGTGCGAGCATCGCCTGGACCGCGAGCCGCTCGGACGGGTTGTCGTCGACGACGAGGATCGCGGCCTGGGGCCGCGATCCGTTCGTGGCCTCGACGGTCAGGTCCGCCGACATCAGCCGGCTCGTTGCGAAGCTCTCATCGAACCGACCTCCGTCGGTGTTGCATCAGGCCAGAAAACTTTACCAAAGCACTCAGGATCCTCCGGGCGGTCTCGCTCAGCGGGGCGCGAGGCTCCAGCGCGAGAAGGTCTCGTAATCGAAGGGCGTCGGGGGCGGGACGGTCTCCTGCCCGGACAGGGTGGCGGTCGCAGACGTGTGCGCCGACTGCGTCTGCGCCCAGATCCCGGGCACCGGGTACTGCTGCGTGCCGCCGCAGCCCGCGCCGCCCGTCTCGGTGACGGTGATCGTCTTGCCCTGGCTCCGGAGCGACAGGAAGTACGCCGGCTTGTCGATCGCCTGCAGGATCATGCGGCCGCTCTGGGAGCCCGCGTCGAGGACGACGGGACCCGTCCCCTGATAGCCGCAGCCGCCGAACGGGGAGTTGATCGTGACCGACACCTGGGCGGTGCCGCCCGTGATGTAGAAGCGCCGGTAGCGGTCCTGCGGTGCGCCCGGCGGGGGTGCGACCTCGTCGCCGTCGTAGGCGAGCTCGACGTTGGCCGTGTAGCTCCAGTGCTCGCCGGTCGACGTCGTGTCCCAGTTGCCTGAGAGCGTTCCGCCGTAGGCGGTGGGGAGCGGCGGCGGGGGTGGGTCGTAGATGATCGTGACGGTCTGCTCCCTGGCGCGGCCGCGCTTGGAGACGTGCTTGAGCGTGACGGTGTCCGTACCGCCCGCGGGCACCGAGGCGAGCGCGGTGTAGGTGAACCGCGCGATCGGGTCGGCCTGGGCCTCGGGCGTGACGGTCGCGCTTGCCGCCTGCGCCTTGACGGTGCCGGTGATCGGCTGGTCCTTCGCGTCGCGCAGGCCGGCGCTGATGTCCACGGTCTGGCTCGGCTTCACGTGCGCCGACACCGGGTCGGGCAGGATAGTCGCGCACTTCCCGCCGACCGCTCGGCGCTGGATCCCGGTCACGAGCTCCTTCACGGCCTCGAGTGGGAGGAGGACCGTGATGGTGCCGAGCAGCACCGCCACCGCGGCGGCGCCCGGGCTGCTCGCGTTGCCGGGACCGACGTTGAACGACGAGACGCGGCCGTCGGTCCCGACCGCCGCGGTCAGTCCGCCGGCGGCCGAGAACAGCCCGACGCTCCGCTCCGGTCCCCCCCGCTGCGAGGCAAGGCGCGTCTCGCTCGTCCACTTCCAGTCGCCGTCGACGTCGACCGAGGTCACCTTGGCCTCGTCGGAGAAGTGGACCAGCACCGTGGCCTTGAACTCACCGCGGACCTCGTGCACGCCGTACCCACCGCCCGGCTTGGCGGCGATCTGCTTCTCGCTCTGGAGCCACGTGATGGTGCCGCGGCCGACACCGCCCGCGTCCGGGCAGCGGGACATGCGCCGCGTCAGCTTCGCCCGGTCCGCCTTGCTGGACGACAGGCCGTCGATGCGCGTGCTCGTCGTGTCGACCGTGACCTCCTGCTCGACCCCC
>DASQLG010000010.1:0-4281 GCA_035630115.1 Microbacterium sp. | reverse complement strand
AAGAACGCCGTGAAGATGCCCCACGCGATGAGCGCAGGGATGTTCGGCATGATCATGCCGGACAGGAACGTGCCGAAGCGCTGGACTCCGACCCGTATGTTGCTGCTGCCCTTGGCGGGCGCTGACGCCGTTGTCATGGCTGTGTCTCCTTCTTGTTCTTATTCAGGATGTCGTGGCCGCGCGGGCGGCCTCTTGGGTGGAGGCGGCCGCGCGTGCGGCGTCTCGTGCGGAGGCCGCGTCGTTCGCGGCCAGCGCGGCCTCGGAGATGACTCGGGCATCATCGAGGGAGTACTGCAGGAGTGACGCCCGCACGTCGGCGAGGGCCGTGGGCGCCATCGACAGGCTCGATGCCCCGAGCCCGACGAGGACCACCGCGAGGAGCGGATCGGCAGCCGCCTCACCGCAGATGCCGACGGGCTTGCCATGGACGCGGCCGGCATCGCCGACCTCCCGGATGAGACGCAGCACGGCCGGGTGCCACGGGTCCTGGAACGCGGCGACCGACCCGAGGAGCCGGTCGGCTGCCAGCGTGTACTGCGTGAGATCGTTCGTGCCGATCGAGGCGAAGTCGGCGTCGACCAGGATGCGATCGGCCAGGAGCGCGGAGGACGGAACCTCGACCATGACCCCCGCCGTGCGGATGCCGTAGTCACGGGCGATCGCCGTGAAGTACTCGGTCTCCTCGACGGTCGCGACCATCGGCGCCATGACCCACAGGTCGGCGTCGGTCGCGGCATCCGCCTCGGCGAGCGCGGTGAGCTGTTCGCGCAGGATGTCCTCGCTCGCGCGGAGCGCGCGGATGCCGCGCAGCCCGAGGGCGGGGTTCTCCTCGTGCGCGTCGTTGAGGAACGCGAGCGGCTTGTCGGCTCCCGCATCGAGCACCCGGACGACGACCTTCTTGCCGGGGAACGCCGCCAGCAGCTGCCGGTACGACTCCCGCTGCTGCTCGACCGTCGGCGCCTGGTTCGCGCTCAGGAAGAGGAACTCGGTTCGGAACAGGCCCACGCCCTCCGCGCCGAGGGCGACGGCCTCGACAGCGCCCTCGGGCTTGCCGAGGTTCGCCAGCAGCGGGATCGGGGTGCCGTCGCGAAGCGCCCCCGGGGTGATCGGCGCCGACGCCGCCGAGGCGCGATCGGCGGCGCGGTTGTGCGCGCGCTCGAGCTCCTCGGCCGTCGGCTGCGTCGTAACCACGCCGGCAGCGGCATCCACGATCACCATCTCGCCCTCGACGAGGCCGGTGGCATCGACGGCGCCGACGACGGCGACGATCGACTTCTCGCGAGCGAGGATCGCGGTGTGCGACGTCGGCCCGCCCTCGGTCGTGACCAGCGCGAGCACCTTGTCGAGGTCGAGCAGGGCCGTGTCGGCGGGCGCCAGATCCTTCGCGACGAGCACGAACGGATGGCCCGGGTCGGGCACGCCGGGGGCCGGCACGCCGCGCAGACGGGCGATCACGCGCTGGGCGACATCGTCGAGGTCCGCCGCACGCTCGCCGAGATACCCGCCCATCGCGGTCAGCGTGTCGCGGAACGTGGCGAAGGCGTCGTGCACCGCGAACTCCGCGGTCTTGCCCGCGCCGATGCGGGCGTCGATCTCCGACTCCAGGCTCGGATCCTCCGCCATCATCGCCTGCGCCTCGAGAACGTCCTGAGCGGCGCCGCCGGCCTGTGCCCCGCGCTGCTCCAGCTCGCGGGCGACTCCCGCGACCGCATCCCGCACGCGGGCGGTCTCCTCCTCGCCGCCCAGGGCGCTCGGGGCGTCGCCCGGCGGCGGGAACGGCTCGGCCATCCGGGCGACCGGCCCCTGGGCGACGCCCAGTCCGATTCCCACGCCCCTCAGTTCGGTCATGATCTTCCTTCGCGCGATTCGGTCATGATCTGCTCTCTCTGGGGTCGGTCATGTGTCATTCCGCATCGTGATCGGTCGAAAGCAGCTCGCTGAGGTGGTCGAGGGTCCTCTCGGCCCCGTCACCGTCGGCGGTCAGGGTCACGTAGTCGCCCTGCTCGATTCCGAGCGCGATGACCCCGAGGATGCTCGCCGCGTTGACCGGGGCTCCGGCATCCTTCGAGATCGTGACGGGGATGCCGGAGTCCTTCGCTGCCTGGGCGAAGAGCTTCGCGGGCCGAGCGTGAAGACCGTGCGAGGATCCGATCCGCACGGTTCGGGTGAGAGGGGGCATGTCAGTCCTCTTCCTGTCGGACGTCGGGGGAAGCGCCGCGCGAGGCCGGGACGGCCTCGTCGGAGGGGGAGATCGCGTCTTGGACAAGCGCGAGCGTGCGCGTGCCGTCGAGATCGGTGAAGATGTCGGGCGGCAGGAGCACGACCGTCGTTCCCCGCAGTGCGGCGTCGCGGTGGATCCGCTCCACCGCGTGCGCCAGGTGCGGACCGACGAGGACGACATCCGCGGCGTCGAGGTCGATCGGCAGGGAGAGCTCGGTGCCGGCGAATGCCGAGTATGCAAGACCCTGGTCGTGGGCGGCATGCCGCACGCGCTGAGCCACGAACGTGCTCGACGCACCTGCACCGCAGACCACAAGGATCCTCATCGACCCCGCCTTTCCGTGTGGCCATTCTTGTGAAAACGCTGGGAGCCGACAACCAGTGATGTTTCCGGAGGGGCGGAAAGCGCTGCGGCCCCGACACCCTGGGAAGGGAGCCGGGGCCGCAGCGCGCGCGGTCACTGGGTGAAGTAGGCGTTGGCCTTCGGCGAGAACAGGAACACCAGACCGATCACCGCCAGGATGCCGGCGATGACGGCTCCCCAGAAGTTGACGCCGATGACGATCGCCCACACGGCGACCACCAGGTTCAGCACGAACAGGATGGCCATGATGATGCGGGCGGCATTGGTGCCGCGGAACAGTCCGAGGCTGACGGCGATCGTCAGGATGCCGACGGCGAGCGCCACCCACGCATCGGTTCCCCCGCCGGCGAGAAGGCCGATCACGGCGCCGATGATCTGCACAGCGCCGCTGATCCATGCGAGCACCGCGACGATGGTCACCCCTGTGGGGCGTTGTCCTGCCATGTCCACTCCTAACGCGAGGTCTGCCGCCAGTCGGCGGCGAGATCACGGTATCGTGCGCTCTTCTCGCACCGCCACTGCCACGCTGGCGCGTGATTGACTGGCGGGAGCGCCGCTGCGACGACGCGCGAGGGGACGACGTGACCAAAGCGAGGCAGGACCGCCTTCTGGGCCTCCTCGCGCGCGATGGGGAGTGGGCGACCGCGGCCACGCTCGCGGACAGCATCGGGGTCACGCCGCGGAGCATCCGCTCCTACGTCACGGCCATCAACGCGCGGGTTCCCGACGGTGTCGCGGTCGAGTCGAGTCCGCAGGGCTACCGCGCGGGCGCGGATGCCGCGGTGGCGCTCCGGATCACCGCTCCGGCGGACGGATCGACCCCGCGCGACCGGCTCCACACGCTGGTGCGGGCCCTGCTGGATGCCCAGGACGGGATCGACGTGTTCGAGACCGCCGACTCTCTGCATGTCAGCCCCGCGACGCTCGACGCCGATCTCGCCCGTGTGCGCGGGCTTCTGGGCGGCACCGAGCTGACGTTGGAGCGGTCGGCGTCGCAGGCGAGGCTCCGCGGCACCGAGATGGCCCAGCGGAGGCTCCTCAGCCGGCTCGCGCACGACGAGATGGACGCCGGGTCGTTCGACCTGGAGGCCCTTCGTCGCACGCTCGGCGAGGGATCCGTCGGCGCCCACGCCTTCGGGCCCTTCAAGACGGAGCTCGTCGCCGAGCTCGGTGCGCTCGGATACTTCGTCAACGAATTCGGCATCGCCGACGTCGTCATGCACATCGCGATCGCAGCCGACCGCGTTGCGCGCGACCGGGGGCTGGAGGGGCCGGCCGGCGAGGTGCGCCCCGCGCAGCAGGAGGTGGCCGCGATCCTCGAACGGCTCGTTCAGCGCCACCTCGGGGTGACGCTCGGCGCCGGCGATCTGCAGCATCTGTCGACACTCGTGCTGACCCGCGTCGTCGCTCCCGGCGCGTCGGCACCGTCGGATCAGGCGCGATCACGTCTGGATCCCGAGGTCGAATCGGCTGTGCGTCAGGTGGTGGAGACGGCCGCAGCCGAGTTCCTGGTCGACATCGCACACGAGGACTTCATCCTGCGCCTGGCGCTGCACGTGCAGAATCTGCAGCATCGCGCGCGCGAGCAGGCCTGGTCCCGCAATCCGCTCACGAAATCGCTCAAGTCGACGTATCCGATGATCTTCGAGGTCGCCGTCTTCATCGCCAGCGGCCTGCAGCAGCGTCTCGGCATCCCG
>DASQLG010000009.1:0-4949 GCA_035630115.1 Microbacterium sp. | reverse complement strand
GACGATCTTCCTGGTCACAAACCCGTCCCGCTTCGACGTCATCGTCACCGACAACCTCTTCGGCGACATCCTGACAGATCTGGCCGGCGCCGTCACCGGTGGCATCGGCCTCGCAGCGTCCGGGAACATCAACCCGGATGGCGCGTTTCCGTCGATGTTCGAGCCCGTTCATGGTTCGGCGCCCGACATCGCGGGGCAGCAGAAGGCCGATCCCACGGCCGCGATCCTCTCGATCTCGCTCCTGCTCGATCACCTCGGGCTGCACGACGAGGCTCAGCGCGTCACCCGCGCTGTCGAGGCCGATATCGCGGCGCGGGGCGCGACCCCCCGTCCGACGGGCGAGATCGGCGACGCGATCGTCGATCGGTTGCAGGCGTAACCTGGAATCTCGCTCACCCGTGAGCGCACTAGCTACTTGGACGTGACATGACACTCATCGGAACCGACCCCGACACCGGACTCAAGCCACTCGAGTTCGCCGTGACCAGAAACCTCGCCGCCAGGAACCCCGCCGAGCGGAACGCGATCCTCGCGAACCCCGGCTTCGGCACGAGCTTCACCGACCATATGGTCGACATCTGCTGGTCGGTGAACGGCGGATGGCACCGCCCCCGCGTTCAGCCGTACGGGCCGATCACCCTGGACCCGGCCGCGGCGGTGCTGCACTACGGCCAGGAGATCTTCGAGGGGATCAAGGCGTACCGCCACGAGGACGGATCGATCCACACCTTCCGTCCCGACCAGAACGGCCGTCGCCTGCAGCGATCTGCTCGTCGGCTCGCGCTGCCCGAGCTGCCGGTGAGCTACTTCATCCAGTCCCTGCGCGAGATCATCGCCGTCGATGGCGCGTGGGTGCCCTCGGGCGAAGACCAGAGCCTTTACCTGCGGCCCTTCATGTTCGCCAAGGAGGCGTTCCTCGGTGTGCGCCCCGCGCACAAGGTCAACTACTACGTCATCGCCTCTCCCGCGGGTGCCTACTTCAAGGGCGGCGTGCAGCCGGTCTCGATCTGGCTGAGCGAGGACTACGCGCGCGCGGGCAAGGGCGGCACGGGTGCGGCGAAGACCGGCGGGAACTATGCAGCATCCCTGCTGCCGCAGTCCGAGGCATACGAGAACGAGTGCGACCAGGTCGTCTTCCTCGACCAGGACCGCAACGTCGAGGAGCTCGGCGGCATGAACGTCGTCTTCGTCTTCAAGGACGGCACGCTCGCGACCCCGCAGTCCCCGTCGATCCTCGAAGGGATCACACGCGATTCGATCCTCCAGCTCGCTGCCGATCGCGGACACAAGGTCGAGGGGCGCGACGTCTCGCTCGACGAGTGGCGCGAGGGGGTGGCATCCGGCGACATCGTCGAGGTGTTCGCGTGCGGCACCGCCGCGGTCGTGACCCCCATCGGCGTGCTCAAGGGCAAGGGCTTCTTCGACGAGCAGCCGATCGGCACCCTCGCGCTCGAACTTCGCAAGGAGCTGACCGACATCCAGTACGGCCGACTGCCCGACAAGCACGGCTGGCTGCTGCGCCTCGACGCCTGAGCACCGCATCCGTCGACCGTGCTGAGTAGGCTGGCGCGGTGAGGATCGCACGCTTCAGCCACCAGGACGCCATCCGCTACGGCATCGTCGATGACACCGAACTGGTGGTGCTCGACGGCGACCCGATGTTCGCGGGCTTCGACACGACGGGGGAGCGGGTGCCGCTCGGCGACGTCGCGCTGCTCGCACCGGTCATCCCCCGCTCGAAGGTGGTGTGCGTCGGTCGCAACTACCGTGCGCACGCGGAAGAGTTCGGCAACGAGGTGCCTGCCGAGCCGATGCTGTTCTTCAAACCGAACACCTCCGTGATCGGTCCGGGCGACACCATCGTGCGCCCTCCTCAGTCGCAGTTCACCTCCTTCGAGGGCGAGCTGGCCGTCGTGATCGGCTCGATCGCCAAGAACGTCTCGGTCGAGCGCGCGTCCGAGGTCATCTTCGGCTACACGATCGCGAACGACATCACCGCTCGTGACCTGCAGAAGACCGACGGGCAATGGGCGCGCGCGAAGGGGTTCGACACGTTCTGCCCGCTCGGACCCGCCATCGAGACGGAGTTCGACGTCGCCGGCGCGACCCTGGAGACCCGACTGAACGGAGAAGTCGCCCAGCGCGCTCTGCTCACCGACATGATCCACTCCGTCGCCGACATCATCGCGTACGCGTCGGCCGCGTTCACCCTGCTGCCCGGCGACGTGATCCTCACCGGCACGCCCTCCGGAGTCGGTCCCTTCGTCGCCGGCGACACGATCGAGGTGGAGATCTCGGGTCTCGGGACGCTTCGCAATACCGCACGCGACGCCTGACCCGTGATCATGCGTGACGCTGTGGGCGTGCGGCTGACGCCCGCCGACCTCGCCCACGTCCAGCGCCGTACGGTCTGGGTCCTCTCCATCGCCCAAGTGCTCGGGGGCATCGCGTTCGGCGCGACGATCTCGCTGGGTGCGGTGCTGGCCGCCGAGCTCGCGGGTGACGAGTCGCTGTCGGGTCTGGCCGCGGCGGCGGTCACTTTCGGCACGGCGCTGATCGCCATTCCGCTCGCGCGACTCGCCGGCCGTCGCGGGCGACGCCTGTCGCTGGCCACCGGCATGATGATTGCGCTGGTCGGTGTGATCCTCGTCGTGATCGCCGTCAACGCTCGCTCGTTCCCGCTGCTGCTCATCGCCTTCCTGCTCATCGGCGGGGGTCAGGCGGCGAACCTGCAGTCGCGCTTCGCTGCCGCCGATCTCGCGACGGATGCCTCGCGGGGCCGCGACCTGTCGTTCGTGGTGTGGGCAACCACGATCGGCGCGGTGCTCGGCCCGAACCTCACCGGCCCGGGCGAGCTCGTCGGCGGGCTGATCGGGATGCCGCCGCTCACCGGCCCGTACATCTTCACGATCGTGGGCCAGGTGCTCGCGATCGCGCTCTACTTCGCCGCCCTGCGCCCGGACCCGCTGCTGCTCGCGCAGCGCGTCGTGGCGCAGGCCGCCGTAGGCACTCAGGCGCAGCCGATCGCGAAGCCCGATCAGGCGCGGGTCGCCCGCTACGCGATCTTCGCGGTCGCGGCCGCCCATGGCGTGATGGTCGCGGTGATGGCGATGACGCCCGTGCATCTGCTCCACCAGGGCGCGACCCTGACCATCATCGGGGTGACCCTGAGCCTGCACATCGCGGGGATGTATGCGCTGTCGCCGGTGTTCGGGATCCTCGCCGACCGGCTCGGACGAATCCCGACGATCCTCCTCGGCCAGGTGATCCTCGCCGCCGCGCTGGTCACGGCATCCTTCGGTCAGCATTCAACCCTCGCTGTCACGCTGGGTCTCATCCTGCTCGGCATGGGCTGGAGTGCAACGACGGTCGCCGGCTCCGCCCTGCTGACCGAGGCGTCGTCGGAGCTAAAGCGCACCCGCCGGCAGGGGTTCAGCGACTTCACGATGAGCATGGTCGCGGCCGTCGGCGCGATCCTCGCCGGCGTGATCCTGGGCTGGATCGGCTACGGCGGACTCGCACTGCTGGTCGGCATCGCCGTCGTCGCGGTCATCGCGCTCGCGCCACTCGGCAGGGAGAGGACGACGCCCCGGCCACGCGTCGATTCCGAAGCGGGCTGAACGAGCGACGGGGTCGGACCCCGTGAAGGACCCGACCCCGTCGATCATGTTTGCTGTTATGGCGCGGGAACCACCTCGGTCACCCGATCGGTCGCCGGAGCGCTCAGGCCGGGGTTCGCGCCGAGGTACTCCACCAGGTTGGCGAGGTCCTCTGGTCCGCCCACGAGGTTCTGCCCCTGCTCGAAGACGGTGAACTGATCGCCCCCCTCTGCGAGGAAGTTGAGCGTCGCCACCCGATAGGTCGCCGCCGGGTCGAGCGGGACGCCGTTCAGCGCCAGGTTGCTGATCTGGTTACCCTGCGCCGCTGGGTCCTTGTTCCACGTGTACGTCAGGCCTTCCGACCCGGCGATGTGCAGGAACGGCCGGCCGCGCTCCGGGATGTACTGCTGCTCGAGCACATCCTTGATCTGCTGGCCCGTGAGGTCCAGCGTCACCAGGATGTTGCCGAACGGAGCGACCGCGAATGCCTCGGCATACGTGACCTCACCCGGCTGCTCGGTGTGCGACTGGCTGGCGAAGATGAGGCTGCCACGAACCCCGCCCACATTCATGAACGCGATCTCGGCGCCGCCGTTCTCCGGGGCGGACGTGCCCCACAGGATGGCGTCGGCCACCAGGTTGGCCATCGGTGTCTCGATCCCGCGGTCACCGCTGGAGTCGCCCGTGATGTCTTCGACGACCGTTCCGACGACCTCGCCGCCGACCACATCGGAAAGTGTCGACCACTTCTCGATGAGAGCCGTCGCCGCCGGGTCGGCAGCCGAGCGCAGCACCAGGTTGTTGTCGGACGAGACCCGGTCGCGGACCACGTCTTCCGTCGTCTGGCTGAGGACCAGGGCGGTATCCGTCACGACGCGCCCGTACTGGTTTGCACTGGTCACGTAGCGGCTGTTGCCCTCCGGGTCGGGGATGTCGCAGATGTACGGCTGGTGCGTGTGGCCGGTGACCACCATGTCGATCGCCGGCGCCAGGTTCTCGGCGATGGACAGGATCGGCCCTGACATCTCCAGGCACTCGCTGTAACCACCTGCTTGGAACCCGCCTTCGTGCAGCAGCACGACGATGGCTTCGACGCCCGCCGCCTGAAGCTCCGCGGCAGCCGCGTTGGCCGTCTCCACCTCATCGAGGAATTCGACGTCGGCCACTCCGCTGGGCGCGACCAGCGTGGGGGTCGCCTCCAGCGTCATGCCGATGAAGCCGACCTGGATGCCGCCGAGCTCGCGCACCTCGGTGCCGGGCAGGAAGGTCTCGCCGTCATCGATGTTGACGACGTTGGCGGCGAGCCAAGGGAAATCGGCGCCCGGGTACGGCTCTTCGGGGAAGTAGCAG
>DASQLG010000008.1:0-5569 GCA_035630115.1 Microbacterium sp. | reverse complement strand
TGTGGAGTCCGTGGGTGGATGTCACGCACGCACGCGCGCATCGTGCCGTCACGGCCTGAGCTCGTCAGCGGGGAACGCCCCGGCGCAGCTCGGCGAAGACGTCAGCCGCATCCTCGCGGGTCGCGAGGGCGGAGGACTGACCGGCCCACAACGACAGGAGATCGCCGCGATCCTGCGCCGCCGCGGCGCTGCGGAAGACGCCCGTCAGCCAGTTCTGCGCGGGGAACGGCGCGACGAGGCCCGTCGTTTCGATCTCGCGCATGGCTCGGTTCGGGATGCCGCGCGCGAGGCGCCCGCTCATGGCGCGGGTGAGCACGGTGCCGGTGTCGGACGCGTCGGCGATCGCCCTCCGGTGCGATTCGGGCACCGCCGATTGGCGCGTGCGAAGGAAGGCGGTGCCCACCTGCACGCCCGACGCGCCGAGGGCGAACGCGGCCGCGACTCCGCGCCGGTCGGCGATCCCGCCTGCGGCGATCACCGGCACGCGCACGGCATCGACCACCTGCGGCACGAGCGCGATGACTCCCACCAGGGACTGCTCGGCGGGAGCCAGGAACGACACCCGATGGCCGGCCGCCTCCATTCCGCTGGCCACGATGGCGTCGACTCCGGCGGCATCGAGCGCTCTCGCCTCGGCGACGGTGGTCGCCGTGGCCAGAACGCGGATGCCGCGACGGTGCGCCCGTTCGATGACGTCCGGTGCCGGAACTCCGTAGACGAAGCTGACCACGGCAGGCGCGGCATCCAGAACCGCGTCCAGCTGGGCGTCGAAAGCGGGCAGGAAAGTCGCGGGCGGAGTCGGCGTCCGCAACCCGAGCTCGTCGTACAGCGGCGCGAGCGCATCGAGGAACGGGCGCAGGTCGAGGTCGTCGGGAGCCACCTCCTCGCCCATCGGCAGCCACAGGTTCACCGCGAAGGGTCGGGTCGTCGCGCCTCGCAGGAGGGTCACGGTGTCGGCGATGCGCTCCGCCGGGTAGCCGTAGAGACCGTAAGAACCCAGACCCCCGTTCTCGCTCACGAGCGCGGTCAGTTCGACCGAGGATGCGCCGCCGAAGGGGCCGAGCACGATCGGCTCGTCGATTCCGAGGACATCCCTCAGCGTTGCGGGCATCGCGCTCCTGTTCCTGGTGCGGGACCTTCGACGCTACGCCCCGGACGCCTGCCCCACACGGATGTGACGTGGAGAAGGCGCGAGGCGGGTCGCGTCGAGGACAGACGAGCGCCGCTGACGCAGGCACAGCACGAGCATGATGGCGCACGAGACGACGTAGAACGTGTGCAGCGCCCAGATCGGACCGATCGGCAGCGTGAACACGTAGAGCGAATACACCAGGTTGGCGCCGTTGATCATGATCAGGCTGACGAGGCTGTAGGAAGAGACATCGCGCGTGCGAATCGCCTTGCGCAGCATCGGCAGGTTGCTGACCGCGAAGACCACTGTCGAGATCGTGCCTGCGACGATCGGGATGTCCATGCCCCTCAAGGTAGGTGCGGCACACGGCCCCGCGCTTCGTCAGAATCATCCATTCTCGGAAGCTCTCGGGATGGGTCGAATTATGCAGATCGACCGCTCGAACACCTATGCAGACCGGGCGTCAGAGGAGTCCGTGCTGGTACGCGTATGCCGTCGCAGCCGACCGCGACGACAGTCCGAGCTTGCCGAAGATGTTGCTGAGGTGCCGGGCGACGGTCTTCTCACTCAACGACAGCCGCGCTCCGACGGCGCGGTTGGTGAGGCCCGTCGACACCAGCCTCAGCACCTCCACTTCGCGCGGGGTGAGGACACCCGCGGTGCGGTCACCGGTGAGCTCCGCCAGCGCGGTCAGTGCGGGTCGTGCGCCGAGGGCGAGGAAGACGGCGCGCGCCGCCTCGAACTCCGTGGACGCGGCGTCGGAATCGGTGCGGGCGGCGTGGACGCGCCCGAGCAGCTCTCGGCACCGTGCTTCCTCGAAGGGAAAGTTCAGCGCCGACCACGCCGACCGTGCCCGCTCCGCCGCCTCGAGCGCCTTCGGCGCATCCCCCTCGGCGAGCAGCACGTGAGCGTCGGCGGCGATTGCCGTCGCGACGAGCAGAGGCGTCGGTGTCGGGGTCGACCGGCGCAGCTCGTTCAGGTCGTCGGCCGCCCGCCGGGCCGCGGCGACGTCGCCCGTGACGATCTCGATGTCCACCACGGCGGGCAGCAGGCGGCGGCGAGTCGCTTCGCCGGCTCCTGCCGAGCTGCGGCGGATCATCTTCTGCGCGGCACCCGGGTCGCCTGCGGCGGCGAGGAGAAGTGCCAGGCCCGGCTGCGGATCCCATCCGCTCTGCGCCGCACGGCGATAGTGATCCTCCGATCGGCGGAACTCGCCGCGCAGTCGATGGAGTTCAGCCAGCTGGTAGTCGGCCACGAAACCCGCAGTGAAATCGCCGGCGCGCAGGCGCTCCTCCGCGAGGGCGGCCGCCCCGGCCGCCTCCGCCCATTCGCCGTGGAGCAGGAGAAGCTGTGCGCGGTACGCGTGGCACTGCCCGCTGTACGCGATCAGCTCCGGCTGCGGGAGGCACCACCGCGCGAAGGAGTCCGTCCACGCTTCCGCCCGGTCGAGATCGAACCCCTCGAGCGCGATATCCAGAGTGGCACGGTAGAAGACGCACGTCGTGGTCGGCGAAACCTCCCCCTCGGCGAGGATGGCCATCATCCGGTCGAGGCTCGCGAAGCCCTCAGCCGTCCGACCGATCGTGGTGAGACTCTTTCCGCGCCCGAAGGCCGCGTGTGCGGCCAGTTCACGGTCACCGGTCCGCTCGGCGATCACGGCGATCTCATCGAATCGTCGGACGGCATCGTCGATGTCGCCGACAAACATCGCGGTGAGCGCGGCCGGCACGAGGGCGACGAACCCGCCCAAAGAGTCCGGTTCGGCCAGCCGGTCGATCAGGCGCGTGCCTTGCGCCGCCCAGCTCGCCGTCCGCGCGACTTCACCTGCTTCCAGCAGTTCCAGGGCGAGGCGCCCCGCGGTGCGTGCCGCACCGAGCGCGTCATCGCGGGCGATCCAGTACTCGTGAGCGGCCGTCAGCGCGTCGAAGGACGGCTCGCACCTGCCGCGCAGGAACAGCGAAGTCGCGAACAGCTCGAGATCAGGTCCGGTCAGACCCCCGAACAGGGTCGACCCGGCCTCGGCGAACCGGTCGCAGGCTTCGCGCCAGCGCTGCGCTGCGACGGCGGACCGGGCGAGCGCGAGTGCATCGGATGCCGCCACTGTGCCCCCTCCCGGTGAGCCGCCAACGGGCGGCGCCGCCCCACTCGCACGTGTGCGAACGGTAGCGCCGAGGTCACGCGGCCCGCAAGGCCGCGGCATCCCGCACAGCGCGCGAAGGGGCCCCGCATTTCGGCGGAGCCCCTTCGGGAACTGACGTTCCTCGGCTGTCGAGGATCTACAGCGAGTTGACGTCCAGCGGAATGCCGGGTCCGAACGTGGTCGAGACCGCACCCTTCTGGATGTAGCGGCCCTTCGAGCTGGACGGCTTGAGGCGGATGATCTCCTCGAGCGCGGCCTTCAGGTTCTCGTCGAGCTGGTCCTCCGAGAACGACGCCTTGCCCACGACGAAGTGCACGTTGGCGTGCTTGTCGACGCGGAACTCGATCTTTCCGCCCTTGATCTCCTCGACGGCCTTGGCCGGGTTGGGGGTCACGGTGCCGGTCTTCGGGTTCGGCATCAGGCCGCGGGGGCCGAGCACCTTGCCGAGACGACCCACCTGACCCATGAGCTCAGGGGTGGAGACGGCTGCGTCGAAGTTTGTCCAGCCGTCGGCGACGCGCTGGATGAGCTCGGCGCCGCCGACCTCATCGGCGCCCGCAGCGATCGCGGCTTCAGCGGCCGGGCCCGTCGCGAACACGATGACGCGGGCGGTCTTGCCGGTGCCGTGGGGCAGGATGACGGTGCCGCGCACCATCTGGTCTGCCTTGCGGGGGTCGACCGCGAGCTTCAGCGCGACCTCGACGGTCGAGTCGAACTTCGTCGAGCCGGTCTTCTTCGCCAGCGCGACGGCCTCAGTGGGCGTGTAGAACTTGTCAGCCGCGATCTTGGATGCGGCGGCCTGGTAGGCCTTGGACTTCGTAGCCATGGTCGTTATCCCCTCAGTCCTCAACCGTGATGCCCATGGAGCGGGCGGTGCCGGCGATGATCTTCGAGGCGGCCTCGATGTCATTCGCGTTCAGGTCGGGCTGCTTGACCTCGGCGATCTCGCGCACCTGCGCCTTGGTGAGCTTGGCCACCTTGGTCGTGTGCGGGGTCGACGAGCCCTTGGCGACGCCGGCTGCCTTCTTGATCAGCTCGGCTGCCGGGGGCGTCTTGAGGATGAACGTGAAGCTGCGGTCCTCGTAGACGGTGATCTCGACGGGGATGACGTTGCCGCGCTGCGCCTCGGTGGCCGCGTTGTACGCCTTGCAGAACTCCATGATGTTGACGCCGTGCTGACCGAGCGCGGGCCCGATCGGCGGCGCCGGGTTGGCGGCGCCGGCCTTGATCTGCAGTTTGATCAGGCCGGTCACCTTCTTCTTGGGTGCCATTTTCCTTTTCCTCTCATCGAGCGGCACTTCGACAGGCTCAGTGACCTGCTGAAGTTCCGTTCTCCCGCACACCCGGCGTTTCCGAGCAGCGGTTCCCCCGGATGGAACCCGGGAAGTCTTCTCTAAAGCTTCGTGACCTGGTCGAACGACAGCTCGACCGGGGTCTCGCGCTCGAAGAGCGAGACGAGGACCGTGAGCTTGCCGCTCTCGGGCTTGATCTCGCTGATCGTGCCGGGCAGGCCCGCGAACGAGCCTTCCTTGATCGTGATGGTCTCGCCGACCTCGAAATCGACCTCGGCGGGGATGCTGCGCGCGACGGCGTGGCCGCCCTTTGTCGCGGCACCCTTGGCGGGTGCGACTTCCTTCACCTCGACGAGGCTCTTGAGCATGTTGAAGGACTCCTCGAAGCGCAGCGGCGTCGGGTTGTGCGCGTTGCCCACGAAGCCGGTGACGCCGGGCGTGTGACGCACGACCGACCAGGTGTCTTCGTTGAGCTCCATGCGCACGAGCACGTAGCCGGGGATCCGGACGCGCGTGACCATCTTGCGCTGACCGTTCTTGATCTCGACCACGTCCTCCATCGGGACCTCGATCTGGTAGATGTCCTCCTCGACCTCGAGGGTGGACTTGCGCTGTTCGATGTTGGCCTTGACCTTGCGCTCGAAGCCCGCGTACGAGTGGATGACGTACCACTTGCCGGGGAGCGAGCGCAGCTCGGAGCGGAACGCCTCGTACGGGTCCTCTTCAGCGTCCTCAGCGGCAGCCGTCTCATCGTCGCCCGAATCGAGATCGACCGGCGCCTCGGCTGCATCTGCCGGAGAGATGGAGGCCTCGACGTCGTCGACGACGTCGGCTGCGGCATCCACCTCGGCGACGAAGTCGGCCTCGAGCACGGGAGCATCCTCGTCACCGTTGATGTCGGGACCGTCGTAGGGAGTCACGTCGTCGGCGTGCACGGCGGCGTAGGCCGCGACCTCCTCCGCGAGGGAATCAGTGAGAACCTCGGCCGCAGCCTGGGCCTCGTCG
>DASQLG010000007.1:0-10281 GCA_035630115.1 Microbacterium sp. | reverse complement strand
GAAATCACTGCCTGTGTGAGCCGGGGTCTGGGGCTTTTTTGTGGAAATGATGCCTGGCGACATAACGACCTCCTGAGGTCGTTTCCTCGGCGGACACAGACACGTCCGCGCAGGTTCGAATCTACTCTTCGAACCTGTGCGCGTCACAGCTTCTCGGGCTGCTCCACGGTGGGCGGTGTGCCCTTCTCCTCCGCGACGACCGCAGCGGAGGCATCCGGGGTGTCCGCCTTCCGCTTGTCGCGCGCCGAGGCGACGAGGCTGGCGATCGTCGCGACGGCCATCGACAGGACGATGACGGCCAGCGACATCCAGGTCGAGATCTCCGGCGCCCACTCGATGTGCTCGCCGTTGTTGATGAACGGCAGCTCGTTGACGTGCATCGCGTGGAAGATCAGCTTCAGACCGATGAACCCGAGGATGAACGCGATCCCGTAGTGCAGGTAGCGCAGGCGATCGAGCAGGTCGCCCAGCAGGAAGTACAGCTGTCGCAGCCCCATGAGCGCGAAGATGTTCGCCGTGAAGACGATGAACGGACTGGTGGTGATGCCGAAGATCGCGGGAATCGAGTCGATCGCGAAGAGCAGGTCGGTGACGCCGATCGCGGCGAAGACGATGATCATCGGGGTGAAGATCTTCTTGCCGTCGACGACCGTGCGCAGCTTCGCGCCGTCGTAGTGGTCGCTGATGTCGATCGTGCGGCGCAGCAGGCGCACGACGAAGTTCTCCTGCTTCACGTCGGAGTCGTGGTCGCCGCCGGGAAAGGCTTGGCGGTACGCGGTCCACACGAGGAACGCGCCGAAGATGTAGAAGATCCAGCTGAACTGCTCGATCGCTGCGGCGCCGATCAGGATGAACGCGCCGCGCAGGATGAGCGCGATGATGATGCCGACCATCAGCACCTCCTGCTGATAGCGGCGTGGCACCGCGAACTGGCTCATGATCAGCACGAAGACGAACAGGTTGTCGATCGACAGGCTGTATTCCGTCAGCCAGCCGGCGACGAACTGTCCGGCGTACTCAGGGCCGGCGAAGATCCACATGAGTCCCGCGAAGATGAGGGCGAGGGTGACGTAGAAGACGACCCACAGCGTCGACTCCTTCGTGGAGGGGATGTGCGGGCGCTTCAGGATGAGCAGCAGATCGGCGGCGAGGATCAGCGTCAGCACGATGAGCGAGCCGATCTCGAACCAGAGGGGCAGAACCAGGTCCAATGGAGGGCCTTTCAGGAGAGTGTGGGGTCGGTCGAATCCCGAAAGTCTCTCCCCCGCGGCATCCTGAGTGGACTGCCGAGGTGCGTGCCCGGGGATGCGGCGATGGCTCCCGTGATGACGAACACGCGATGACGGGATACTCCCTCTCGCCTGACAAGGATACAGGGCGAGACGATCGCCTCTGTCTCGACACTTACCCTGTGAGAGACAATGAGGCTCCGCCGACTCGGCGGGGAAGGGACCCCAGCATGGTCGAGTCGGCGGTGACGGATGACGCGACCCTCGTGGCGCAGGCTGCGAGCGGGAGCGAGCACGCGTTCCGCACTCTCTACCGCGCGTACGTGCGACCGGTCTACTGGCTCGCCCACCGGCTGGTCGGAAATGGTGCGGATGCGGAGGATGTGACGCAGGAGACGTTCCTGGTCGCGTGGCGCAAGCTTCCCGCACTCGAACTGGCCGGCGACTCGCTGCTGCCGTGGCTCGTGACGGTATGCCGCTTCCAGGCGGCCAACCGGATCCGCGTCCAGCGCCGAGACCGCGAGCACACGGCTGCGGCGGCGGGTGACAGCATCCCGTCGACGGTCGATGTGGAGCAGCAGGTCATCGACGCGGAGTTCGCCGACCGGATCCTCCGGGAAGTGGCCGGACTGAGCCCGCTCGACCAGGAGATCTTCCGCCTCTGCGCAACCGAGGGCTATGCCTATCAGGCCGCCGCCGAACAGCTCGGCGTCACCCATGGGGTCGTGCGCAATCGTCTCTCCCGCATCCGCACGCGACTGCGGACCGTTGCCGAGGAGAGCTCATGAACACCGACCTGCCCACCAGCACGACAGCGTCGCCCGAGCCGCTGCCCGAGCTGAGCGCCGAGCGCATCGAACGGATCGAGAACTCGCTGTTCGCCGAGATCGCAGGCGAGCGAACCGTTCGACGCAAGCGGCGCACCGGCGTCTGGCTCGCCGGAGGGGCGGCCGCGGCCGTGATCGTCGTCGCCGCGGTGATCGCGCCGAGTGTCGGCGGCCTCGTCAGCGGCACGTCATCGGACCAGTCAGCGGTCGCGCCCTCGGCGCCGCTCGAGGATGCCGGCACGGGGAGCACGGCCGATGACTCGGCCGCTCTCACGGAGGGCCTGACAGGTCCGGATTCAGGACAGGCGCGCGGCGCGGAGAGCGCCGCCGCGCCTGACCGCGACATCATCACGACGGCGTCGGCGACCGTCGTCGTCGATGACATCTCGGCTGCCGCCGCAATGATCGCGGATGCAGCGACCTCCCGCGACGGCTACGTCGAGTCGATGAGCATCGGCCGTTCCGGAGAGGTCATGCCGGTCGACCCGATGACGGGGATGGTCTACGACACGTCAATGCCGTATCCCTATCCGCCGGACGGCGCGTGGATCACCGTCCGCGTGCCGGCGGAGGGTCTGCAGTCCCTCGTCGACCAGCTCTCCGGGCTCGGCGAGGTCACCGCCTCTTCGGTCAACCGGCAGGACGTCACGACCGTGACCCTCGACCTGGAGGCGCGCGTCGAAGCTGCCCAGGCATCGGTGGATCGCCTGGCCCAGCTCATGACCCAGGCCGGCAGTCTGGCGGATCTGATCGCGGCCGAGTCGGCCCTCGCCGAGCGCCAGGCGACGCTCGAGTCTTACCAGCAGCAGCTGAAGTACTACGACGAGCAGGTTGCGATGTCGACCTTGACGGTGACGCTCAGCGAGCCGGTGGAGACGGTCGAGGCGAACCCGGCCGGCTTCGGTGACGGCCTCGCCGCAGGCTGGAACGGACTCGTCGCGACGCTCAACGGCATCGTGATCGCGATCGGCTTCCTGATCCCATGGGTCGTGGTCGTCGCGATCGCGGGGCTGATCGTGTGGGGAATCGTGCGGCTGGTGCGCCGCCGCAAGCCCCGCAAGGAGTCGGTGCGCAGTGTGGACAGCTCGGCGAGCGAAGAAGGCGACGGCGTGTAGACACGCCCCTTGTGCACCTCGCGCGGTCCGGGTGAGACTCGGCACATCCAACAAGGAGGTTGCCATGAGCAGCACTGTCGCCCGGATCACCACGATCAGCTCCCGCTCCACAGAGAGCTTCGATGACGCCATCCGCGAGGGGGTCGCGCGTGCGCACGCGACGTTGCGCAACGTGAGCGGTGCGTGGGTCAAGGAGCAGAAGGTCGAGTGTTCAGACGGGGCGATCACGAGCTTCGACGTCGTGCTCGAGGTCACGTTCGTTCTGGACGACTGAATCGGCGGTCGACGCGCCAGAACCGCCAGCGCGGTGGGCGTGGAGACGCCGCCGCTCCCCGGTCCGCGGAGCGGCGGGCCGCGGCGTCCTGTCGTTCCCGCCACTGCGTCATCCACTCGTCGACGTCGACGGTCGGGGTGACCACGGGTGGTCCGCCGAGCAGCTGCCGTCGCGCCTCGATCACGCGGTGGTTGAAATCCTCGAGGTATTCGCGCACCTCCGCCTCCGTGCGCAGGTCATCCACGCGGGAGGCGAGCGAGGCGTATTCGGTGCGCAGCGTGAGGGCGGGCGGTCCGAGTCCGGTGAGGCGCTCGCGCTCGATCTTGCGGCGGATCCACCAGTCGGGATCGGTCGAGGCGCCCAAGCCCGGGATGGGTTTGCCCGAACCGGGCAGGTTGTCGAAGTCGCCGCGACGGATGGCCTGCTCGATGGAGACCTCGACGATCGCCGCCCGCTCTGCTTCGGTCGTGATGCGCGATGCGGCCGGGTCGTCGTCCTCCGGCGGGTCTTCGCCCCGAGCGAGGGCCTCTCTGCGCAGGCGGTACCGCATCGCGGCATCCCGACTGTCGTGCATCACGCTCACCTCCACGCGTACCCACCAGGCTAAACCGGCGCGAGCACGACGCGGCCCGTCGCGCTCTGCTCGTCGGCAGCGACGTAGCCCGGCGGCTCCGAATTGCCGCTGATGATGAAGTCCGCGCAGGTGAGGAAGTGCTCCTGGTTCAGGCCGAGCAGGAACGCGGCGGCCGCGACGCCGACGACGACTCCGACGATGAGCCACCGCTGGCGTGGCGTGGAGCTCTCGCCGAAGTCCGGCCACATGATGCGCGCGAGCACCCAGACCGTCAGCGGACTCGCGACGAGCACGACGAGCAGCGCGATCGCGCTCGCGATGAAGGTCACCAGATCGGTGGTGGTGAAGTCGATGAAGCTGAACACCAGCCACACCGACGGCAGCAGGAGAACGAACGCCCGGACCAGGCGCCTGCCGACCGGCCGGCGTTCGAACAGCACGAAGACGAACGCGGCGGTCGACGCGACCCAGAGGGTCAGCAGCGAGTCGAAGAACAGCTCTCCCCAAGCTCCCAACGTGAACGCCGGCCACCACACCACGATCGCCATGCCGACGGAGATGACGGCGAGCGGGATGTCGCGGCGACGGCTGTCGGATTCTGCGGGCACGGTGTCGGTCATGCGGTGAAACTAGCGCATGGCCGGTCTTCGACCGGCCGTACGCACACGCCGCCGGATGCGTCAACCCGCGCACGCCCACGGCTGCGATCAAGCATCATGCCGGCAGGGCACGAACGAGAGGATGATCATGGTTGCGGAGCTGAGGAGGGGCGATCGCGTCAGTTGGGAGACGTCGCAGGGTCGAACGCAGGGATTCGTCGTCGAGACGAAGACCCGCGACTTCGAATTCGCCGGCAGGCATTTCGCGGCATCCGCCGACGAACCGGCCTACATCGTGGAGTCTGACAAGAGCGGAGACAGGGCGGCCCATAAGGGAAGCGCACTTCGCAAGCTGCCCTAACGGTCCATTCACTGGAATACGTGCGTCCGAGTATCGTTGCAACGGACATGCGGCGTTTCGGAACCCTCTCATTCGGTCACTACGGCCCCCTCGGCGGGGGACGGATGCTGACCGCCGGCGATTCGCTGAAGCAGGCGATCGACCTCGCGCAGGGCATGGACGATCTGGGTGTCGACGGTACCTACTTCCGAGTGCATCACTTTGCTCGTCAGCAGGCCTCGCCGATGCCGCTGCTCGCGGCCATCGCGGCACGCACGCAGCGCATCGAGGTCGGCACGGGCGTGATCGACATGCGCTACGAGAACCCCCTGTATCTGGCAGAGGAAGCGGGAGCCGTCGACCTGATCAGCGATGGACGACTCGCTCTCGGTGTCAGCCGCGGCTCGCCCGAGACGGTCGTGCGGGGCTACGAGGCGTTCGGGTACACCGGTTCGGAGGATCCGCGCGGTGCCGACATCGCGCGCGAGCACTTCGCAAGCTTCCTTCGCGCGATCGAGGGCGAAGGACTCGCCGAGCGCGATGCGGCGAGCCCCTTCGGGGGCGGCTCGGGTCTGCAACGCATCGAACCGCACTCCCCCGGTCTGCGCTCGCGGATCTGGTGGGGCGCCGGCAACAGTGAGTCGGCCGCGTGGGCAGGCTCCGTGGGCGTCAACCTCATGTCGTCCACCCTCCTCACGGAGGCCAGCGGCCAGCCGTTCGACGAGTTGCAGGCGCAGCAGATCGAGACCTTCCGCGCGGCGTGGCGGGAAGCGGGACACAGCGGCGACCCCCGCGTCTCGGTGAGTCGGTCGATCTTCCCGATCACCACCACCGAGGAGCAGATGTATTTCGGCGGCCGGCAGGACGGCGACCAGATCGGAGTCATCGACGGCATGCGGTCGACCTTCGGCAAGACGTACGCGGCCGAACCGGATGTCCTCGTGGAGCAGTTGCTGCAGGATGCCGCGATCCTCAGCGCCGACACGCTCATGCTCACGATCCCCAGCCAGCTGGGTGTGGAGTTCAACCTTCGCGTCGTGGAGTCGTTCGCGAGGTACGTCGCCCCGGCGCTCGGCTGGGCAGGCACGCGAGTCTGATCAGCCTCAGAACATCCACGACTCGAGGTCAGTGCCGCTGCCGGTGGGCGGGTCGGCGATCACGGGGGGTGGATGCTGCCGACGGCGCACGGGCCGCACAAGCGAGTCCCGTGTGCGTCCGGTGAGGCCGGTCGCCCCGGCACGCAGGCGCATCAGATCCGAGACTGTCGGCCCCGTCGGCATGGCCCTCGGCAAGGCGCCCACCGCGACGATCCACGCGGGCATCCCCAGAAGACGCAAGGTCGCGCCGAGCCGCTCCGACTCGTAGACGCTGTCGGGGTCCAGTTCGTCTCCGAGCAGCTCGGAGAGCCGCTCAGCGGCATCGGGTCGGCCCCAGAGGTCCGCCAGGATCTCCGCGCTCTCGACACCGTAGGGCTCGGCGAGCACGTCCTTGCCTGCACCGGGTTCCCGTGAGGGGTCGCTGCAGTAGCGCACGACCTCTTCGCCGCCTCGCCAGGCCACGAGGGCGAGCTGCCGGTCGTGCCGCACCCGCAGGGCGAGCACGGGTTCGGTCGCCGGCTCGGCGATCATGCCGCCGACCTCGATAACGCCGCGACGTCCATCTGCGACGACACCGTCGCCCGGGTCGCCGAGCACGACGACGTATCCTTCGGTCGGCGGCGCGATCCACCCCGAAAAACGGATGCTGCCGAGGGCATCCTGCAGATCGGGAAGGCTCCGCTCGTCGGCCGCGACGATCACCGCTCCGTAGGAGTGGCCGGTGGGACCACCGACCTCTGCGTCGGACGCCGGCATGGGGTACACGCCTCGATCATGGCGCATCAGTACCTGCCGCGGGCAGAATGCCGTGCGCGATGGCCCGAGCAGCCCGTACTCAGCGGGATGCCTCCGTGCGGTCTTCGATCAGATGCAGCTGGGTGCCGTCGAGGTCGATGAGGTATCCCGCGCGCTGCCCCCACTCACGCAGGGAAACCGGCACCAGCCTCGGAATCCCGATTGTCATCTCCGGCACGCCGCTCGAGCGCACCGCCTCGTAGAGCTCGTCGAGATCGCTGATCCGGATGCTGGCCATGAACCAGCTCTCGTACGGGTCGTGCTCCGGCGCGAGGAAGAACTCGAGGACGATACCGCCCCGGCGGATGATGAGCCAGCCGCCGTCGCGGTACGACGTCGCGAACCCGAATCCCCCGTAGAACGCGATCGTGCTGTCGAAGTCCCGTGCCGGAAGGTTCGGAACCGCGCGGTCCATCATGTGCGCATGACTCACACCCGACGGATTCGGGTGAACGCTCAGCGGAGTGTGCCGGCCGCCGAGAGCGTCCCGCGTGGCGGAGACCTCGTCGGCGCCGCCGGGCTCGGCGGTTCCGTTGGGGTGGCTCATGCCGCGAACCTACTCCCCGGCGCCCGCCCGCTGAAGACCGCGTTCGGTGTCACACGCCGAACCGCTCGGCCGACGCGATCTGCTCTGCCACGCGCCGAAGGGCGAGCAGGAGCGGTTCGACCAGCACCGAGCCGAGCACCACGTACCGCACGGCCGCTTCGGTCGACTCCGTGGGCACTCCGGCGATCTCGGCACGAGCGATTCGCTGCACGCAGTCGACGTACACGGCCATGAGGTCGTCTTCGACCCGGAATCCCGCCCGATCCAAGCCCTGCAGCGCCCGCGCCACGCCGCCCAGGACGTTCGGATCGCACATTCCGGGCTGCCAGCCCAGACCGGCGACCAGCCGCTCGGCCTCGGTGACATCGAGCTGCTCATCGATCGTCGGCGTCACAGCCGCGTGTGCGGCGCCGAGCAGATCATGCGCGTTCTCGGGCGGACGATCGAGGGCGTCGAGTACCTTGCGGGTTTCCGCGACGCTCACCCCCGACTCGATCAGGGCGCGGATGACCCGCAGTCGCTGCAGGTGCAGTTCGATGTAGCTCGCCTGAGTCGCTGAGCTGCGCACCCCCTCGGGCAGAAGTCCTTCGCGCAGGTAGTACTTGATGGTCGGCACCGGGACGCCGCTCTGCGCCGACAGCTCTGAGATTCTCATTACTCACACCCCTTGACATCGATAGTAATACTATCCAATATAGATAGTGAAACTATCGAAGGGACCGAGACATGGCGCGAATCATCGAGGAACGCATGACCCACCGGTACGACGGGGAACTCGTCGTCTTCCACATCGGAATGCAGATCAACAGATGGTGGCGTCCCGACCTGTGGCTGCCGGTGTTCGGCGCGATGCCGCGGATGCTGCGCGAACTCAGTCTGGATCCGAACTCGGGCTTCCTCGGCTACGAGCTGCTGCTGGGCGCGGGTGGACCCTACGTCGTGCAGTACTGGTCGTCAATCGACAAGCTCTACGCCTACGCGTCGAGTCCTTCCCAGGAGCATCGACCTGCGTGGTCGCGCTTCAACAGGATGGCGCGCAAGGCGCCGGGGGCCGTCGGCATCTGGCACGAGACATTCCTCGTCGAACGCGCCGAGAGCATCTATGTCTCCACCAAGCCCATGGGCCTGCCGAAGGCGACCGAGCTGGTGCCGGTGCGCAGTCATCACGACCGCGCGCAGACACGTATCGCACACGGCCGGACGGCGACACGCGACGACGTCGATCTGGAGGTCGCTCGATCGTCATGATGGAGTGGGCCGGGGCAGGTCCGGTACGCGCCGGCGAGGAGGTATTCACATGGCAAAGCGAGACACAACCGGTCCGCTCGACATCACATTCACGGCGCGGCTGGGTCGAGTGCGCGAGCGTGACACCTGGACGTGCGTGCAGCTGCCCGGCTCCGCCGAGGTCTTCGGCACGCGCGGACTCGTGAAGGTGGCCGGCACGGTGGACGGAGTGCCCTTCACGGGAGCGTTCATGGCGCTCGGCGACGGAACGCATAAGCTTCCCGTCGCCGCCGTCATCCGCAAGACGATCGGCAAGTCAGACGGTGACGACGTCGTCGTGCACCTGACCGAGCGACTGAACTGAACCCTGGCTGCATCCGGAAAATGAAGAAATCCCCGGTGAACCGGAGAATTTCTTCGATGGTGACCCTAGCGGGATTAGAACCCGCGTTACCGCCCTGATGTGGGCAAACGCTAATTACCGCCCCATCTCGGTAACCTCTGGGTCACACGACGCTCGAGGGGCGCGACACTTGGAATCATCGGCCGATTGATGGCCCGCCGGGACTGGAGGGTCCGCTGTGTGGCCGGCTGGGGTCTCAAGGACCGGCACCGGGGAAGTATCGGTCTACGGCTGGTGCTCGCCGGGGCTCCTGAATTCGGACCTCCGGCGCGAGACCGACCTTGCGCGCGCGACTCATGAAGCGCGTCGCGGTGCTCTGACTGATCTTCAGAGTGTCGGAGACGAGCTTGAGCGGAGGGTAGCTGAGAGCCGTCGCGACACGGTAGATCGCGATCGCGTCGATGATGGAGTCTCTTTGCTCGCGTCCTTCTCGAGCGAGCTGGCGAGCGAGGAACACTCGGGCACCGATGGGCTGGCTCTCGCCCACATCCACTGTGACCACATCGAGTGCTGAGTTCGTCATGATCCAGTGCGTGCGAACTTCGCGCAGCACCTGGCTCGTGATGTCAACGCCTCCCCGCTCGCGCTCGAGAGCGGCGAACGCGACAGCAGAGCGACCGAGCGGGGCATCCCACTCCACGCGTACCGTGATCGTGCCGGGCACATCCTGCTCACCCGATACGCGCGCGTGCCACGATCGCGGCACGCTTACACCGCTCCCGAGATCAATGCGTTCGTCGCTGATGTCGTACGTCTGCAGCTCCGCCATGGAACCCACTATTCCACTCCGCCGGAGAATTCGCGAAGATGACTGTCGATCGTGGCTCACATCGCGACTTGCGGAACAAGCTCGCCGATTGCGGCTGTGTACTGAGGTGACGAGAGCCCCGGCGGAACGATGATGCTGACCACCAGCAGCGTCATCGCAAGACCGAACACCGCGTCGCTCAGCGAGAGGACTCGGCCAAACTCCAGTGGATCCCCGTCGCGATCGGTCACACGTCCACCCCTGTCAGCCAGCCTTCCACTCTCGCAGGGCGGGCCGCGATACCTCCATCATGCGAGAAGAGAGGCTCCACCGGTTCCTCTCGGTCATCGGTGCCGTGCGCGAGAGGTGACTGCCGCGCTGGAACTCGGCGTTGCGGGCGCCCGCTTCCCCTAAGTGGGTGACTCGACTCCTGCATGACTTCGGTCCCCTTCATCCATAACTGGCGACAACTGGAATCGCTGCTTCCGCCACCATGCTCCCCTTCC
>DASQLG010000006.1:0-5027 GCA_035630115.1 Microbacterium sp. | reverse complement strand
CTGCCGTTCTACCGTCGCGCCACATGATCCGCACACACCTCGACACAGCATCCGACCGGAGGAAGAAGTGACCGACCTCAACAGCCTCAAGTACACCGCCGAGCACGAGTGGATCGCCATCGACGGCGATGTCGCCACCGTGGGCATCACCGACTACGCCGCCGACAAGCTCGGCGACGTCGTGTTCGTCGAGCTGCCCGCCGTGGACTCCGGTGTGTCAGCCGGCCAGGTCGTCGGCGAGATCGAATCGACGAAGTCGGTCGGCGAACTCTACGCGCCCCTGACCGGCGAGGTCGTCGCGATCAACGAGGCGGTGGTCGATGACCCCTCACTCGTCAACAGCGACCCCTACGGCGACGGCTGGCTCGTCAAGCTCCGCGTCGACGGCTCGGCGCCCGCCGAGCTGATCGACCGCGAGGCGTACCTCGCGCTCACGGGCGGCGAGGAGTGAGCGCGGACACGACCGCGTTCGGCCGACCGAGCGGGTTCGGAGCCGGCTCCCGCGGGTTCGCAGATCGTCACATCGGGACGGATGCCGCCGCCCAGGCGCTCATGCTGGGTGCGCTGGGATACGACACCGTCGACGCCCTCGTCCAGGCCGCCGTGCCGGCATCCATCCACGTGAACCCCCGCGCGACGTCCGACATCCCGCCCGCCGCCACCGAGGCGGAGGCGCTCGCGGAGCTGCGCGAACTCGCCTCGCAGAATCGGCTGGCCCGGCCCATGATCGGGCTCGGCTACTACGACACCTTCACCCCGTCGGTCATCACGCGGAACGTGCTCGAGAACCCCTCCTGGTACACGGCCTACACGCCGTACCAGCCGGAAATCTCGCAGGGGCGGCTCGAGGCCCTCATCAACTTCCAGACGATGGTCACCGATCTGACCGGCCTCGCCACCGCGAACGCGTCGATGCTCGACGAGCCGACCGCCGTCGTCGAAGGGATGCTGGTCGCCCGGCGCGGTTCGAAGTCGGCCTCGAACGTGTTCGCGGTCGATGCCGACGCGATGCCGCAGACCAAGGCGGTGCTGCGCTCGCGGGCATCGGTGGTCGGCATCGAGCTCGTCGAACTCGACTTCGCGCACGGCGCGACGCTGCCCGACGAGCTCTTCGGTGTCTTCGTGCAGTATCCCGGGGCGTCCGGGCGGGTCTGGGATCCGGCGGGAGTGATCGACGCCGCCCACGTTGCGGGCGGACTCGCCGTCGTGGCGGCCGACCTGCTCGCGCTGACGCTGCTGCGCTCGCCGGGATCACTCGGAGCCGACGTCGCCGTCGGCACGACGCAGCGCTTCGGCGTCCCACTCGGCTTCGGCGGTCCGCACGCGGGCTACATGGCCGTGCGGTCGGGCCTGGAGCGGCAGCTGCCCGGGCGCCTGGTCGGCGTCTCGCAGGACGCGGCCGGCAACCCCGCCTACCGCCTCTCGCTGCAGACGCGCGAGCAGCACATCCGGCGTGAGAAGGCCACGTCGAACATCTGCACCGCGCAGGTGCTGCTGGCCGTCATGGCCGCGATGTACGGCGTCTATCACGGCCCCGACGGACTGCGCGCGATCGCGACCGATGTCGCAAGGAAGGCCGAGGCCCTCGCCGACCGGCTGCGCTCATACGACCTGGTGCTCAAGGCCGACGCGTTCTTCGACACGATCCAGGTCGTCACGCCCGGTCCGTCGCAGCGCGTGATCGAGCGGGCGCGCTCGCGCGGCTACCAGCTGTTCTGGGTCAACGACGCGACTGTCGGCATCTCGGTCGACGAGACGACGACCGCTGACGACCTCGCCGCGGTGGCGTGGGCCTTCGGCCTCCCTGCGGCCGACGAGCACGGCGATCGCGACGTGCCGTTCGCGGATGCCGCACCCCTGTCCGGTGTCGCTGACGCGCTTCTGCGCGAGGACGACTTCCTCACGCATCCGGTGTTCAACACGCACCGGAGCGAGACGGCGATGATGCGCTATCTCAAGCAGCTCGCCGATCGCGATTACGCGCTGGACCGCGGCATGATCCCGCTCGGCTCCTGCACGATGAAGCTCAACGCCGCGTCCGAGATGGCGGCGGTCTCATGGCCGGAGTTCTCCCGCGTGCACCCCTTCGCCCCCGAGGCGGATGTGCGCGGATACCTCGCGATGATCGAGCAGCTCGAGACGTGGCTCGCCGAGGTCACCGGATACGACGCCGTGTCGCTGCAGCCGAATGCCGGCTCGCAGGGCGAGCTGGCCGGGCTGCTCGCGATCCGCGGCTGGCACCGGGCGAACGGCGATCACGACCGCACCGCCTGCCTGATCCCCTCGTCTGCGCACGGAACGAACGCGGCATCCGCTGTCCTGGCCGGAATGAAGGTCGTCGTCGTCGCGTGCGACGAGGCCGGCAACGTCGACCTCGACGACCTGCGCGCGAAGATCGCGGCGCACGCCGACGAGCTGGCCGCGCTCATGATCACGTATCCGTCGACGCACGGCGTCTACGAGCACGATGTGCTCGAGATCACGCAGGCGGTGCACGATGCGGGCGGTCAGGTGTACGTCGACGGCGCGAACCTCAACGCGCTTCTCGGGTACGCGCGTTTCGGCGATCTCGGCGGCGACGTGTCGCACCTGAACCTGCACAAGACCTTCGCGATCCCGCACGGGGGCGGCGGGCCCGGGGTCGGGCCGGTGGCGGCCAAGGCGCACCTCGCGCCGTTCCTGCCGGGCCACCCGTTCTCGCAGCGTCCCGACCACGCCGGAGGCTTCCGCTTCGACGGCGGTGCCGTCTCCGGCGCACCGCACGGGTCTGCCGGCATCCTGCCCATCTCGTGGGCGTACGTGCGCATGATGGGCGCGGAAGGACTGCGGGATGCCACGGCGGCCGCCGTGCTCGCGGCGAACTACATCGCCACGCGCCTGAAGGACCACTACCCGGTGCTGTACACGGGCGAGGGAGGCCTCGTCGCGCATGAGTGCATCCTCGACCTGCGTCCGCTTCGCGAGGAGACCGGCGTCACGGTCGATGACGTCGCGAAGCGCCTGATCGACTACGGCTTCCACTCGCCGACGATGTCGTTCCCGGTGGCGGGAACCCTGATGGTCGAGCCCACGGAGTCGGAGGACCTTGCCGAGATCGCGCGGTTCATCGAGGCGATGATCGCCATCCGCGCCGAGGCGCTCGCCGTCGCAGCGGGGGAGTGGCCGGCAGGCGACAACCCGCTCGTAGGCGCGCCGCACACGGCGGAGGCCGTGGTCGCGAGCGAATGGGCGCACCCCTACTCTCGCGAGCTGGCGGTCTACCCCGTGCATACCCTGGTGCGCACGAAGTACTGGCCGCCCGTGCGGCGGATCGATCAGGCCTACGGCGACCGCAATCTGGTGTGCGCGTGCCCGCCGGTGGAGGCCTTCGCCTGACTCCGGCCGCCCGCCACCTTTTCCGCGAGACTGCATGGGGCCGGCGAGAGTCCAGTCAAACCCTGCAGTCTCGCCCGCCCCGTGCAGTCTCGCGCTCGTGGGCAGCGCGCTGGTCTCACCGTTGCGGATGTGCCAGAAGCGTGGTCAGCGCGTGCAGTTCCCGCGAGGACTCCGGCTTGACGGGCCGGAGTCCCGCGTTGCGCAGGGTTTCGTCCAGGGGTCGGACCCTCGCGACATCCGACCAACTCCAATGGGCTATGCCGGATGCGTGCCGACGGAGCCGTCGGTCACGCTCCTTCTCCCTCCGGATCGCGTCGGCCGACGGTTGCAGCGACCCGTCATACTTCACGTCGCCGTCGGCCTCGCCGACGACCCGGGCTTCACGCCACCACATGTCGCACCGATCGACGATGCCGTCCGTCCGGAACTCCGTCTGCAGCTCAGGCTCCGCATACCCCAGCCATTCGATCGCAGCACGGCTGATCGACTCCAGTGCCGTCTCGGTGAGCGGGCACGCGCGATGCAGCACCCATCGAGCGACTCGTCGACCGCGACTGCTGACGCGGCTCTCGTTCGCAGCCACGAGTGCTTCCACGGTGAGGAACGGATCAGCCCGCAGCGCGGCATCCGCGACCGACAGACCCACCGCGCCGTGACGCGACCGCGCGAGATCGATGGCGGTGTCGGACGCCGACGTCAGACGGATGCCGCCGACGGTCTCGATCAGGCGATCTCCCGAGGTCGTGTGGAGTCGGATTCCCCCATGCAGCCGCGAGGTCGCATCCGGTGTGTCCAGCACGTGGACGTCGGGTGGTTCGCTGAAGACCGGCAGGCCGAGGATGGCAGCCGCGGACTCGTGACAGAAGACGACGTCCGGTCGCATCATCGCAACAGCGTGAACTCGGGCCGTGTACCGCTGCCATGGCGCGAGTCGCGACCACAGTTGTGCCGACGCCAAGATGCCGCGCCGCACCCTGACGAGCAGCCCCGCGGCGATCTGTTGTTCGGGGTGCGAGACGTCGGACGAGCGCAGCAGCGGGACAGGTGACGGCGTGCCGACGACGGGCAGCGGCTCCGCATCGATGCTGAGGGTCATCCCCGCACTTTCGCCCGCGGCACCAGGGTGCGGACCTGCGCCGGTCGTTCCCGTGGACACTCGCCGGTCCGGTGCACTTGTGCAGGAGTCGTGGCTGAGCGACGACACACACGCGTCAGCGTCGCGAGACTGCATACGGCCGTCGAGACTGCAGGTAAACCCGGCAGTCTCGACACCCCCATGCAGTCTCGCGGTAGCGACGAGAACGGATGCCGGGCTACGGGGACGGGGTCGGGGTCGGCGTCGGGGTGCCCGACGGGCTGGGCGGAGGCGCGAAGACGCCGGGCCAGAGCGCGGCGGCGAGGGGGTAGCCGACGAAAGCGACGATGTCCAAGAGGGTGTGGGCGATCACGAGCGGCATGACCCGACCCCAGCGTCGGTAGCACCAGCCGAAGACCACGCCCATGATGACGTTGCCGACGATCGCGCCGACGCCCTGGTAGGCGTGGTACGCCCCGCGCAGCGCCGCCGTCGTGAGGATGATCGCCCACCACGACCATCCGAGCCGGCGCAGACGGTCGAACAGGTACGCGATGAAGATGACCTCTTCGGTGAG
>DASQLG010000005.1:0-3797 GCA_035630115.1 Microbacterium sp. | reverse complement strand
CGCGAGCTCACGGGCGCGGCGGGACGGGCCGGTGATCCACAGGTGCGTCATGTCGTCCTCGGTCGGGGTTGGCGCTCGCGCCAGGCGAGCAGTGCGGCGAAGGCCAGCTGGCCGAAGGTCATCGTCATCACCAGCGCGGAGTCCCAGAACTGGGCCGTGCCGCTGCCGCTGGCGATCTGCGTCGCGGCGTCGGAGAAGAACCGCCACGCCAGCGGCGCGATCACAACCAGCAGCATCACGAGCGAGGCGGCGTAGCCGACCAGGTGCAGCGGGGCATACCAGCGGGCGACCTGCCGGTCGCGTGGGTGCCACGCCTTTTCGTCGACCAGGTGCCCAGGCCGCCGCACGAGCCGGTGGAAGCGGTTGCGCAGCACACCGCGGGTCACGGTGTCGAGGTCGACGGTGC
The DNA here is from genome assembly GCA_035630115.1 of Microbacterium sp. Classification (GTDB taxonomy): domain Bacteria; phylum Actinomycetota; class Actinomycetes; order Actinomycetales; family Microbacteriaceae; genus Microbacterium. Next base: position 3,391 of record DASQLG010000005.1, on the reverse strand, counting down.
CCAGTGCGGTGGTCAATAGCGCGTAGACGTCGGTGCGCAGGTGGAAGTAGAACTGCCACACGAGTCGCGGGATGGTCGTAAACGCCAACGCGAGACAGATCCCGGCGAGCGGCGGAACGAGGTAGGCGAGCACCGTGAGCCCTGCGATCGCGAGCACGTCGCACAACATCCCGGCCAGGATCGGCAGATAGCGCTTCGCGCGCGGCACGACCACGAGCCCGTCGAGCACGGTCTCGAACACCACGAAGTAGAAGCGACGCGCGATGCGCACGCGGCAGCCGACGCCGATCCGGCGCGCGGCGAGCACATGGAAGAACTCGTGCACGAGCGTGAGCACGAGCTGACCCGCGAACACACTGAGCGTGACGACGGTCAGGTAGTCGCTGAAGAACACGTGCTCGGACCGCGGCGCGAAGCTCGGATGGGTGACACACAGCGCCACGGCCGCCGCAATCAGCGCCACGTACGCGAACCACGCAGGCGCGGAGAACATCGCCCGCCCGAGCCGCTGCCAGCGGACCGGGGCGGCGCCGGCGGCGAGAGGTCCGTCGGCCAGGAACTCGAGCTCGTCCAGCGTGCCCAGGAACTCCCCCATGTCTACGCGCTCTCCATAGCGCCCGGCGTACCAGTCGGCGGCCTGCGCCGGCGTGCGCCCAGCCTGCAACTCACGCACCAGCGCGGCGCCGTCCTCGGGGAAGACCGCATAGGAATCGATGTCGGTGCGGCCGATCACGACCTCGCCGCGGTCGGGAAGGAAGGACAGGGAGTGAAGGTGAATGGGCGTGTTATGTGTGAGCAAAATGAAAGGGTCCGGGGGGAGGAACAGTGAAGGCGCGCCGGGCGGCGCGCCTTCATGACGAGCGTAATTACAGGCAGCAGCAACAGCCGTAGCAGTAGTTCGCGCGCGTGGTAAGACGCACGGCACCGGCCTTGCGGATCGCGATGGTTTTCATGAAGTCACCTCCTTCCGGGTTCACAGAGAAACGAGCAACTTGCGGCGCGCCCGACGTGTTACGCCACCTCGAGCAGGCGATACCGTCCGTCGTGAAACAGCAGCGGCGTCGCACCCGCGCCTTCACCGAGCGCGACGACCTCGCCGACGAGGATCACGTGATCGCCGGCCGCGTGCGTGGCGGCGAGCCGGCAGTCCAGATATCCGCACGCCCCGTCGAGTATCGGCGCCCCCGTCTGCTCCGAGGCGTGCGCTATACCGGCGAACGTCGCCGCCCCGCGCGGGCGTTCAGATGACGCGAATCGGCGGGAAAGCGGTTCCTGATCGGCCGCCAGCAGGTTGACGGCAAAACACCGGTTGTGAACGATGGTCGCCGATCCACGCCCTTGCGTCCCGACGCACACGAGCACCAGCGGCGGCTCCAGCGACACCGCGGAGAAGGAGTTGGCCGTCAGCCCGTACTCGCCGGCCGGCCCACGCGTCGTGACGACGGTCACGCCGGTGGGGAACCCGCGCATGATCAACCGCAAAGCGCTTCCGGAGACAGTCGTCATAGCAGGACAGAGGACCGATCCCGCGACATCGATACACGACTAGGCGCCGCGCCGGCTGGCAACGCAACATCACACGGCCCGCGCCACCCGTCGGTGAGGGTACAGCTCGTCTTCGGTGCTGCGGTTCGGCGGTGCATGCGAGGGAAGACGCCGGCCACCTGCACGGAATTCCTCTCTTACGCTCGTGCCTCGGCGTGCTGCAGTCGGTCGGATCGGTCGGCGACGCCTACGACAACAGCATCGCTGAGAGCTGCGTCGACACCTTCAAGACCGAACTCATCTCAGACCGCGTCTGGCGCACCCGCTCCAAACTGGAACTCGCGATTCCTAGACAGCAATCACGGTGTCCGTCAAACCCAGCCCGTCTCATCACGCGTGGCTGCGCGACGCCGGGATCAACACGCTGGCACTGCGCGGGCTAGCGGTGATCCGGCGGGCAAAGCTTTGTCAGGCGGCTTTGCTGATGGAGCCGGAGTCGTCTTGGATCGGGACGCGCGTGGTGTGCCAGTGCGTGGTCGTGGGCCGCCGGCCGAGCAGCGCGCCGGGTGTCGCGCGTACGGTGATGATCAGCATGAGCAGCCAGTAGAACAGCGGGTAGATGGGCGCCCACAGGTAGAAGCGGCGGACGGGGCGGTTGTAGTGAGCTTCGAGCCAGACGCCGACGCCGAGTTGTGCCAGCGCGACCGTGGCGATCACCATGCCCCAGAAGTTCGGGAAAGGGCTGGCGCCGAGCGGCGCGAGACCGACGGCATACGAGAGCGCCCAGAAGCCGATCATGCCGACGGCCAGGTACGCCCATGCGATCGAGCAGATGGCCTCGATGAACACAGGCCAGAGCCGGCGCGTGCGCACGTCGGCGAACATGCCCGCGTGCTTGCGCAGGACCTGTGCCAGTCCTCGTGCCCAACGGCGGCGCTGGTGCCAGAGCGCCGAGAACGTTTCGGGCACTTGCATCTCACAGACCGCACGCGGCTCGTAGCGGATGTCGTAGAAGCGGCGTTGCAGCTTCCACGAGAGCGCGATGTCCTCGGTCGCCATGTCGGGATCGAAGAGGCCGACGTCGACCACGGCGCTCTTGCGGAAGGCGCAGATCGCGCCGGAGACGGTAAGGATGCGTCCCCACACGCGCTGAGCCCGGCGCAGGACCGAGACGATCGACGCGAACTCGGTCGCCTGGATCTTGGCCAGCAGCGAACGTGTGTTGCTGACCTGCGGATTGCCGGCGACCGCCGCCACGCGTCCGTCGCGGAAGTGGCCCACCAGGTGCCCGAGCACGTCCGGGCGCGGCCGGATGTCGGCGTCGACGATCACGATGATCTCGCCCCGGGTAATCGGGATGGCGTCGTTGAGCGCCATTGCCTTGCCCTCGTTGACCCGCTTCTCGAGCAGTCGCACGCGTCCACCGGGCGTCATGTGCGCGCGCACCAACTCACAGGTGCGGTCGGTCGAGCCGTCGTCGACGATCACGATCTCGTAGTGCGGATAGTCCAGCGCCAGGAGCGCCTTGAGGGTGCTCGCGATCACCGCCTCTTCGCAGTAGGCGGCCACGATGATCGAGACGAACGGCGACGCCGCCTCTGCGGGTTGCGGGAACGGCTGGCGTTCGTTGCGGCGGTAGAACAGCAACGACGTGACGGTCCACATGACCCCCGTGACGATCGGGTAGGCGGCCACGAACGCCAGCACGATGCCGTAAACGGGCGTCGTGGAGATCCACATCAGGACGTCTGCCAACAAGCGCATCTGATTAACCCGCCCGGCGGTACGTCTTGACGTCGTCGGCGAGTTCGACGACGAGGTGCGTCGCTCCATAAGCCGCGACCACGGCGCCCGGGAGCGACCAGGACACGGGCCGGCCGAGCTTGTCGATGTCGGTTCGGGGCGG
>DASQLG010000004.1:0-5536 GCA_035630115.1 Microbacterium sp. | reverse complement strand
GAGCACGTTGTAGGCGAGCTTCTCGTTGTCGCCGCCGATCCCGGCATGCAGCCGCGCGTGATCCTCCATGACCGGCGTCTCGATCTCGTCGAACCCGTGCGCGCGATACCGCTGCCGGATCACGGCGAGCACGCGCTCGCGGCGGGCCTTTTCTGCGGGAAGGAAGTCGCGCATGCCGCGCGGGGGATTTACGGGGGGCACCGGACTAGTCTCTCAGGCGCGATTCGGCGTCTCGAACCTCCGCCTGCAGGGACCGCAGCCGCTCCCGCAGCGCGCGCTCGGCATCCCACCCGTGGGTGCGCGCCGTCGCCACGAGGGCGAGCAGCGCGTCGCCGAGCTCACCCTCGGTGGTCGGGGCCGACCCCTCGACAGGCTCGGACACCGTGATGCCCGCGACTGCCGGTGCGTCTGCCTTCGGTCCCTGAGCGTGTAGAAGGGTCGCGGCCTTGCCGAGGAGCTTCTGCGCGAGCGCCAGGGACGGCATGCGCACCGAGACGCCATCGAGCACGCTGGTGCGCTGGTGCTTCTCGGCCGCTTTCGCGGCGTTCCAGAACACGAGGACCTGCTCGGGCGTCTCGGCGACCTCACCGGCGAAGACATGGGGATGCCGTCGCACCATCTTGTCCGTGAGGCCACGGGCGACATCATCGATGTCGAAGGGGTCGTCGGGGTCGCGCGAGGCGATCTCGGCGTGGAACAGCACCTGCCACAGGAGGTCGCCGAGTTCTTCGCGCAGTCCGTCCCGCGACCCGACCTCGACCGCGTCGATGAGCTCGGCGCTCTCCTCCACGAGGTAGGGCACCAGCGCGCGGTGATCGATCTGCTGCGTCCACACGCAGCGTTCGCGCACCTCGTGCATCGTGTCCGCGGCTGCGCGCAGCGCGTCGGACCTCGACGGGGTTCCGCCCTCGCCGGACGTCATGCGAGCTGCCCGCCGGCCTGTTCCGATGATGCCGTCGGCCGGTCGGCGCCGGTGCCGGCCACCCGGCGATAGTGCCTCGCCCGCTGCGCGACCAACACGCCGGCGACGATGAGGGCGATGAGCGATCCGCCGAGGACGCCGAGGGTGGCCTCGTCGCGCAGCAGCGGATCGGCCGCGAAAGCGAGTTCCGACAGAAGCAGTGACACGGTGAATCCGATCCCTCCCAGAGCGCCCGCCGCGAGCAGATCGGCGAGCGACATGTGCGGCGTCGCGCCGCGATTGCCGATGCGCAGCGAGATCCACCCGAACAGCGTGATTCCGATGATCTTGCCCACCGGCAGCGCGATCACCACGCCCCAGAATGCCGGGGCGAGCTGCGACGGCGACACCGCCGGGATGATGACGAGGGCGGCCGAGAACGCGAAGAGCGGGAGCACCACGCCGTTGACCCACGGCTCGAGGGCATGGCGGGCGCGCAGCGCCGGCTGCTGGGCCATCGCGAGACCCAGCGCGACACCGGCGATCGTCGCGTGCACGCCGGATTCGTAGACCAGCACCCACGTCGCGATTCCGACGATGACGAGGGCGATCGCGATGGGGATCCGCGCCGTCGTGTCGAGCTGTCTGCTCAGCACACCGAACACGATCACGGCGAGCGCGGCCAGCGCGAGCATGGCGAGGTCGACCCCGTCGGTGAACAGCACGGCGATGAACACGATCCCGACGATGTCGTCGAGGATCGCGAGCGCGAGCAGGAAGATGCGGATGCCGGACGGCAGGCCCCTGCCGAACACGGCGAGCACTCCGAGCGCGAACGCGATGTCGGTCGCAGTCGGGATCGGCCACCCGCGTGAGGATTCCGAACCGGCCGCGAAGAGCAGAAAGACGGCGATCGGGACGATCACGCCGCCCGCCGCGGCGATCGCGGGCTGCAGCGCCTTGCGGGCCGAGTTCAGCTCGCCATTGGTCAGCTCGAACTGGAGCTCGACGGCGACCATGAAGAAGAAGACCGCGAGCAGGCCGTCCTGGATCCAGTGCCCGACAGACATCTCGAACACGCCCGGGATGCCGACGTAGGTGTCCTTGATCCCCATGACGCTCGGACCGAGCGGTGAGTTCGCGATCAGCAGGGCCGCGACCGCGGCGACAAGGAGCATGATCGCGGGGAATCGGGCCGAGCGAAGCAGGGACACACGTGTCCTTTCCTCAGGTTGTCGGGGGGCGCGCGCGCACCGCCGCCGACCAGACTTCCCGGCACTCCAGGCTCAGAGTCTATCGGTGCCCGCGTCCTGCCTTCGGGCCCGGCCGGCGTGACGAGCAGGAAACACAACCGCACTACCGTGGTGCGCATGCGTGAGTTCACCCAGACCGAAGCGATCGATGTCGTCGGGAGGTTCGAGGCCGGACAGGAGATCCCCCAACGGATGCGGGCCGACGTGCGCATGCTCGGCTCCCTGCTCGGACGCGTGCTGCGCGAGAGCGGTTCTCCCGGTCTGTACGAGGACGTCGAGCGCCTGCGCGTCGCGACGATCCACGCCTATACGGACGACTCGCCCGAGGCCTTCGCGAGCGCCGCCGAGATCGCCGACTCGTTCACGATCGAGCGGGCCGACGAGGTCGCCCGCGCCTTCACGGCGTACTTCCACCTCGTGAATCTCGCCGAGGAGCACCAGCGCGTGCGCATCCTCCGGGAGCGCGACGGACGCCCCGAGCGCGAGGACGCGACGGATTCGGTCGCCGCCGCGTTCGTGCGCCTGGCCGCGGAGGTCGGCGACGACACGGCCCTGACGAGGCTGCAGAATCTGCGCTTCCACCCGGTGTTCACCGCGCATCCCACCGAGGCCCGGCGGCGCGCGATCTCGACCAGCATCCGGCGACTCGCCGCATTCCTGGGGGAGCGCGACGCGTCGCTGCGCAACGGTGTCAACCAAGAGCGTGCCGACCAGCGTCGCGCCGAGCGGAGGATGCTCGAGGAGATCGACACGCTCTGGCGAACCGCTCCCCTGCGACCGGAGAAGCCGTCGCCGACCGATGAGGTGCGTGCCGTGATGGCGGTCTTCGACGAGACCCTGTACACCGCGATCCCGCACGTCTACCGCCGCGTCGACGACGCGCTCCAGGGTCTCGCAGCCGGCAGCCGCGCGCCGGTGGTGCGCCCTTTCGTTCGCGTGGGCTCGTGGGTGGGTGGCGACCGTGACGGAAATCCGTTCGTGACCGCATCCGTCACGCGCAAGGCCGCCGCGATCGCCAGCGAGCACGTGCTGCTCGGACTCGAGCGCACGGCCAACCGGATCGGCCGCGGACTGACGCTCGACGCGGCGACGACGCCTCCCAGCGACGCGCTCCTGGCTCTCTGGCAGCGGCTCAAGGCGGCGGACGAGGACGCCGCCATCGAGATCGCGAAACGCTCTCCCAACGAGCCGCACCGGCGCATCCTGCTGCTCATCGCCCGCAAGGTCGCGGCCACTCGTGCCCGCGACGCGGACCTGGCGTACGTCGACCCCGAGCAGCTCCTCACCGACCTGCGCATCGTGCAGGACTCCCTCGTGCGGGCGCGCGCGCCGCGGCAGGCGTACGGGCACCTGCAGCAGCTGCTGTGGCAGGTCGAGACGTTCGGCTTCCACCTCACCGAGCTCGAAGTGCGCCAGCACTCGGCCGTGCACGCGAAGGTGCTCGCGGAGCTGGACGCCGGCGGCCCGCGTTCCGAGACAGCCGAAGAGGTGCTCGACGTGTTCCGCGCGGTCGCCTTCCTGCAGAAGCGCCACGGGCCGCGGTCGGCGGGACGCTACATCGTCTCGTTCACCCGCTCGGCCGAGGACCTCGCGAACGTGCACCGCCTCGCGCGGTACGCGGCGGCCGACACCGCCGGGCCGGTACTGGATGTCATCCCCCTGTTCGAGACGTTCGCCGACCTGCAGGCGGCGCCGCGGATCCTCGCGGAGATCGTCGAGCACCCCGAGTTCGCCGCGCGCCTGGAGGCGACCGAGCGCCGCCTCGAGGTCATGCTCGGCTACTCCGACTCGTCCAAGGACGTCGGGCCGGTCGCGGCGAACCTCGCGCTGTACGAAGCGCAGGCGGCCATCGCCGCGTGGGCTCAGGCGAACCGCATCGAACTGACGCTGTTCCACGGACGCGGCGGTGCGCTCGGTCGCGGAGGGGGCCCTGCCAACTCGGCGATCCTCGCGCAGCCGCCGCACTCGGTCGACGGACGGTTCAAGCTCACCGAGCAGGGCGAGGTCATCTTCGCCCGCTACGGCGATCCGGCGATCGCGATGCGCCACATCGATCAGGTCGCCGCCGCGGTGCTGATGGCCTCGGCACCGTCGATCGAAGACCGCAATCAGAGGGCCGCAGCCCGATACGCGACCGTTGCGGAGACGATGGATGCGGCATCCCGCGCGCGCTTCTTCGAACTCGTGAAGGCCCCGGGCTTCGCACCGTGGTTCGCGCAGGTGACGCCCATGGAGGAGGTCGGCCTTCTCGCCCTCGGATCCCGGCCCGCGCGAAGAGGGCTGTCCGTCGAATCGCTCGAGGATCTCCGTGCGATCCCCTGGGTGTTCGCGTGGACGCAGGCGCGCATCAACCTGGCGGGCTGGTTCGGTCTCGGCACCGCGCTCGACGCGGTCGGCCACGAGGACATGCTTCGGACGGCATACCAGGATTGGCCGCTCTTCCACACCATGGTCGACAACGTGGCGATGAGCCTCGCGAAGGCAGACCCGCGGATCGCGCGACGCTACCTCGACCTCGGTGACCGCGCCGACCTGGCGGACCTCGTGATGGACGAGATGGAGCTCACCCGGCAGTGGGTCGTGCGGGTCACAGCGGGCAAGGACGTGCTCGATAACAAGCCCGTCCTCCAGCGTGCCGTGAAGATGCGCAGCCCGTACGTCGACGCACTGTCGCTGCTGCAGCTGCGGGCGCTGCGCGCTCTGCGCGTCGACGCTGCAGCCGGAGCGCCCACGGATCCCGAACAGCAGCGCCTGCTGCTGCTGTCGGTCAGCGGCGTGGCGGCCGGACTGCAGAACACCGGCTGACCGGGGCCGCGCGCCGTCGACCGCTCTAGTCGAGCCGGACGTCGTGTTGGTGCCGGGCGAGGCTGCGGCCGTAGCGCTCGGTGAGCTGCACCATGAGGTCGGGGGTGTCCCGGTCGATGCCGAAGACGTATCCCGGGAAGTCGAGCTCTTTCTGCGCGGCCCAGATCTGTTCGTGCTGCTCGGGCGGGAGGATCTGCAGCGGGTCGCCCACCGCGACCCAGCCGATCGGCACCACGCTCTGCGCCGGCAGCACGGAGCGCAGGTGCACGACGGCGTTGATGCGCACCTCGCTGCGCTCGCCGATGCGGGCACCGTTGAAGACCCGCGTGCCGGTCGCCAGGAACACCTCGTCGCCGATCGTCGCACCCGACACGCTCGCCATGGGCCCGACGAGCGTGTGATCGCCGATGTGAACCGGATTCGTCGCGCTCGCCCGGATCAGGGCGTTCTCCATCACGATCACGTTCGTACCGAGAGTGATCGGCCCGCCCTCCGCGGTGATGACAGCACCGTGCAGCACTTGGCTGTCCGCACCGATGGTGACATCGCCGCTGATCACCGCCGTCGGCGCGATCAC
>DASQLG010000003.1:0-45565 GCA_035630115.1 Microbacterium sp. | reverse complement strand
ACCCGAGCCATCGCCTCAGCACGGCGACCGGCATCACCAATTCGGGTGGCTTCCTCGCCGGTCTCATCTCGATCTTCGTGATCGGCGTGGCGCTGGATCTGCAGGGAGCGGGCACGCCCGCGACCTTCACCCTCGACGCGTTCCGGTGGGCTTTCCTCACGCAGGTGCCGCTGTGGCTCGTCGGGACCTTCTTCATCGTCTTCGAACGAAAGCGCACCCGCATCAAGCTCGGATTGGATCAGCCGCGTCGACGCCGGATGACATGAGAGGCGGCCGGGACCATTCGGTCCCCGCCGCCTCTGGTCGCGCGATCAGCGGAAGGTGTCCTTGACGTTCTCGCCGGCCTGCTTCAGGTTGGCGGCGGCCTGGTCCTTCTCGCCCTCGGCTTCGAGGCGCTCGTTGTCGGTGGCCTTGCCGACGGCTTCCTTGCCCTTGCCGGTGAGGTCCTGAGCCGTGTTCTTGATCTTGTCGTCCATACCCATGACGGTCTCCTTCTCTGATGGCCGCGCCACTCTTGGTCCGCGCGTCCCGAACTCCCATCACACGTCGCGCGCGGCTCCGCGTACAGGGGGTTGACAATCGGGCGCCAGCATCACCAGCCGCTGCGGGTGGGCGAATGACCCTCGCGAGCGTCGTCGGGCATCGCCATCTCCGCCCGCAGGCCGAGCAGCCGAATGGGCCGGTCGGGCTCGATCTTCGCGACCAGCTCCATCGCCCTGTCCACCACGGTGTCGCGATCGAACGTCGACGCGATCTTCTTCGTGAAGGTCTTCGTGAGGAATGGCGCGTAGCGCACCTTCAATCCGAGCCCGACGACGGGCCGCCCTTCCTCCGCGACGTCGTCCAGCACCTGGGCGAGCAGATCCCGCGCGGCCTGCTCTATCTCGGCTGGTTCGACGATGTTCTGCTGGAAGGTCGTCTCCCGACTGTGCCCGCGTGCGACCCACGGGGTGTCGTCGACGGTCGAGGCTCCATCGCCCCTCCCGAGCTGGGCGTACCAGAGCCCCATCCGAGGACCGAATTCGGCCACCATGGCGAGCTCGTCGGCGAACGCCAATTCGGACACGGTGAGGATGCCGAGACCGGCGAGCCTCTTGCTGATCTTGCTTCCGACACCCCACAGTTCGATCGTCGGACGCGCACCCATCACCTCGAGCCAGTTGTCGGCGGTGAGACGGAAGACGCCGCGCGGCTTTCCGAACCCGGTCGCCACCTTGGCACGCACCAGCGTGTCGCCGATGCCCACGCTGCAGTGCAGGGAGGTCCTGTCGAGCACGGCTGTCTGGAGCGTGCGCGCGTACGCCTCCGGGTCATCGGTGCCGACGCCGATGAACGCCTCGTCCCAGCCGAGCACCTGCACGACCGCTCCGGGCTGGGCCCGCAGTGCGGCCATGACCTGCTCGGATGCGGCGTTGTACGCCTCGTGGTCGACGGGGAGGATCACGGCGTCGGGCACTTTGCGCGCGGCGATCCGCAGCGGCATCCCCGAACCGACGCCGAATTCGCGGGCCTCGTACGACGCGGTCGAGACGACGGCCCGCTCGGTGGGATCACCGCGCCCGCCGACGATCACGGGCTTTCCGGCCAGCTCTGGATGCCGCAGCACCTCGACGGCCGCGATGAACTGATCGAGGTCGACGTGAAGCACCCACTGGCGGGCTTCCGTGCTCATGCCAGTGAGTGGGAGCGTCAGGTGCGGCGCTGGGTGTGGAACAGGAGCGCGACGGCGAGGGAGACCGACAGGATGCCGGCTGTGAAGATCAGACCCTGGAAGGCCTCAGCGGTGAACGAGGCGCCGAACAGCCAGAACCCCGCCAGGAACAGCACCAGGTACAGAGCGAACAGAACGTACATCGCCACCTCTCTCCCTCTCGTCCCTCGATCGTATCGGCAGTCGCGCGGCACCGTCAGCCGACCGGCGACTCGCAACGCCGCACCCGTGCCAGGCTGGTCGACATGTCCTCGACCGAACCCGGCCACGAGTGGTGGCGCTCCGCCGTGGTCTACCAGGTGTACCCGCGCAGCTTTCAGGACTCGGACGGTGACGGCGTCGGCGACATCCCGGGCCTCATCTCGCGGATCGACTACCTGCACCGCCTCGGCGTCGACGTGGTGTGGCTTTCGCCCGTCTACCGCTCGCCGCACGACGACAACGGCTACGACATCAGCGACTACGAGGACATCGACCCGACCTTCGGCACACTCGCCGACGTCGAAGAGCTGATCGTCCAGCTGCACGCACGGAACATGAAGCTCGTCATGGACCTCGTCGTCAACCACACCTCCGACGAGCACGCGTGGTTCGCCGATTCCCGCTCGTCCCGCGACTCGGCCTATGCCGACTGGTACATGTGGCACGACCCGCGTCCGGGAACCGTGGGCGGTGAGCCGGGCGCCGAGCCCAACAACTGGGGTTCGTTCTTCTCCGGGTCGGCGTGGGAGTGGGAGCCGGTGCGGCAGCAGTACTACCTGCATCTCTTCTCGCGCAAGCAGCCGGACCTGAACTGGGAGAATCCCGCCGTGCGCCAGGCCGTCCACGCAATGATGAACCGCTGGCTCGACCGCGGTGTGGACGGCTTCCGGATGGATGTCATCAACTTCATCTCGAAGGATCCGGCGCTTCCGGACGGCCCGGTCCTTCCGACCGGCTTCGGCGATGGGATGCCGTCCTTCGTCAGCGGACCGCGTCTGCAGGAGTACCTGGCGGAGATGAAGGCGGCGGTCTTCGACGGCCGGCCGGCCGACTACCTGTCGGTCGGCGAGATGCCGGGCGCGTCACCCGAGCTGGCGGCTCGTCTCACGGACGCGCGCACCGGGCAGCTCAGCATGATCTTCCAATTCGAGCACGTCGGGCTCGACCAGATCGGCGGCAAGTGGAACGTCGGGCAGCTCGACCTCCGCGACCTCAAGGCGTCGTTCGGCAGGTGGCAGAGCGCGCTCGCCGACCACGGATGGAACAGTCTCTACTGGGACAATCACGACCAGCCCCGCATCGTCTCGCGATGGGGCAACGACCGGGAGCACTGGTACGCATCGGCCACCGCACTGGCGACCGTCCTGCACCTGCACCGGGGCACCCCGTACATCTACCAGGGCGAAGAGCTCGGCATGACGAACGTGCCCTTCGACGACATCAGCGCCCTGCGCGACATCGAGTCGCTCAATCACTACGCGGTGGCGGTGAACCTGCTCGGCCACGACCCCGACGTCGTGCTGGACGCGCTTCGGGCGATGGGTCGCGACAATGCTCGCACACCGATGCAGTGGAACGCCGAGCCGGGCGCCGGGTTCACCGTCGGCACTCCGTGGATCGGCGTGAACCCCAACCACGAGTCGGTGAACGCCGCGGCTCAGGTCGATGACGCCGGCTCCGTCTTCGCCCACTATCAGCGCCTCATCGCCCTGCGGCACAGCGACCCGATCGTGGTGCACGGCGACTTCCGGATGCTGCTTCCCGACGATCCGGCGATCTACGCGTACACCCGCGAACACGCCGGCCAGAGCCTCCTCGTCGTCGCCAATCTGTCCGACGAGGCCACGGTGTGCGACCTCGGCGGCGACGAGCTGGTGCTGACGAATCTGCCCGAGGGTGCGGCATCCGCTGTCCTGGCTCCGTGGGAGGCGCGCGTCTACCGCTCCGCGCGCGCCTGACCGCAGCCCCGAGTCAGGAGTCGCGGAGGGGTGGCAGCCGGCCGCCCTGCGGGAGAAGGGATGCCGGGTCGGTCTCGTTCCAGCGCTGCCAGGTCTGCAGCCACCAGAAGACGAGGAACGCCAGCAGGGCGACGGCCTCACCGACCAGGATCCATGGAAAGATCCGCGCCGCGGCATCCGAGGTCGGCACGTCCCAGGTGAGCATCGTGGCGACGATCAGCGCGACCAGATCCACGATCAGAACGACGGCGATCACGATGTAGACGATGCGCAGCCAGCGAGGCGGCACTTCGCTCGTGGTGCGCCAGAAGGCGTTGAGGATGGCATCCGCCGCGATGAGCGCGAAGAAGATGACGGCGGCGAGAAAGTGCGCCCACCCGAGGAACACGTCGTGCAGCGTGAGCCCGACGACCAGGACCACCACCCAGACCGCCGCGCCGAGCGCGAGCGAGAACCGCGCACCCTGCACCTGACCGGCGACTGACAGCGCCGCCCCGAGAACGAGGACACCGGCCAGCACGACGAGGTAGGTCGTCACTCCGTTCGCGACATCGGGCTCGACGGCGGGCGGCACGCACGTGCCGCACGGCACGTCGAGGCCGGGCACCGAGCCGGCTCGCACCACCGTCGGGACAAGGGCGATGATCGGCGCGAACAGGGCGGCCGCGTCGAGGATCGTGCGCTCCGCCCCGCGGCCCGACAGCGCCAGGAGTGCGAGGGATGCCGCGATCAGCGCCCCGACCAACGCGTTGCGCGCGGGGGTGTAGTAGTAGTCGCTGATCGAGAAGAGCCAGCCGACGGTCGGGACCGCGACCAGCGTCGCGGCGAAGATGACCGCGACGGTTCCGCCGGTCGCGAGTCGCAGGTAGCGGTGCGTGCGCTGCGTCGATGTCGAGTCGGTCACGCGCGCTCCGTTCGCAGGGGTGGACACCCACGCTAGGGAGTCTGGTGCACGCACGCACTGGGTAGTGTGAGCCGAGACGGAGAGGCGGCGGCGTGATCGCTCGGTTCGAAGAGCTCGACTGGCAGCCGACCCGGATGGGTGAGCTCACTCTGCGGCGTCGCACCGAGCCGGCGACCGGCGAGGTGATCTACGAGGTCAAGCTCGGTGACGAGTATCTGATGTCGAGCCTGTTCACCGTCGCCGAGGAGGAGCTGGCCACGCTCGGGCTGGCGGCAGCGACCGGAAGCGACCTCGATGTCCTCGTCGGCGGGCTCGGGCTCGGGTATACCGCGGTCGCCGCCCTGCGGGATGATCGTGTGCGCTCGCTCGCGGTGATCGACGCGCTGCCGGCCGTGATCGACTGGCACGTGCGGGAGCTGCTGCCTGTGTCGGGCGAACTCGTCCGCAACCCGCGCACGACGCTCGTGCGGGACGACTTCTTCGCCGTCGTCCGCCGCTCGCCGGCCCCCGCAGACCCCCGATACGACGCGATCCTGCTCGACGTCGATCACTCACCGCGTCACCAGCTCGACGCGACGCATGCGGATCTCTACACCGTTGCGGGTCTGACGGCCCTGGATCGCCACCTGCGCGCCGCCGGAGTCTTCGCGCTGTGGTCGGACGACCCGCCCGACGACGAGTTCCTCGAAGCGATGAGAGCGGTGTTCGCCCGCTCCGCGGCTCATGTCGTCGAGTTCGCGAATCCGCTCACGGGCGGGAGGTCGTCGAACACGGTCTACGTCGCGGTCAGCCGTGGGACCGACGGCCCTCTCGCGGTCCGCGCCGGCTGACCTGCTTGTCTACCTCTGGGCGTCGTCCGCCTCTTCCTCGGCTTCGAGTTCGGCTTCCATCAGGGCTGCGGCCGCGAATGCGGCCACCACGTCGTCGGCGTTGACACGGCCATCGGCGATGAGCACGCCTCCGGCGCGGCGTGCTGCAGCCGCGAAGGGCGCAGCCCACAGGTTCTCGTACACGAGCACCCCCGCGACGCTGCCGGGCGACATGGTGGCGGCCAGCAGAGCGACGTCGTCCTCGGCCAGCAGGCCCGCGAGCCCGGCCTCGATCGCAGCGAGCGGGCCGAGGTCCTCGGCATCCGTGATCTCGACCGCGTCGATGCTGCCGTCGGCCTCCTTCGCGATCACGATCATGTCGATCACGCGGATCGTGCCGGCGTCGACCAGGCGCACGATCTCTTCGGCGATCTCTCCGGTGAAGTTGGACGTGCCTGCCGGAAACTCGACGACCAGGTAGTCGACCGGGCCGTAGCCGTCCAGTTCGTTGTCGGACATGGAGCACCTTCCTCTGTGGAATGAGCCGTCTGCGACTCGACCACCACGTTAGAGATCCCGCGTCCGAGGGGCGTCATGCGCAGGGGGTGATATCGAATGCCTCCGCGGTGCTCGGCGTCGGTGGGTGCTGACAGACTCGACGGGATGATCCAGGACACCCGCGCGGACGCCCTCGAGATCCTTCGGGCGCTCGTCGGGCGTGAAGACGCCGACTTCCATGAGGGGCAGTTCGAGGCGATCGAGGCGCTCGTCGACGACGGCAGCCGCGCGCTGGTCGTGCAGCGCACCGGGTGGGGCAAGTCCGCCGTGTACTTCGTGGCGACCCTGCTCCTGCGTCGCCGGGGCGCCGGTCCGACGGTGCTCGTCTCGCCGCTCCTGGCACTCATGCGCGACCAGATCACCGCCGCTGAGCGTGCCGGCGTGCGGGCTGTGGCGATCAACTCCACGAACGCGCACGAGTGGGCGGACGTGCTGGCCCGTCTCCGCGCGGACGACGTCGATGTGCTCCTGCTCTCCCCCGAGCGCCTGAACAACCCCGCCTTCCGCGACGAGCAGCTGCCCACGCTCGTCGAGCGGATGGGGATGCTGGTCGTCGACGAAGCGCACTGCATCAGCGACTGGGGCCATGACTTCCGGCCCGACTACCGTCGGCTGGGCGAACTCATCCGCAGGATGCCGGCCGGGGTGCCGATCCTCGCGACGACCGCGACGGCCAACAGCAGGGTCGTCACCGACGTCGCCGAACAGCTCGCGGGCGGAGCTGTGGAGGTCGTGACGATCCGCGGACCGCTGGCCCGGTCATCCCTTCGCCTCGGCGTGCTGCGCCTTCCCGATGCCCGCGCGCGACTGGCCTGGCTTCTGACCCACCTCGGAGACCTCCCAGGATCGGGCATCGTCTACACCCTGACCGTGAGCGGCGCGCAAGACATCGCGCGGCTTCTTCGCGAGGCCGGTTATGACGTCCGCGCCTACACCGGGCAGACGGATGCCGCCGAGCGCGTGGAATCCGAAGCGCTGCTGAAGAGCAATCAGGTCAAGGCGCTGGTGGCGACGAGCGCGCTCGGCATGGGCTTCGACAAGCCCGATCTCGGCTTCGTCGTGCACGTCGGCGCACCCTCGTCGCCGGTGGCGTACTACCAGCAGGTGGGCCGCGCCGGCCGCGCCACCGAGAACGCCGATGTGCTGCTCCTGCCCGGCACCGAAGATCCCGACATCTGGCGTTACTTCGCGACCGCCTCGATGCCCACTCAGCAGCGGGCCGAGCGGGTGATCGCCGAGCTCGGCGCGCAGCCCACCTCCACCCCCGCGCTCGAAGCCCTGGTCGACATCCGCCGCACCCCGCTCGAGCTGCTGCTCAAGGTGCTCGACGTCGACGGCGCCGTGCACCGCGTGCGGGGCGGCTGGGTCTCGACCGGCTTGCCGTGGACCTACGATGTCGAGCGCTACGAACGCATCGCCGCCGAGCGCCGGGTGGAGCAGCAGCACATGATCGACTACGAGACGACGAGCGGATGCCGCATGGAGTTCCTCCAGCGCACGCTCGACGACGACACGGCCGCCCCCTGCGGTCGCTGCGACAACTGCGCGGGCGTCTGGTTCCCGACCGGCATCGAAGCGACCGCCACCGCATCGGCCGACGCATCGCTCGAGAGGGTCGGAGTGCCGATAGAGCCGCGAGCACAGTGGCCGACCGGAGGCGACCGCCTGGGGATTGCGCTGCGCGGCAACATCGCGGCGGGCGAGCGGGCCGAGGAGGGTCGCGCTCTGGCCCGGCTCACCGACCTCGGGTGGGGCGGAGTGCTGCGCGCGCTGTTCGAGGGAGCCGCCGCGGACGCGCCGGTCGCCGACGGGCTGCGGGATGCGGCGATCCGGGTGCTCGCCGACTGGCCGTGGGCGAGGCGCCCGGCATCCGTCGTCGCGATCCCGTCGCGGCGTCGGCCGCAGCTCGTCGAGTCGCTCGCGCGCACCCTCGCCGATGCGGGACGGCTGCCGTTCCTGGGCACACTGCCGATCCGCAACGGAGGCCCCTCGGGTGAGCCGGGCGGTAACAGCGTCTACCGGTTGGCCGGGCTCTGGGACCGCTTCGACGCGTCCGACCTCGAGATCCCCGAGGGCCCCGTGCTGGTCGTCGACGACATCGCCGACAGCCGGTGGACCGTCACCGTCGCTGCGCGCGAGCTTCGTCGTGCGGGAGCGACCGCCGTGCTGCCCTTCACGCTGGCCCTGCGGGCGTAGCGGGCTCGACCCGTAGGGTCACGCGGCGGGGATCGTGGCGGTGTCGATGACGAAGCGGTATCGCACGTCGCCGCGCACGACGCGGTCGTACGCGGCATTCACCTCCTCGGCGCCGATCGTCTCGATCACCGACGCGATGCCGTGGTCGGCGCAGAAGTCGAGCATCTCCTGCGTCTCGCGGATGCCGCCGATGTTCGATCCGGCGAGCGAGCGCCGTGCCCCGGTGAGGGAGAAGACCCTGAAGCTCTGGCGGTTCTCGGGCAGGCCGACGAAGATGAGCGCGCCGTCGAGGCGCAGCGTCGCCAGATACCGGTCGACGTCGATGTCGGCGCCGACGGTGTTGATGATGAGGTCGAAGCGGCCGCGCAGCGACTTCAGCGTCGCAGCGTCCTCGGTGGCGAAGTAGTCGTCCGCGCCGAGCGCCAGGCCCTCGTCCTGCTTGGCCAGCGTGCGCGAGAGGACGCTGACATGAGCGCCCATCGCGTGCGCGACCTGCACCGCCATGTGCCCGAGGCCGCCCATGCCGATCACGGCTACCCGCTTGCCCGGGCCCGCGCCCCAGTGCCGAAGCGGCGAGTAGGTGGTGATGCCCGCGCACAGCAGGGGCGCGGCGGTGTCGAGGGGGATGCCGTCGGGGATGCGCAGCACATAGTTCTCGTCCGCGACGATCTGCGTGCTGTAGCCGCCGTAGGTGTCGGTCCCGTCATATGCGCGGCCGTTGTAGGTCGCGACGTTGCCCTTCAGGCAGAACTGCTCCTCGCCGGCCACGCAGTTCTCGCACTCCCGGCACGAGTCGACGAAGCATCCGATGCCGACGCGGTCGCCGACCCGGTGCTTCGTCACCTCGGATCCGACGGCGCCGACGATGCCGGCGATCTCGTGGCCGGGCACCATCGGGAAGATCGCGCGGCCCCACTCTTCGCGTGCCTGGTGGATGTCGGAGTGGCAGATCCCGGCGTAGGCGATGTCGATCAGGACGTCGCTCGGCCCGACGTCGCGGCGCGGCACAGTGCCGCGCTCGAAAGCCTGGCCGGCGGAGTGGACGAGGAGGGCGGGAGTCGTGATCGGCATCCGGAAATCCTTTCACACGTACTCTGGAGGGATGCCCCCCGTGACCGTCATCGTGCCGTGGCGTCCGGCACCCTCCCGCGAGCCGGCATTCGAGTTCCTGCTGGAGTGGTACGCCCGCCGGCTGCCCGAATTCGTCGTGCTGACGGTCGACACCGACGACGATGTCTTCGTGCTCGCCGCGTGCCGCAACCGAGGGATCGAGGCGCACGATCCCGATGAGGTCGTCGTCGTGTGCGACGCCGACACGCTGCCCGAGCCCCAGCCGCTGCGCGCGGCGGTGGCCGCGGCACGCACCAGCGGACTGGTGCACCTGCCCTACACCGAGTACCGCTGGCTGGGCCGCACCGGTGAGGCGCAGCTGCGCGCCGGGGTGCCGGCCGAGGAGTGCGAGCACGAGGTCGTTATCGGAGCATGCTCGGGCGTGTACGTGACCACGCCGCGCGCCTGGGCGCGGCACGGCGGACAGGATGAGCGGTTCCGCGGGTGGGGGTTCGAGGATGCCGCGTGGTACCTCGCGCACCAGACACTCCTGGGCGCTGCGCCCGTCCGCCACGAGGGCAGGGTGTACGCCCTCCACCACGCGGCCGAGCTGCGCGCCGGTGCCCGCTACGAAGCCAACGCGGGGCACATGGAGCGCTATCGCGCCTTGGACGGCGACGCGATCGCGATGGCTCAGCTGGTCGCGGGCTCGCGGGCGTTCAGCAGCTCGTAAGCGATCTGCGGGCCGGGTCGCCCCGCCTGGTCGCGGGCGAGGGATCGCAGCGACGGCATCGCGGCGAGGTCGCTCACGGCCGTCAGCCCTGCGGCCAGGTCTTCGACGGTGGCGCCGTTCGGGTCGAGCGCGCGGCCGAAGCCGGTGCGCTCGATCGCGGCCGCGCCGGCGAACTGGTCGGTGGAGAACGGCAGCACCAGAAGCGGCACGCCCTGCCCGATCGCCTCGGTCACCGAGTTGTTGCCGCCGTGAGTGACCGCAAGGCGCGCCGCCGAGAGCAGCCGCACCTGGGGCAGGTACTCCCGCACGAGCCAGCCGTCCGGGATCGGGCCGAGCGATTCCGGCGGGGTGGAGCCGGCGGCGATCGCCGCGGGCATCCCGATCTGCGCGAGCGCCTGCGCGATGCGACGCAGCACGTCGCGGCGGACGGAGAGGAAGCTCCCGAAGCTCACGTAGGCGAAGTCCCCGGTCGCGTCCAGCCACTCCTCGACCTGATCGTCGGTCGCCTCCACCCGGCGCGTCGAACCGAGGAAGGCGTGGGGCGGCAGCATCCGTCCATCGCCCTCCGCAAGGGCCGCGGGATAGTTGTACAGCACGAGGTCGCCGTGCTCTCCGAACGCGTCGGCGGTCGGTCGGGCGTAGGCGTCGAGCGTGCGCGCCGTGCGGTTCCACTCGGCCGTGAAGCGTGCCGAGACCTCGTCGCAGAGCGCGCGGAGCTCGGCCAGCTCGCCGCCTCCGGGAGAGAACGCGGCGGGCCAGAAGGGCGGGTATCCGTACACCTCGCCGGCCACCGGGAGTGCACTCGGGTGCCCGAGCACCACGTCGGCGTAGGGGATTCCGGCGGTCTGCAGGGCGAGGCGCGCACTGAAGGCCAGGTGGTCGACGATGATCGCGTCGGGCGCCACGGCCTCGACGGCGGCGAGGGTCCGCCGGGCGGCATCCACCGGATCCCACATCAGATCTGTCAGACGCTCGCGCGCCTGGTAGCTCAGAGTCGGCACCATCCCGCGCCGGGTCGCGTCGAAGAAGCCGCGGAGCGAATCGGACTCCTCCTCGGGCTGATCCTCGGCGCGGATCACGCGGGCGTTGCTGCCCCGGCCGAGCGGCAGGTCGTAGCGCTCAAGACCGAACTCGCGCACGATCGCGTCGGTGGCAGGACCGGTGGCCACCACGACGCGTTCGCCGGCGTCGCGCCACGCGGTGGCCAGGGTCGCGAGCGGCAGCAGGTGCGAGGCGTAGTCGGGACTGATGACCAGCAGTGTCACAGGGTGGCTCCCTCGACCGCCCCGGCGGCGCGGATCAGCTCGGCCTCTTCGGCCACGACACCGCGATAGACGGGGCCGAGCGCGGTGGCCATCGACTGGATGGTGAAGCTCGAGCGCACCATCTCGTGCGCGGCCTCGGCGCGCTCGCGGTCGTCGGATGCCGCGACCTCGAGTGCCGCGGCGACCCCCGCTTCGAGTCGGGAGGCGTTCCACGTCTGCGTCAGCACCCCGGTGACGCCGTCCTGCACGTAGGTCGCGGGGCCGCCGCCGTCGGGCGCGACCACCATGAGGCCGGTCGCCATCGCCTCGAGGAGCGCGATGCCGAACTCCTCCTTCACGCTGGCGCAGACGTACACCCCGCCTGGCGAGGTGAGACCGGGCAGGCCGAAGCGCGCAGCGGCCAGCCAGAGCGCGGTGACGTCGTTCGGGCGGTGACCGGCGAGGATCAGGCCGGAGCTGTCGCGGTCGCCCGCGGGCACCGCAGCGTCGATGCGCTCGAGCTGCTCCCGCTCGTCGAGCGAGGGGCGTTCGAGGTCGCCGCCGATGAGAAGCAGGTTCGCCTGCTCGCGCAGGGGGCCCGACGCCCAGGCCTCCACGAGCGTCGCCATGCCCTTCACCCGGTGCAGGCGGCCGAGGCTGACGACGAGCGGCAGGTCGCGTCGCTCGGGGGCGAGGTTCTCGATGAGGGCGCGCAGCGCGAGGATCGCCTCGGCGGCCTCGGCGCCGGTCGCGTGCTCGCGCGCGGTGGAGACAGCGCGGTCGATCACCGCGAGATCCACCCCCTCGGCGACGATCGTGTGCCGCTCCGGGTGAGCCGTGACGTCGATTCCGACGAGCTGGCTCATGTCGCGCTCCAGCTCCGGTCGTGGGAACAGCACGGTGTGTGCCGCGTTCGACGCGAGGTTCGTCACCAGCCGGGCGCGGAACCAGAAGTGCTCCCGCATGTCGGTCGCACCGAAGTCAGCGCGGGTCAGCGCTCCCGAGCGGTCGAGCGAGCGGATCACGGCGTGCGGGTCGGGGGCGACCGTGAAGACGGTGGGGATGCCCAGTTCGCGCGCCACATCGGCCGCGGCGAGGCTGCCGACGTCGGCCATCCGCAGATGCAGCAGGTCGACCGGTCCGGCGGCGCGGAGGATGCGACGGATGCCGCGGCGCGCGGTGACACGCAGCGGCCATGCGGCAGCCGACGACACCGGCTGGGACAGGAGGGGCACGCGACCGTAGACGTGGCCGGAGGTCGCCGAACCGATCTCGAGCAGGTCCTCGGCCGCCTGCGGCACCGGGCCGCGCGAGAGCGTGATCACTCGCTCGACCCCGGTGCTCGGGTCGGCGACGAGCGCGTCGCCGAGGCGCACGAGCAGTGTCGCGATCCCGCCGTTGTCGCCCGCGCCGACGGCGGCGAGCGAGGGGTCGATGTCGGCGTGCAGGAACAGCTGGGCGATCGTCAGGCCGTCGGTGCCTGCGACCCGGGCGTCGGGCACGGCATCGAGGTCGATGAGGGCGAGCCGGGCGACCTCGGCGAGCCTGCCGTCGCCGCTCACCAGATCTTCGAGGGCTTCGGCCACGCCCGCCACTCCGTGCCGCTGGCCCAGCGCGGCGATCGCCGCGCCCCGTGCATCCTCGCTGTCCCGGTCGTCGCGGGCCACCTCGAGCAGCAGCCGCGTGGCGATCGCGGGCCGCACGAGCCCGAGCGTCTCGACGAGTCGTGCCCGCGCGCCCGGATCGGCGACGCCCTGGAGAGCGGTCTCGAGGCTCACCGCGAGGGTCTCTGCCGCCGCGGACGACCACTTCTCGAGCGTGCGCTGCGCGAGCATGCCGGTGAATCCGCCGCCGGCGACCTGGCCGATCAACCGGCCCATCGCGTCGAAGCGCGGCAAGCCCGACCCGAGCGCCCACGCCGCGTGCTCGCGGATCGTCGGCCGGTCATCGGAGAGCAGGGCGGTCAGCATCCGCGCCGCCTGCTCGTCGAAGATCTCCGCGAGCGCGTGCACGGCGGCGATGGCAGCGACCTGATCGTCGCCGTTCAGGGCGCTTCCGAGCACGCGCAGTGTGCGCACCCCGGGATCGCGACCGGCCTCGAAGGCGAGGTCGTCGGCGAGGCGGATGGCCTCGACGATTCCGGGGGCTTCGCGCACCGCATCCAGAGCCGTCTGCACGCCCATGTCACGTCCCGTCGCCGGCCGCCCCGGAGCAGGCGCGCGTTCGATGGTAGCCCGCGAGAAGGGGGGCCGGGGTGGGCTAGCGTGAACGCATTCGCGCCAATATCCTGAGGAGCTCTCATGCGGGTGGTGGCCCTCGGCGACGTCGGCGTCGTCGACGACATGATGCACCTCGGCGACGAGGCGATGTTCCAGGCCGCGTGCGACGAAACGCGGGCGCGCGGCGCGACGGTGATCGCGCTCTCATCGGCGCCCGCCGAAACCGCCGCACGCTACGGGGTGGACGCCGTGCCGCGCATCCGCTTCGACGGCCTCGACCGGAGCGCTTCAGAGGCTCGCCTGGCGGCCGTTCTCGCCCTCGCCGACGGCCGCGACGCGCTCGACGCGGGTGACCCCGCTCACGGGGTCGTCGCCGCCGTCGCGGATGCCGACGGAGTCGTGATCGCCGGCGGCGGCAATCTCGCGTCCACATGGCCGCTGCATGTGTACGAGCGGGCCGCGCTGGCCGGCGTCGCCGCGCGGCTCGGCCGGCCGGTCGTGGTGTCGGGTCAGACGCTCGGTCCCGACCTGCGCGGTCGTGATCGCGAGCTGGTCGCCCAGCTGCTGCGCTCGGCGCGCATCGTCGGCGTGCGCGAAGCGCCCTCGCAGCGGCTCGCGGCCGACCTCGGCGTCGATGCCCGCCTGGGCGTGGACGATGCGTCCTTCATCGGGCTGCCGCCCAGCGGCTTCCGCGCGAAGCCGGACGGCGTGCTCGTGTGCCTGTCGCTCTCACTCGGACGGGCGCCGAGACTCGAGACCGTCGCGCGGATCTCCCGGCTCGTGGGTGCCGCGGCCGACCTCGTCGGCGGGCCGGTGCGCTTCCACGCCCATTTCGGGCCGCTCACCGGTGCCGTACCGCGCGGCGACGCCGTGCTCCACGAGGAGGTGCGCGCGCGGCTGCGCGTGCCGTCGACCGTCGTGCCGACCGGAGACGTGGCGGATGCGGCATCCCTCGCCCGCTCTTCGGCCCTGCTGATCACCGGCCGCTACCACCCGGCCGTCTTCGCCGCGCCCGCCGGAGTGCCGGTGCTCGGCCTTGTCACCGACGACTACACCGCGGTCAAGCAGCGGGGCGCGCTCGCCCACTGGGGTCAGGACGCGACGGTGCCGATCTCGGCCGCCGACACCGACGGCATCCCGCGCGTGCGTGCCCTGTGGAGCGACCGCGAACGGCTCGCGGCCGAGGCCGGGCAGCGCCTGCCCCGCCACCGCGCGGACGCGCGGGCGTGGTGGGATGCCGTCGCCGACGCCATCGCCGGGCGGTAGTCGACGCCGATCCAGGTACCGGCAGGGCCTCCCGCCGACGAACCGCCGACCCTAGCCTTGAGGCATGGAATACACACGACTCGGATCGTCGGGCCTGAAGATCAGCCGTATCGCGCTCGGCTGCATGAGCTTCGGCGACACCTCGAAGGGGTTCAACGACTGGGCGCTCGACGACGACGGCGCCGAACCGATCTTCCGGCAGGCGCTCGAAACAGGCATCACGTTCTGGGACACGGCGAACGTCTACGGTCTCGGCACGTCGGAGGAGATCGTCGGCCGCGCGATCACCCGCTACTCGACGCGCGAGGAGATCGTGCTGGCCACCAAGGTGCACTTCCCGATGCACGAGGGACCCGGCGGGTCGGGCCTGTCTCGCAAGGCGATCATGGAGCAGATCGACGCGTCGCTGACCCGGCTCGGAACGGACTACGTGGATCTGTACCAGATCCACCGCTTCGACCCGACGGTGCCGGTCGAAGAGACGATGGAGGCGCTGCACGACGTGGTCAAGGCCGGCAAGGCCCGCTACATCGGAGCCTCGGCGATGTGGGCGTGGCAGTTCGCGAAGATGCAGCACGCCGCCGACGTGCACGGCTGGACGCGGTTCGTGTCCATGCAGGACCAGTACAGCCTCATGTACCGGGAGGAGGAGCGGGAGATGTTCGGTCTCCTCGCAGACCAGGGCGTCGGCAGCATCCCGTACAGCCCGCTCGCGAAGGGCCGCGTCGCGCGGCCGTTCGGCGAGCACACGACGCGGTTCGACAGTGATCCCGTCGGCCGTGCGCACTTCGGCGACGGCGACCGGGGGATCGTCGACGCGGTCTCCGCCGTCGCCGACGCCCGCGGCATCCCGATGGCACAGGTGGCGCTGGCATGGGTGCTGCGCAACCCGGTCGTCTCGGCGCCGATCGTCGGCGCGACGAAGCCGCACCACCTGGCCGACGCCGTCGCGGCGCTCGGCGTCGCGCTGACCGACGACGAGACCGCGGCGCTCGAAGCGGCGTACTCGCCGCGGATGCCGGTCGGCTACTGACGCGCGGCACGTGCCACGGGTCGCGGCACGCCTCTGACGACGGGCGGCCAGGTGGCCGGCGTGCCGTGACGCACGAACGCGCTGCTGTCAAGGCCCTCCTCGGGCGGCGAAGAGGCACGTAACGTCACCCGACATGGCCACCACTCAGAAATCCCCGACCGCCACCCGTGCCTCGAAGCGTTCCGCGCCCGGTGGTGCGGGGGCGAAGACCACTCGGCGCCAGAACGCCGAGAAGGGCTTCGTCGCATCGAAGGATCTGGGCGAGAACCTGCAGGCGGTGCTGGTCGACCTGCTCGAACTCGCGGGGCAGGGAAAGCAGGCGCACTGGAACGTCGTGGGTCGCAACTTCCGCGACACGCACCGCATCCTCGACGAGATCATCGAGTCGGCGCGCGAGTTCAGCGACACCGTCGCCGAGCGGATGCGCGCGCTGCACGCAGTGCCGGACGGTCGCAGCGATATCGTCGCGGCGACCACCACCCTGCCGGAGTACCCGCAGGGCGAGATCGACACGACCGAGACCGTCGACCTGATCACCGTGCGGCTGGAGAACACGGTCGGAACGATCCGTGAGGTGCACGACGCCGTGGACGAAGAGGATCCCACGAGCGCCGACATCCTGCACGCGATCATCGAGAAGCTCGAGCAGTACGCCTGGATGGTCAGCGCCGAGAACCGCAAGCCTTCGGCCGGCCGCTCCTGACGCCCGCCGCTCCCTCGATATCCACTCTTCACTCACCACCAAGGAGCCTCATGCGCGCGTTCTTCATCCTGGTCCTGATCGGGGCGGCAGCCGCCGCCGCGTACGTCTTCGGTGCGAAGGCGGGTCGTACTCGCTACCGCGAGATCGTCCACGCCTCCCGGGCGTTCATGAACGACCCCCTGGTCGCGAAGGCTCGCGAACGGGCTGTCAAGGGCGCCAAGAAGGCGACCAAGAGGGCCTCCAAGGAGGCCGACCGCATGCACCGTCGTGCGGTGAAGGCGATCAGCTGACCATCAGACCGTCACTCCGAGGGATATGGAGTGTCTTTCAGCAGCGTCGCCAGATGCACGGCGTTGCGCGCGTCGCCGTTGCCTCCGCGACCTCCTTCGGCGTCTCGTCGAGATCCTTGTAGTCGACGGTGTGCATCGCCTCGCCGTTCCAATACGTCCCACCCTGGGACGGGATGCTGAAGCCCACGTCGGCGAGGGCCTGATAGATGTCCGCCGTGACCTTGTGAGCGCCGTCCTCATTGCCGACGACCACCGCGACGGCGACCTTGCCCTCCACGACGGGCCGTCCCGCGGCATCCGTCTCGGACAGCTCGGCGTCGAGACGCTCGAGCACGCGCGCGGCCACGCTGGACATGTGACCCATCCACGTCGGAGAGCAGACCACCAGGATGTCGGCGTCCAGCAGCCGGGAGCGGATCTCCGGCCAGGCGTCGCCGTCGCCCATGTCGGCTTCGACGCCCGGCTTGACATCGAAGTCGACCACCCGGATCTGCTCGCCCTCCGCACCCTGCTGGGCGAGGGCGGCGAGCACCTGGTCGGCGAGCAGTTCGGTGCTCGAGGCGGCGGGCGACGGCTTGAGCGTGCAATTGAGCGCGAGTGCGCGGATCATCTGGTTCCTCCCTTGAACGTCCTGCGAGGCTATGGTCACGCGAGCCGGCCCAGCAGGGCCTTGACACGAGCGGTCGCGGTGATCGGTACGCTCGACTCCGAGAGCTCGAGCGGGAGGCGATCATGGGCGAAGCGGACTTCTGGGCGCTGGTGGTGATGGGGGTGTCGGGCGCGGGCAAGTCGACGGTGGCCGCGGCCGTCGCCGCGCGCGCCGGCGCCGTCTTCCTCGACGCGGACGACTTCCACCCGCCGGCGAACACCGCCAAGATGGCCGCCGGCATCCCTCTGACCGACGATGACCGCTGGCCCTGGCTCGCTGCGGTCGGCGACGAGATCGCGCGGCGTACTGCCGCGGGCGAGCGCGTCGTGGTGGCGTGCTCCGCGCTCAAGCGCGCCTACCGCGATGCGCTGCGTGAGAGCGACGACGACGTCTGCTTCGCGCTCCTGGACGGACCACCCGACCTGCTGGCCGAGCGCATCGGCGCGCGCGCCGACCACTTCATGCCCGCAACGCTGCTCGGGTCGCAGCTCGTCGCCCTGGAGCGGCTCCAGCCCGACGAGCCGGGATTCGCGGTCGATGTCGCGCCACCGCCCGACCAGGTCGCGGACTCGGTCGTCGCCTGCTGGCGCGACCTCGCCGAGCTGGCCGACCGCCGCTCCCGCGAAACCTGACATTCTGGAACAACCCCGCACGAAGGAGAGCTCATGGCCGGCAAGTACGACCTCGACGTCACCACACTCGGTGAGCTGCTGGACGATCCGCAGGCCAGGGCGATCATCGTGGACGTCGTGCCGGAACTGCCCGACCACCCGATGGTCTCCATGGTGAAGGGGATGCCGGCCAACACGGTTCTGGCGATGGCAGCGGGTCAGCTGCCCGCCGAGAAGGCCGCGGAGCTGAAGGAGCGCATCACCGCGCTGTGATCAGAAGGCGTGATCGCGCCAGGAGTGCCGCGGGGCGAAGCCCAGGAGCCGCCGGGCCTTGTCGATCGAGAGCAGCGTGTCGTGATCGCCGAACTCGGCGACCACCGGAACGTCGGGGAACACCTCGGCGATCAGTTCGTGGTTCGACCGTGACATCACGGTGTCGGCCGCGGCAACGATGAACCGGTCGAACCCCGCCGGTGCGACCGCCAGAGCGCGTTCGATCGCCTGCGCGCCGTCCCGCGCGTCGATGTAGCCCCACAAGTTCCACTTGCGCAGCAGCGGGTCGACGTCGAACGAGGGGAACTCGGCGTAGTCGTCGGGCACCATCACGTTCGAGAAGCGCAGCGCGGTGATCGACAGGTCGGGATGCCAGCGCACCAGCTCGGTCGCGAGCTGCTCCTCGAGCACCTTCACGATCGAGTACACGCTCTCGGGCCGGGCGGCGTACTCCTCGTCGACCGGAATGTACGGCGGCGGAACGTCGAACGGCAGCCCGAGCACCGTCTCGCTCGACGCGTAGACGATGCGACGGATGCCGAGGTTCACGGCGGCCCAGAACACGTTGAAGGTGCTCGCCATGTTGTTGTGGAACGTGGCCACGTCGGTGCGGATGCCGGGTGCCGGGATCGCTCCGAGGTGGACCACGGCCTCGAACGCGCCCGACCGGTCCACACCGCCGAGCGCGTCGATCACCTGGCCGTAGTCGGTCAGATCCACCTGCACGAATCCCGGTTCGCGGGCGCCGACGATGTCGAGGCCGACCACGTCGTGCCCGGCATCCCGGAGTTCGCTGAGGACGACCGAGCCGAGTTTCCCGGTGGAGCCGGTGAGTGCGATGCGCATGGGTTCCAGCCTGGCACGGGATGTGGGAGGCAGGGCATCCGCGCCGCCGCGGGGTCCGCATCCGGGTGTTCCGCTGCTGTGGCCGCGATCGCGAAGACCGAGCTCGTCGTGATCGACGACACGACCTCGGTGCGCCCGTTCCAGAGCGAACTGCGCTGGAACCAGGCATACTATCGACTGGCCCAGGGCTTCTGACCCTCCCGCGGGCACCTCACATGCGCACACTCCTCTCCGGTACTCAGCACGCGCTGCGCGCGGGCGACTACGAAGCCGTCATCTCGAGCGTGGGGGCTTCCCTGCGCTCGCTCACCTACGACGGACGCGACCTCACCGTTCCCTTCGACGCGGATGAAGTGCGTCCGTCGTACCGCGGCGCGACCCTCGCACCGTGGCCGAATCGCATCGTCGACGGCCGGTTCACCTTCGCGGGTGTGGAGCGCCAGGTCGCCCTCACCGAGCCCGCACGCCAGCACGCGCTGCACGGGCTCGGCGGCTGGCTCGACTACGAGGCGATCGACAAAGGACCGAGCCACGTCACCCTCACCGGCACGATCGTGCCGCAGACGGGGTACCCCTGGCGCATCGTGATCGAGACGACGTTCTCGCTCGACGCCGACGGCGTGACGCAGACCGTGAAGGCGACCAACGAGAGTCCGGATGCCGCCCCCTGGGGCACCGGCCCGCACCCGTATCTCGTCGCCGGCGCCGGGCACGTCGACGACTGGACCCTCGAACTCCCCGCCGACGAGGTGCTGGCCGTCACGCCCGACCGGCTCAGCCCGATCGGCCTGCGCCCGGTCGACGCCGATGACCCGCAGCGCTTCGACTTCCGCGCGGCTCGCCAGATCGGCGCGGTAGAGATCGATCACGCGTACACGGCGCTGACCCGCGACGCGGACGGCCTCGCGAGGGTGCGCGTGACACACACCGCCGGCTCAGGCGTCGAGATGGTGTGGGATGCCGCGTGCCCGTGGGTGCAGATCCACACCTCCGACAAGGGAGTGGGCAAGCCGGGTCACCGCACGGGGCTTGCGGTCGAACCGATGACCTGCGCGCCGGACGCCTTCAACGCCCAGGCCTACGACTACGACACGGGCCTGATCGTGCTCGGGCCGGGCGCTTCAGCCACGTCATCCTGGCGCATCGCCGCAATCGCCTGACCCCACTCTCGCGACGCGCGGGTCAGCGATCAGTGGTGGCCGGGCTCGACCATCTCACCGTGCGGCACGGCCTGCTGACCGGCGTCGGTCGCCGCGAGCGCCGGGGTGACGACCCCCGCCACCAGCAGGGCGGCCACGAAGACTCCGATCAGGCGCGGGCGGTCGGCATCCGGCAACCGCCTCGGGCGTGACGCGCGGCGCAGCGCCATGGCGCACCCGAGCGCGACGGCGACGAGCAGAGCGGATGCCGCGGCGACGGCGAACACGCTGACCCTGGTCGGGTCCAGCGCCATCGTCGCGGCGGTGGTGAGAATGCCGGCAAGGGAGCCGGCGATGCTCAGCCGGGGGACGATGATGCGTCCCCGGGCGAGCGTCGCGGCTCCCCAGCCGATTGCGCCGGCGCCGATCACGGTGAGGAAGATCCCCGCCGCCCGAATGGCGGGGTCTCCTCCCACCCCCGTGATCGCGCCGGCGCCGAGCGCGAGCTGGATCAGGCCTCCGCCCCACGCCGCGAATGCGGGCCACGACGGTGCGTCGGCGAGGCCCCCCTGGCCGCCGACCTCCGTCGTGCGTGGTGCTGTCGAGGTGTCCATCTCGGCTCTTCCGTCGCCTGTCAGGCCGTACGGCTGGACAGGTTGGAACGGACTCCGCGTTCGGCTCCCAGGCCCACGCCCAGGAGCACGAGAGCGCTCGCGAGGTGCAGGAAGTGGTCGAACGTGTTGAGGGCGAGGATGTTCAGCGCGGTGCCGACCAGGAAGAACCCGACGATTCCGAGCAGAAGATACGTCGCTCCGATGATGATGTTCACGGTCTTCGCGGCGCGGGCCGAGGCGATTCCTGCGATCAGCAGCGCGGTGCCGATCAGGAGGTGGGCGATGTTGTGCAGCGGGTTCACCATGAAGATCCCGAGGAGCAGCCCTCCCTCGGTGGCGAGGAATCCGACGCCGCCGGTGACGGCGAAGCCGAGAAGTCCGACGAGGATGTAGACCGCGCCGAAGATCGTGGCGACGAGGCGGTTCGGTGACGAGCGCATGTGCGACCTCCCATTTCGTGCGCGGCGGGTGCCGCGTCTCTGAGGTCTTCGGAGACGGCGGCGATTCGGTTTGCCGGATCAGGGCCGGTTACCGGCCGGAGACCTCATGACAGAGGGCCCCCGAGTACTCTCCGAGGCCCTCCGTGTTGCGCTCCGGCGAGGCGCCGGCACAGATCCGGGTGTGTTCAGCTGTCGCGCATCTGCTCTTTCAGCTCGTTGCGCTTGCGAACGGAGTCCCGCTCGGCTTCCGCCTTCTGCACGTCGGCGTCCGCTTTGGCCTCGTCGATCTTGTCGCCGATGGCGTCGGTGGTGTCTTCGAACTTGTCCTGGATCTTGCGTCCAGCGGTCTCGGCCGTCTCCTTGGCGTCGTCCATGATTCCCATGTCGCGGCTCCTTTCGTGAAGGTGACTCTTGAGACGTTAGGGCCGGGTTCGCGCGCGCGCGGGGGGCTTGCGTCCTGGCCTCCACGTTGCTACACCGCTGTGCCACACTCGATTCCATGCGCTTCGAGACGACCCTCCTCCTCGTCGGCAACAACACGGGCATCGATGTACCGCCCGTCGTTCTCGACCGACTCGGGGGCGGCAAGCGGCCGCTGGTGAACGTGACGGTGAACGACAGCTATTCGTACCGCAGTGCCGTCGCACCGATGGGGGGTCGATACCTGATCTCCTTCAGCTCAGACAAGCGGGCGGCGACCGGGCTCAAGGGCGGCGAGACGATCACCGTCGAGCTGACCCTCGACACGGAGCCGCGCACGGTCGAAGTCCCTGCCGACCTGGCGGCGGCGCTCTCGACCGCCGGCGTGCGCTCGGCGTTCGACCTCCTGGCCCCGAGCCGCCAGAAAGCGCATGTGACGAGCGTCGAGGGCGCGAAGGCGGCCGACACCCGCGCACGTCGGGTCGCCACGGTCGTCGAGTCGCTGTCCTAGCGCTGGTCGGCGCCGACGGGCGTCCCTAGTATGAGCGGCATGAACCTCGCCACCAGCCTCGCCTTCGCCGAGATCGCGCCCATCAGCACCACCCTCAACGAGTCGCTTTTCAACGTCTGGACGGGACTACTCGCATTCCTCTGGTACGTCCTGGTGGCCATCGCGATGTGGATGGTCTTCGCGAAGGCGGGGTGGCCCGGCATCCTGGCCCTGATCCCCATCGTGAACGTCGTCATCCTCGTCAAGATCGCGGGCTATTCGGGATGGATGTCGCTGCTGTACCTGATCCCGATCGTGAACATCGTCTTCTCGATCATCGTGGCGATGAAGGTCGGCGCCGCTTTCGGCAAGGGCGCTGCGTGGTCGTTCTTCCTACTGTGGCTGATCGCCTTCATCGGCTACTTCATCCTCGGCTTCGGCGACGCGAAGTACACCAAACCCGTCAAGCCCTGACCCCACACGACGAGTAACGGCCCGAGGCGAATCGCCTCGGGCCGATCTCTAGGATGCGGACGCCTCAGCCGCGGGGTGCGCCGGAGCGCGTGCCGTTGTGCTGGGCGCGGCGCGAGCCGGTCGGGCGGGCGGCCTGCGCCGGACGCGGGTTGTGTGCGTGAGAAGGCTGACCGGTGCCGGTCGAGTACATCGGACGCGATCCACCGGAGCCGGCGGTGGCGTTGCGATCGCGGCCCTGACCGGACGCGTTTCGATCCCGGCCGGATCCGGCGGCGCCGCGACCGGTGCCCTGAGCGCCACGACCATTGCCCTGACCGGAGCGGCCCTGACCGGACTGCGCCGAACGGGACTTGCTCGGCCGCTGCTGCTGCGGCGCCTGCACGGGCGACGGGCGCACGTGCTCGGCGCGCTCGCCGACCAGTTCCGAGATCGGTGCCGCCTCGGGGGTGACCTGCTCGAGCGGCGCGGTGATGCCGGCCTTGCGGAGCAGGTCGGTCACGTCACGGCGCTGCGAGGGGATCGCGACGGTGACGACGGTGCCGGCGGCACCGGCACGGGCGGTGCGGCCCGAGCGGTGCAGGTACGCCTTGTGCTCCATGGGCGGGTCGACGTGGACGACGAGCTCCACCTCGTCGACGTGCACGCCGCGGGCGGCCACGTCGGTGGCGACGAGCACGCGCACGCCACCCTTGGCGGGATCGGCGCTGAAGGCCGCGAGGTTGCGCTCGCGCGCGGCCTGCGACAGGTTGCCGTGCAGATCCACCGACGGGATGCCGGCCGCTGTGAGCACCTTCGCGAGCTTCTTGGCTTGATGCTTCGTGCGGGTGAACAGGATGCGGCGGCCACGGCCCGAGGCGAGGTGCTTGACCAGGTCGGACTTGTGGTCGTCGCTCACCATGAAGACGCGGTGGGTCATCTCGCCCTGGGGGACGGACTGGTCGTCAATCTCGTGGCGCACCTCGTCGCGGAGGAACTTGCGGACGAGCCCGTCGACGCCGCGGTCGAGCGTGGCGCTGAACAGCATGCGCTGTCCGCCCTGCGGTGTGGCCGCGAGGATGCGGGTGACGCCGGGAAGGAACCCGAGGTCGGCCATGTGGTCCGCCTCGTCGAGCACGGTGATCTCGACACGGTCAAGTCGCACGTGACCCTGCTTCATGAGGTCTTCGAGGCGGCCGGGGCAGGCCACGACGATGTCGACGCCGGCGCGCAGCGCCGACTCCTGCGGCTTCTGGCTCACGCCGCCGAAGATCGTCGTGACGGTGAGGCCGGATGCTGCGGCGAGGGGCTGGATGGTGGCGGCGATCTGCGTCGCGAGCTCGCGCGTCGGGGCGAGCACGAGGCCGCGGGGGCGACCGGGTGTGCGGCCCGAGGCGAATGCGCCGGACAGACGGGCGACGAGCGGAAGCGCGAAGGCGATGGTCTTGCCGCTGCCGGTGCGGCCGCGGCCGAGCACGTCCTTGCCCGCAAGCGAGTCGGGAAGCGTGTCGGTCTGGATCGGGAAGGCCTCGTTCTTGCCCTCACGGGCGAGGACAGTGGCCAGCGGCGCGGGCACGCCGAGGTCGAGGAAAGTAGGCATAGTGAAGGCTTTCGGATGGCACGCCGCAAGATGGGCGTTGAGGGGGCGACGGCGCGGGTTCGCGCATCGGTTCGCCGTGTGAAAAGAACCGCGGCCATGGGAAAGCCGCGAAGCGTGACAACGACGCTGGGCGGAGGGAACCGCCGCATTGAGGCTAGCACGCTGAACCGGTGCTCCCCTGTGAGCGACGCTGGTCGCCTTTCACAGTAGCAAACGGCTTGTCAACCCCCCGTATCACATTCCCGGCGGTGCATGCGCCAACGCGTACGCTGAACATATCGACAGGCATTCGCCTCTCTTTCCCGCCAGCCCCACCCCCGGAGGGGCGCCCCCGACAGGCAGGTGTCGCAATCACTGCAATCTCCGCACCCCCGTCCACGCTGGGAGCCGTACGCCAGACGTATGCGCGAAAAGACAGCTTCCCCCCGATCACCCAGGCCTACACCAAGGTCGCAGAGGTCGTTCGCGAGACGGGTCTGCTCGACCGCGCCCCCTGGTTCTACCTCACCGTGGGCACGGCCATCGCGCTCGGCTTCGGCGGCGCGATCACTGCCTTCATCCTCCTCGGTGACAGCTGGTTCCAGCTGATCGTCGCTGGGGTGCTCGGCATCCTGTTCACTCAGGTCGCGTTCCTCTCCCACGAGGCCGCGCACCGCACCATCCTCACTTCGGGACGCGCCAACGACACGCTGGGTCTGATCCTCGGCAACGGCATCGTCGGCATGAGCCGCGACTGGTGGGGCTCCAAGCACACGCGTCACCACGCCAACCCGAACCGCGTCAGCAAGGACCCCGACATCGAGGTCGACACGATCCGCTTCCTCGAGGTGGATGCTGCGAAGGTCAGCGGCCCGATGAGCCTGATCACCCGGCACCAGGGATGGCTGTTCTTCCCGCTGCTGACGCTGGAGGGTCTCAACCTGCACTACCTCGCGTTCCGCCACCTGCTCGACTTCCGTCACCCGGTCAAGGGCCGCTGGCTCGAACTGGGACTCATCACCCTGCGTTTCGCGGTCGTGCTCACCCCGATCTTCCTGTTCCTGCCGCTCGGAATGGCGTTCGCCTTCATCGGTGTGCAGATGGCCGTCTTCGGCGTCTACATGGGGGCGGCGTTCGCACCGAACCACAAGGGCATGCCGATCATCGACGCCGATGCGAAGCTCGACTTCTTCACCAAACAGGTCCGCACGTCGCGCAACGTCTCGGGTGGCTGGTGGGCCACCTGGCTCATGGGCGGGCTCAACTACCAGATCGAGCACCACCTGTTCCCGAGCATGCCGCGCCCGCGCCTCGCGCAGGCCCGCGAGATCGTGATCGAGCACTGCAAGACTCTCGGCGTCCCCTACACGGAGACGACGCTCCTGAAGTCCTACGGCATCGTGATCCGCTACCTCAACGAGGTGGGACTCGCCGCCCGCGACCCCTTCGAGTGCGGCCTCGTCCAGAAGTTCCGCACCAAGGGAATCTGACTCACCGCAAGAGTTCTTCTCCTTGGCCCCGCGCCTTGTAGAAGGGCCGACGCCGATCGCCTGGTGCTCTCAGCACCGGGCGATCGGCGTCTGCGCTCCCGAGACGCACGATCTCGCCGACTCCGGGCGAGGCCCGCGAACGGTAGCCTCTCCTGAGGGGAGGTGCGCGGATGGGGAAGACCTCGGATGCCGTCGCCGAGGGTGTCTCGATCGCATCCGCGGCAGCGCGGCTGGCCGTGCGCAACCACATCCTGGTAGCCACGATCGCGAACGACGAGTCGTTCGACATCGCCGTGATCGGCCCCTACGCCCAAGAGACCCTCATCGCGCTCGCCGAGGAGCAGGAGGAGGCGGCGGCTCTGGCGCGCATTCAGCGAAAGGGCGCCTGGGGCAAGTTCACCGACTCGGACGGCACGCACGACTACCGCGATCGCGACATGCGCAACCTTCGCAAGCGCGAGAAGCAGTATCGGGCAGTGGCCAAGGAGCTGCGCAATCACGCCGCAGACCCCGAATCGGTGCGCGAACTGGTGGAGCAGGCGCGGGATGCCGCATGGGGCGACGTCGAGGCCAACCTGCAGCGTCGCCTCCGGGTGGAGGGGATGCGCGCCGACGTCGATCCCGACTACGCGACGATGCGCGGCGCCCGGATGCAGGCCCTTCGGCTGGTGGATCTGCCGCGCCTGTCAGCGCACCGCAGGAAGTTGGCCGAGGGTGAGGCGCTGCAGGCCGCGGAGGAGCCGGATGCGGTGGCGGAGGAATCGGCCGGCAGCAAGGCCGAGCGCGAGTGAGCAGGACGGCATGGAGCCGCAGCCGCACCCGATGAGGTTCCCGCCCGATCACCCGCTGGTCGAGCGGGTGCGGACGATGTGCATGAGGTACCCCGAGTCGGTCGAGGCCATCGCGCACGGGCGCTGCACCTTCCGCGCCGGCAAGCGCCAGTTCGCGATCGTCGGTGCGGCGCACGACGACGAAGGGGCCCTGGAGTTCCTGCCCGACCCGATGGAGTGGGAGGCCCTGCTCGAGCGGGAGGACGTGTTCGTGCCCGCATACGAGGGCGCGTACGGCTGGCTCGCGATCCGCGTGGGTGCGGCATCCGGCCCGTGGGATCTCGTAGAGGAACTGATCGACGCGTCGTATCGGCGCGTGGCGCTCGTGCGGCAGCTGAGGACCCTGGATGCCGATCCGGTCGTTCCCCTCGGCGAGTGAGCTCGATTCGGCAGGAGCCCGTGCGTGGGGTATTCTGGACGCTGGTTTGCTCGCAAGGCGACCATGCGCCCGTAGCTCAATGGATAGAGCATCTGACTACGGATCAGAAGGTTGGGAGTTCGAGTCTCTTCGGGCGCACACTGTGTTGAGACAGTGAATGGGAAAAGGGCCGTTTATCGGCCCTTTTTTCGTTGGTGGAGTCGGCTGACGGGACTCGGGTCCTGGCGGCGGAGTGATCCGGCTACGCGCCGCGAAGCTCGGGGTAGAGTACCTCGATCGGAGCGGCGAGTGCCGCCTTGACCTGCGCGCTGATCTCGTCGGCGATGACTTCATAGGTGTCGTTCTCCACACCGTCGAGCAGATCATCCAGGAGATCGCGCAACAGATTCGTGTGCTGCTTGCGCTGTCGACGAACGGCATCGGATAGCGACCGTTCGAGTGGGCGCCACCTCGACGCGATCGCCGCGCCTCGAGCATTCGCGGGGCACCCGCCGAGCGGGTGATTGTCATCGGCCTGCGGAAAAATTGCAAGGGGGTACCCGGTGTTCGCGCGGCCCGCTTCGGTTGTTGAGGGCTACGCAAGAGCCCACACCACACGATGGAAAAGGAAACACCCATGAGCACGAAGGTCGAAAAGAGCATCCTCGTCAACGTTCCGCTCAGCGTCGCATACAACCAGTGGACTCAGTTCGAAGAGTTCCCTCACTTCATGAGCGGCGTCAAGTCCGTCACCCAGCTCGACGATGAGAACGTGAACTGGGTCGCGGAGATCGCCGGTGTCCGCCGGCAGTGGAATGCGAGAATCCTGGAGCAGGCGCCAGACAAGAGAATCTCCTGGGCTGCGACAGAAGGGGCGACGAACGCAGGGTCGGTGACGTTCGAGGACGTCGGAGGCGGGCAGACGCAGGTGCATCTCGTTCTCGAGTACGAGCCCGAGGGCATGGTCGAGAAGATCGGCGACAAGCTGAACGTCGTCGAGAACCAGGCCGAAGGCGACCTGGACCGATTCAAGGCCTTCATCGAACCCGAAGGCTATGCCACGGGAGCGTGGCGCGGATCGGTAGCGGCCGGCACCGCTCCGGATGAGCCCGGGATCGAGACCGCCGCTTCGTCACGGGGTGACAGCGGCAAGGCGGGAATCTCAGGCAAAGTCGCTGCGGGGGTCGGAATCGCCGCTGCCGGCGCAGCTGCTGCGGTGGGTGTCGCCTCCAGCAAACAGAACCGCGGGGATGACATAGCCGACGTCGCGTCGACACCCGCATCCTGGGACGCGTGGAATTACCGGCAGACCGCGCCTGGGACGCAGGGGTTGGGGAACGTGATCGGGTATGAGGTACATGCCACGGACGGCCACATCGGCAAGATCGATGAGGCAAGCGACGATGTCGGCACGAGCCGCCTGGTTGTCGATACCGGTCCGTGGATCTTCGGCCGAAAGGTCATCCTCCCGGCCGGGACCGTCGAGCGGGTGGATCACGCCGACCGGAAGGTCTACGTCGACCTGACGAAGGATAAGATCAAGAATTCTCCGGAGCTGGATGACTCCTTTGCGGACGAAGCCGCCCACCAGGACCGCCTCGGGACCTACTACGGCGAGTTCTACCGCTAACGACGCCCCTGGCGACCGGCTGCGTCGGCCACGCACCCTCGCCTGACTCGAGAACATGACCGGCGCCACCGTCTCGGTGGCGCCGGTCGTCTTTGCCTCCCCACGGGACGCAACGGCGGTAAGCCTTCGTGGATTGCTTGTCAACCCCGAGCACACCGTGCTCGTCTCGGCGAGACTTGCATTGTTCAGAGAGCACGGATCGGTTGGGGCCGACCAGCTCGACGCAGATGCGTCGCAAGAGACACGCAAACCCCGACAATGAGGTCCACCGCCATGAGGAACCGACAGGTTTTCGGAACCGGTCTGGTGCTCGCGCTCGCCGTGACACTGTCCGGGTGCGCAACGCCATCGCCGGAACCGACTGGTGACAGCGAGGTCGACCGCGCAGCCGGCATCACGACCATCGATGAGGGGATCGCCTGGGCGCGAAGCCTTGATGACGACACGTCCGCAGAGGAACTCTCGGTCGGGATTGGGCGCATGGGTGATCTCGTGATCGCCCTGGACATCTCGTCCGAGGAAAGCAATGAAATCAGTTCAGCGCTGCTCACACTGAACACGGAAGTGGACTCCGATCCTGATGACGTCGACGACCATGTCGAAGACCTCAAGGGGATCGTCGACGACATCCAAGCTGCAGTGGAAAGCGCGTCCTGATGGCAGGGCACCGATCCCGGCGCCCCGCCCCACCGGGTGACCGGTGTCGACTGCTCGAGAACCGCTGAAGCCCCCAGCGGACGCGCTCAGTTCGGAAATGCCAGCAGGCGCAGGAGCTTCACGAGGGCGTCGCGCTCGTCGTTTGTGACCCGGCGATGAAGCTCGCGCTCAGCGTTCGCGGCATCCCGGCGCGCTGCCACGAGGACGTCTCGACCCTCGCTGGTCGCCACGACGACGTTGCTGCGCCGGTCGGCAGGATCCGTCTCCCGGCGGACAAGACCGCGTCCTTGGAGGTCATCGACCAGAGCGACGACCTGGCTGGGGTCCAGGCTCAGAAACGCCGCCAGGTCGCGCTGCGACGGACGAGTGTCATCGACGGCGAGGGCGAGGACGGAATACGAGCGAACACGCAAGCCGTGCCGAGCCAGCACCGCGTTGGCGGCGGCGAGAGACAGCGCGTTGGCCCGGGCGAGGAGGAAGCTGAGGTCATCCGTCAACTCCGAGCGTCGAAGGCGCTCGGCAGGCGACGCGCCGTCGGTCGCTTCCTCAGGTTCGGTTCCACTGACCACCCCCCGATGCTAGCGCACGATAGAAAGATTTGATCATTGACATTCTCAACGATCGTGTGCGGTAATGAGTTAGTCAACGGTTCGCCGCGTCAGGCACGGCACGAAGGAGTGGTTCATGGCACTGGATGGCAAAGTCGCAATCGTCACCGGATCCGGGCGAGGCCTTGGTCTGGCCTATGCCGCCGAGCTGGCCCGCCAGGGCGCAGCAGTCGTCGTCAACGATGTCGACGCCGAGGCCGCCGCCGACGCCGTGGCCTCGATCGAGGCCGCGGGTGGTCGCGCGGTCTCCGTCGTCGCGCCGGTCGGCTCCACGCAGACCGCGAAGCAACTCGTCGCGGCTGCGGTCGAGACCTTCGGACGCCTCGACATCCTGGTCACCAACGCCGGTGTGCTCCGCGACACGGTGCTGTGGAAGATGAGCGACGAAGACTTCGACACCGTCATCGGCGTGCACCTGCGGGGCACGTTCACTGCCGTCCGCGAAGCCGTGCTGCACCTCCGCGAGCAGAATGAGGGCGGCCGCATCATCTGCATCGGCTCACCGACGGGCCAGCGCGGCAACTTCGGCCAGACCAACTACGCCGCCGCCAAGGCGGGCATCGTCGGAATGGTCCGCACATGGGCGCTCGAGCTCAAGCGCGCCGGCATCACCGCGAACGCCGTCATCCCGGTCGCCGCGACAGCGATGACCGCGACCGTGCCGTACTTCGCCGCCGCCGTCGAGGCGGATGAGGCAGGCGAGCCGATGCCGGCGTTCTTCCGCCACGACCTCGGTTTCGGCACGTCCGACGACGTTGCCGGGCTGGTCGCCTACCTGGCATCGGATGCCGCAGCCGGCGTGACCGGTCAGGCGATCGGCGTCGGTGGCGACCGCATCCAGGTCTGGTCCCACCCCGAGCCCGTCGTGACGGCCTACCGCGACGGGGGCTGGAGCTACGAGGCTCTCGATCAGTCCTTCGAGGCGGAATTCGGCGGCGCGATGCAGTCGGTCGGCGAGTCCTTCCCGCCCCTTCCCGACGAGCTGCAGCGACCGGCGCCCGAGGCCGGATGAGATGACCCGTTACGAATCCGCGATCGATGTCGAGGCGCTCACCGCGATCGACGTCCACGTGCACGTCGAGATCGACGCGCACGGTCATGCCTCGCTGCCCCCGGC
This sequence comes from Microbacterium sp., assembly GCA_035630115.1. Lineage (GTDB taxonomy): Bacteria > Actinomycetota > Actinomycetes > Actinomycetales > Microbacteriaceae > Microbacterium. Next base: position 14,708 of record DASQLG010000003.1, on the reverse strand, counting down.
GCTGACCGACGCGGCGTCGAAATACTTCTCGGCCGACGGACCGCGCCCCGACCTCGACAGCATCGCTGCGTACTATCGCGAGCGGAGGATGGCGGCGGTCGTGTTCACGGTCGACGCGACGACCCGGCTCGGACATCCGGCGATTTCCAGCGCCGATATCGCCGAGGGCGCCGCGCGCAACAACGATGTGCTCATCCCGTTCGGATCCGTCGATCCTCGTCAGGGCGCGCTCGCGGTCGACGCGGCACGCCGTCTGGTCGAGGAGTCCGGTGTGCGGGGGTTCAAATTCCACCCCACCGTGCAGGGATTCGACCCGAGCGACGAGCAGCACTATCCGCTCTACGGCGCGATCCAGGAGCTCGGGGCGGTCGCCCTGTTCCACACCGGTCAGACGGGAATCGGCGCAGGCCTTCCCGGTGGCTACGGCCTCCGTCTGGGGCTGTCCAACCCGATGCTGCTCGACTCCGTCGCTGCTGACTTCCCGGAGATGCAGATCATCATGGCCCATCCGTCCGTGCCGTGGCAGGACGAGGCCCTCTCGGTCGCGAGCCACAAGCACAACACCTGGATCGACCTGTCGGGCTGGAGTCCGAAGTACTTCCCGGCAGAACTCGTCCGCTACGCCAACTCGGTCCTCAAGCATCGCGTGCTGTTCGGGTCGGACTTCCCCCTCCTCACCCCGGACCGCTGGATCAGGGATGCCGGGACGACGGCGCTCAAGCCCGAAGTGATGCCCGGCATCATGCGCGACAACGCTGCACGCCTCCTCGGACTCGCGGGCTGAGTCCCGGCACTCGATCGTCACCTCTTCGCACCGAAAGGCACACCATGACCACCATCCGCTCGTACGCCGACGCCGCCGGTCTCACCGGCGCCGATCTCGGGCACACCGACTGGCTCGAGATCACCCAGGACCGCATCGATCTCTTCGCGGACGCAACCGACGACCACCAGTGGATCCATGTGGACCCCCAGCGGGCGAACGACGGACCGTTCGGCGCTCCGATCGCCCACGGGTTCCTCACCCTCTCGCTGGCGGTGAAATTCTGGTCGGAGCTGTTCGACCTCGAGGGCGTCACCACGAAAGTCAACTACGGCCTCGATAAGGTGCGCTTCATCTCGCCCGTCAAGGTGGGTTCCCGCGTGCGGATGAGCGCGGTGATCGCCGAGGTCGCCGAAGTGCCCGGTGGATACCAGTTCGCCGTCGACCAGACGATAGAGATCGACGGCGCGCCGAAGCCGGCCGTCGTCGCTCGCGGCATCTACCGCTTCTACGCCTAGGCCGCTGCAAGTTCGTCACACCTCGACGGAGAGGATGCCATGCACCACCCCGGACTCGGCTCTTGGATGCGGAAGAGGCGCCTGAAGACCCCCGGCAAGACGGCGTTGATCTTCGGCGAGGGCTCGGCGATGACCTACGCGCAGCTCGCCGACCGCGCGGACGCGGTGTCGAGCCTGCTGTCGTCGCGCGGGATCGGCCGGGGTGACAGCGTCGCGTACATCGGCGAGAACAGCCCCGAGTTCCTGGCCGCGCTGTTCGGGTGCGCGCAGGTGGGGGCGGTGTTCGTGCCGATCAACACCCGCCTCGCGCCACCGGAGATCCTCCACATCCTCGCCGACTGCCGAGCGCGCATGCTCATCCGCGACCCGGAGTTCGCGGAACGCACGGCACCCCTCGTCTCAGCGGTGGGCATCTCATCCGTCGTCGAGACGAGCGACCTCACCGTCGGCCCTCGCGGGGCTGCAGACGCCGCCTACGCGCTGGTCGATGCGCAGCCGGATGACGCCGCCGCGGTCATCTACACATCGGGAACCACCGGCCGCGCGAAGGGGGCGGTGCTGACCCATCAGAACCTCACCTGGGTGGCGCTGAACTCCCTCGTCGACTACGACATCGTGTCGTCCGACGTCGCGCTCATGATCTCTCCCCTCTTCCACGTCGCCTCGCTGGGCATGGGCGCGCTTCCGGTCATCCTCAAGGGCGGGACGATCGTGCTCGAGAAGGGCTTCGACCCCGGGCGCGCTCTCGGACTCGTCGCCGAGCACGGCGTCACGATGCTTAGCGGGGTGCCCACGACCTACCAGCTGATGGCCGACCATCCCGACTGGGAAGGCACGAACCTGTCGACCCTCACGAAGCTGACCTGCGGTGGATCGGCCGTGCCCACCCGCATCCTGAACGCCTATGAGGAGCGCGGACTGCACTTCTCGCAGGGGTACGGCATGACCGAGACGTCGCCGGGAGCGACATCCCTCTCGCCGCCGATGACGCGGGCGAAGCAGGGCAGCGTAGGTCTGCCGCATTTCTTCACAGACGTGCGGATCGCCGGCGCCGACGGCGAGCCTGCCGGGATCGGCACCGTCGGCGAGATCGAGATCGTCGGGCCGAACGTGTTCCCCGGCTATCTGAATCTTCCGGAGGCCACCGCCGCCGCCTTCACCGCCGACGGCTGGTTCCGTTCCGGCGATGTCGGTTCGCTGGACGCGGACGGATACCTCTTCATCTCCGACCGGCTGAAGGACATGATCATCTCGGGCGGGGAGAACATCTATCCCGCCGAGGTCGAGAACCTGATCAGCGACATCGAGGGTGTGACCGGCGTCGCTGTGATCGGCGTGCCGGACGACCGATGGGGTGAGGTGCCCTGGGCGGTCGTCACGGCGGAGGCGTCGGCATCCATCACGACGGAGTCGGTGCGATCGCGGCTCGACGGCCGGCTCGCCCGGTACAAGCTGCCCCGGAACGTCGTGATCGTCGACGAGCTGCCGCGCACCGCCTCCGGCAAAGTTCGCAAGGCCGAACTCCGGGCACGCTTCTCATCGCCCGGGTGAGGGATCTGCGACCGGTCCGGACGTCCTGCCCGCACTTCTGAGGCGTCTTTGTCCGCGCGTTCGCTCAGAGCGGCCAGACCCGCAGCCACACGAATCCGTGCGGGTTCAGCGCCAGTCCGCTCGCCAAGTCCACCTCGTCGCCGGTGATGATGTCGGTGGCGCGGTGCGCGTAGCCGCTGAGCGTGAGCGGCTCGATGAGGGCGAGATCGTCGCCGACGTTCGCGAGCACGAGGATGACGGCATCCTCACCCGGACGTTGATACCCCAGCACCGACGGATGCCGCGCGTCGAAGCCGATCAGATCCCCGCCCGCTAACTCGGGCGTCGCCTGCCGGGCCCGGATGAGCGCGATCAGACCGGCGTAGACGCGCCCCGATTCGGTGGCGGCATCCGCTCTCTGCGCGTAACGATCCTGCGGGCGCCTCGGTCGGTGCACCCAGCGGCTGTCGCCGGCGGTGGCCGCCTCGTCGGTGTACGAATAGTCGTTCAGCTGGCCGACCTCGTCGCCGAGGTACACCAGGGGCACTCCGCCGGAGGACATCGCGATGGCGTGGGCGAGGAGCACGCGGTCGACGCCGCCCGCGTCACCGGCCTCGATCCCCGCGAGGGAGGCGGTCGTGCCGGTGACGCGCGCGTCGCCGGTCTTCGGGTTCTCCTGGAACGGCACACCGCGGGCGAAGCTGCCCGGGAACCTCCCCACGTAGAAGTCGTTGAGGAAGCGCCGGTGGAAGTATCCGTCGACGCCGAGCTCCGCGGCATCCTCATCGGCGAAGGTCCACCCGATGTCATCGTGACTGCGCACGTAGTTCACCCATGCGGTTCCGGCGGGAAGGGCGTGGCGGCGTTCGAGCGCCTGCTGCAGCATCCGCGCGTCGCGCGTGGCGAGCGCCTCCCACGTGAGCGCCATCTGCAGCGGGTTGTATGAGAGCTGGCACTCCTCGAGCGAGATGTACTCGATCACCTCGTCCGGGTGAACGATCGCCTCCGACTTGAACAGGAGGCTCGGCGCGGCCATCCGCAGCACCGCGTTGAACGCCCGCAGCAGCAGATGCGCTTCGGGGAGCGACTCCGACGGGGTGCCCAGGCGCTTCCAGATGAACGCGACGGCGTCCATCCGGAGGATCTCGACGCCCTGATTGGCCAGGAACAGCATCTCGCCGGCCATCGCCCGGAACACGGCCGGGTTCGCATAGTTCAGATCCCACTGGAAGTGGTAGAAAGTCGCCCAGATCCACCGGCCAGGCGCCCCATCAACGGCGGGCAGCTGCACGAACGACCCTGGGTGGTCGTCGGGAAAGATCTCGCGCACGGTCTGCTCGTACGCGTCGGGCATCGTGCGATCGGGGAAGATCAGGTAGTAGTCCTCGTAGCCGGGCTCGCCCGCGACCGCCTTCCGCGCCCACTCGTGCTCGTTGCTGGTGTGGTTGAAGATGAAGTCCACGACCAGCGAGATGCCGGCCAGGCGCAGGTCCGCGGCGAGCGCGGCGAGGTCATCCATCGTGCCGAGAGCCGGGTTCACGCGCCGATAGCTCGACACCGCGTACCCTCCGTCGGAGTTGCCCTCGGGGCTCTCGAACAGCGGCATGAGGTGCAGGTAGGTCATGCCGAGCTCTGCGAAGTACGGGATGCTGTCGCGCACGCCCTGGAGGCTGCCGGCATACCGGTCGACGTAGCAGACGCCGCCCAGCATCCGGTTCGAGAGGTACCAGGCCGGGTCTTGCTCGCGCAGGTCGTCGCGCGCCTTCAGCTCGAGCGGCCGCGCGGTCCACGACGCTGCAGCCTCGGTCACGACCGCCGCGAGCTGCTCGAGTCCGTCGTCGCGCTGCCCGTACAACTCGACGAAGAGCGGATGCAGCGTGGGGAAGTGCTCGGCGAAACGTCGGGAGAAGGCGGGATCGAAGGCGCCGGCGCGCGCGGAGGCGATGCGCCGGATCTCGTCGATGTCGGCCGCCCACTCGGCCGTGAGTCTCGCCATGACACTCCTTTGTGCGTCCGGTTGCCTGGTCTGACCATAGGGCTGGCAGACTCTTGTTGACGGGACCAGGGAGGTCGCGATGAGACTTGTTCAGGTGGCGCTTCACGCCGACGACCTCAGCCGGGCCGCCGATTTCTACACGGTGCTTCTCGAGTCCCCGCCGACGGCACGGTTCGATGACGCCGGACTGCTCTTCTTCGACCTCGAGGGCGTGCGTCTTCTGCTGGATCAGAACGCGCCTGCATCCCTCATCTACCTGTACGTGCACAACGTCCACGAGGCCATCGAGCGCCTCGACGGCCTGGCCGATGTCGTGCAGGGCCCGCGCGTGATCTTCACACACCACGACGACACCCTCGGCCCTGCCGGACACGACGAATGGCAGGCGTTCATCACCGACTCCGAAGGCAACACCGTCGGGCTGGTCGCCTTTCAGCGGCACTGAGGCCGGGTGCGGCATCCCGCCTCGATCTCCGGCTGATCGGGTGATTCGCTGTCGGCGAACGACTGGCACTCGCACACCGAGAGTGCTAATCTGGCCTTAGTTGAGCCGAGTCGACTCAACTCCCGGCAACCACGGCCGGACACGGCGTCCGGCCGACGATGAAGGAGACGAATCATGGCGACCTACGACCCGTTCCGCGACCTCGACCGCCTCGCGTCGACGATGTTCGACGCCCGCCGCGGACCCCGCCGCATGCCGATGGACCTGTACCGCGACGGCGACCACTACGTGCTGACCGCCGATCTGCCCGGCATCGACCCGGGCTCGGTCGACATCGACGTCGACGGCCAGCTCCTGACCATCCGCGCCGAGCGCACGCTCGCGGGTGGCGAGGGCGTCAAGTGGATCACGCGCGAGCGTGAGGCCGCGAGCTTCCTGCGTCAGCTCAACCTCGGCCAGGGCATCGACACCGAGCGCATCGCCGCGAACTACAGCAACGGCGTGCTGAACGTCACGATCCCGGTGAGCGAGAAGGCCAAGCCGCGCAAGATCGAGGTGGCGACCGAGGGTGACTCGCCGGTCATCCAGGCCCGCGAGAGCACCGACGCACCGCAGCCCGTCGAGCAGTAGCCCGAAGGCGACGAACGCCCCGGACCTCGCGTCCGGGGCGTTCGTCGTAGCCTGGAGCGGTGAGCGCATACGTCTCGGCGTTCGAGCTGTTCTCCGTCGGAGTAGGACCCTCGAGCTCCCACACGGTCGGCCCCATGCGGGCAGCCCGCGATTTCGCGACCCGTCTGCGGGAGCAGGGACTGCTCGACCGGGTCGCCCGGGTCACCTGCACGCTGTACGGCTCGCTGGGCGCGACCGGGATCGGCCACGGGACGCCGGATGCCGTGGTCGCCGGGCTGCAGGGTCTCTCGCCCGAGACGGCGGATCCGGATGCCGTCCGTGCGGTGTGGACGGACTGGCCGGCGGGGTCAGCGAGTCGGGGGTCCGGGATGGCGCGCCCGCAGGCAGGGCTGCTCGAGCTGAACGGCACCCATCCCGTCTCGTTCGCGAAATCGGACGTGGTCTTCGCGCCGCGGACTCGACTGCCCGGCCACCCGAACGCGATGACCCTCGAGGCGTGGTCGGGTCGGGGCCCTGAGCCCGCGACCGGGTCGGACGGCAGCGCCGCCGTGCTCGCGGCCGCCGGCGTGCGCACGACGGGACGGGCCCCCGAGCCCCGCACGGCGCATGAGATCGTCGAGGGCGCCGACCCCGCAGACCTGCTGCTGCGCGAAACGTATTACTCGATCGGCGGGGGGTTCATCCGTCGCGAGGGGGACCCTTCGACAGGCTCAGGGGCCGCGGGCGCGATCCGGGCGTTTCCGCTGGCGTTCGACAACGCCGACGAGCTCCTGCAGCTGTGCGACGAGCGTGGCATCACGATCGCCGAAGCCGCGCGCATGAACGAGAACGCGCTGCGCCCCGACGAGGAGATCGCCGCGGGCCTCGACCGGATCTGGGACGCGATGGCGGCCTGCGTAGAGGCGGGCCTGCACGCCGACGGCGTTCTGCCGGGAATGCTGCGCGTCAAGCGCCGCGCCGGGGCGATCCGCGAGCAGCTCGAAGAGGCGGAGGCGGGCGGCCATCGCGAGCTGCCGGGGGAGTGGCTGGGCGCCTTCGCGCTCGCCGTGAACGAGGAGAACGCCGCGGGTGGCAGGGTCGTCACGGCTCCCACGAACGGTGCGGCAGGCATCCTGCCCGCCGTGGCGATGTACTGGTGGCGATTCCTCGCCGACTCCGGTCTCGGCGTCGGAAACGCCGTCACCCCGCATGGGGAACTGGTCGGCAGCGCGCTGCTCGGGTTCCACGCGCCTGCCGCCGAGCTCGGTGAAGGGTCGCCCGATCTCATCGCCGACGCGAACCGGCGCCGCGGCATCCGTCGGTTCCTGCTCACGGCGACCGCGCTGGGGTCGCTGTTCAAGGCGAACGCGTCGATCTCGGGCGCCGAGGGCGGTTGCCAGGCCGAGGTCGGGTCGGCGTGCGCGATGGCGGCGGGCGGGCTGACCGCCGTGATGGGCGGCACCAACCGGCAGATAGAGAACGCCGCCGAGATCGCGATGGAGCACCACCTGGGGCTGACCTGCGATCCGGTCGGCGGGCTCGTGCAGATCCCGTGCATCGAGCGAAACGCGATCGCGGCCTCGACGGCGGTCACCGCAGCCCGGCTCGCGTTGCGCGGCGACGGGAGCCACTACGTGTCGCTCGACGCGGTGGTCGAGACCATGCGCCAGACCGGCATCGACATGTCGCACAAGTACAAGGAGACCAGCGAGGGCGGCCTCGCGGTCAACGTCATCGAGTGCTGACTACGTGAGGGTGTAGGCCCGCCGCTGCTCGGTGGCAGCAGGTGCCGCGAGGTGGCAGCAGGTGCCGCTTGCTCGCGCACTATCCGGCATGAGCTGACACACCGCGGCGGTGATCCGGCACGAGCTGCCACCTCGGTGCGCCCCGAAGGTCGCCTCAGACAGGTCGCCACCCTCGGCGCCTGAGGCTGTCGGTCACGTAGGCCACAGCCTGACCCCGGCCGCCACGGATGTGGGATGACGTCACGCGCACGACGGCCCAGCCCTCCGCGGCATACGCGGCGTACTTCTCGATGTCCCGATTCCACTGGGCGCGGCTGGTTCGGTGATGATCGCCTTCGATCTCTACAAGGACGCGGTACTCGCGGTACACGACCTCGGTGATGCCCATGCGATGGCCCCGTGCGTCGAAGACGTCGACGTCGAGCTCGGGTTCGGGCAGACCGGCTGCTGCGGCATCCAGCCGATACTCGGATTCCAGTGGTGATGCGCTCCCCACGCGAACGAGCTCGACAGCCGTTCGGAGGCGTGGTGCTCCTCTGCGCGCACCGGCGGCGGCCGCCCTCCGAAGCTCGTCGATCGTCGCCAGGTGAGGCCCTTCGCGCTTCCTGCCCCGCTCGTCTCTAGGCACCCGGACCAGTGCATCACCGAGGACGACCAGTTCTCGCACGCGCAGCTCATTGCCGAGCATCGCCCAGGTGGAGGCGGGACTCGTCACCGGAAGGTCGAGGTGATCGCGCACAGTCGCGAGCCCCGGCGAAACCTTGATCCCACGGATGCCGCTGCGCCGCGCCGCCCGGGCGGGCGCGAACACGGCGACTTCGAGGTCTTCACCATGGTCGATCGGTGCTCCCCAGAGCACCGCTGCGGTGCGTCCGGCGAAGAACGCGTGCGCCGGCATGACTGCACGGTAGGCGCGAGCAGTGCGGAGGACTCGGTCGCGCATCAGCCGATCCTGCTCGAGAGGTTCAGGATCGGCCGGTGCTGCACGGTCGCGGCGTTGCGCCCTTTCCGTGCCGTCCCTGGAGGTGCCGCCGGCGGCTGGGTCGATTCGCACGCCTCGGAACGGTAACTCGAGGTCCCGCGCGCGCAGGCGCCGCGCGCTGACCCCCGCTGCGAGGGCCTGTTCGCGTGTGAAGATGCTCCCGAGACTCGGCGGGAGTGGGGCGGGACGACGCGGCATCCGCTCACGATGGTCCATGGCACTGCGCGTCTGGACTGTTCTGAGGGAAGAAGCTGTGAAGTGCAGCACTCCTTGTCCTGGGCAGGAATCCCTGGCCGAAGTCGCCGACCGGCGATGAAAGTGGCAGATGGTGCCGGTTCCCGGGCACGGAGACGACAGAACCCGCCACCTCGGCGCTGCCCGGGCCCCCGCACGCTCAGCCCCCGCTGCGCCTCCCGCGGCGCACGCGGCCGGCCGTCTCACCCGCTGCCACCGCGGCGAGCAGCACGGAGACGGCGACCGACTCGCCGAGCGCGTCGAGAGCCCCCGACAGCAGGGCGAGCACCAGGATGCCGGCGATCCCGCCCATCTGTGCGGTCGCCCACCGCCGCTCGAGCACCCTCCGGAAGAGCACCGTGCCGATCAGGAAGAGCAGCGGGCCGCCGAGTGTGACTACGGTCGCGGCGAGGCTGTGGGCGTGCGGGTGGCCGAGCGCCTCCTTGTCGCCGACGCTCAGCAGCATGATCCCGGCGATGATCGCGAGGTGGATCCAGGTGTAGGCGGTGCGCACGAGGCGCCCGGGTTCGTCGGCGGCTTCGATCGCCTCGGCGCCGATGCGCTCCCCGTGATCGAAATAGATCCACCAGGCGGATGCCGCGGCCACGAAGGCCGCGATCATCGCGATGATGCCCTCGGTCGAAGACTCCATCGCGACGAACGCGAATCCGGTGACGAGAAGGCCCTCGCCCAGCGCGATCAAGACGAAAAGGGCTGTCCGCTCGGCGATGTGCGGACCTGAGACGTCCCACGCCGCGATCTTCACCCGACCGACGCCCGGAACCGGGTAGCCGAGCACGGTGCCGATCAGCTCGAGCCCGAGGGCCGCCGCCCAGAGCGGCAGCTGCAGCGAGAGCGGCAGCACGGCACCGGTGATCCACAGCACGGCACCGGCGATCGTCCACACCAGGATGCAGAGGAAGTCCCGCGAAACCGGCCGGTCATGACGCGCCGTGGCCCATACGATGAATCCGGTGCGCCCCACCTGCAGCACGACGAAGGCGATCGCGAACGTCCACGCCCGGTCGCCGAACGCCTCGGCGATCGCGACGCTCATGACGAAGGAGACGAACGCGAGAGCGATCACCGCCCCGCGCACCGGCAGCTTCACCGGGTCGAGCCAGTTCGTGACCCACGTCGTCGAAACCCATGCCCACCACAGGGCGCAGATCATGATGGTGCCCTCGAGTGCGCCGAGAGGCGTCTGGTTCTCGTACAGGTATGCCGACAGCTGCGTCAGCGCGAACACGAACACGAGGTCGAAGAACAGCTCGACATAGGTGACGCGGTCGGCGCGAGGGGAGTCGGTCGGGCGCAGCACGTTGCGCCGCATCCCGAAAGCCATGCCTCATCCTCGCACCCGCGCGTCGCGCGGCGACGCGGGATTCGACACGGGATGCCGGGTCGCGGCATCCCGCCCCGGTCTAGGCTGACCGCATGCCCGAGTACGCCGTGCCGACGCCCAAGCGGCGTCCGGGCCGGCCCAAGCGGGGCGAGTCCGACGCGCAGGAGCGGATCATCGCCGCAGCCGTCGACGAGTTCGGCGAGCGGGGATACGACGGCGCGACGATGCGCGGGATCGCGGCGCGCGCCGGCGTCGACTCCGCCCTGCTGCACCACTACTTCGGCACGAAGGCCGACCTGTTCGCGCAGACGGTCGGGGCTCCGATGCGCCCCGATCTCGACATCCCGGCGCTGCTCGACGGCCCCCAGGATGTGCTCGGCGAGCGGATCGTGCGCTATGTGCTGGAAGCGTGGGAGCGTCCGGAGACACGCAAGCGCGGGGTGACGCTGCTGCGCTCGGGCATCGGCAACCGCCTCACGACTCCGCTGCTCGCGGGCTTCCTGCAGCGGGAGCTGATCGGTCGCATCGCGGCGCGCATCGATGCTCCGGATGCGGCCCTTCGCGCGTCGCTCGTCGCGAGTCAGATCGCGGGGATGCTGCTCGCGCGCTACGTTCTGCAGTTTCCCGCGCTCTCGGGCGCGAGCGTGGATGAGATCGTCGCGCGGGTGGGACCGACCGTGCAGCACTATCTGACGGACTGAGGGAAGGAGAGGACATGTCGTTTCAGGCATACCTCGACAACATCGAGGCCAAGACGGGGCTCACCCCCCGGCAGTTCATCGAGCTCGCGAGCGAGAAGGGGTTCGGTCCGGGCACGAAGGCCGGCGAGATCGTGTCGTGGCTCGGGGAGGACTACGGGCTCGGACGCGGGCACGCGATGGCGCTCGTGCATGTGATCACCAAGGGAGACAGGATCGACGCCAAGCACGTCGACTCGGGCGGATCCCACAGCGACCCGTCCGACACCCTCTGGCTCGACGGCAAGGCGACGAAACCGGCCGGCTGACACCGCCCGGCCGGAGGTCTTGACGACACGCCACGCCAAGCGGACAATTCATCGTGTGATGAATAAATCGTCGGCCGGCACCGCCGCGATCGAGGTGCGCGGGCTGCGTGTGAAGCGCGGCCGGAACGTCGTCTTCGACGGGCTCGATCTCGCCATCCCGCCCGGCCAGGTGACCGGCCTGCTCGGACCGAGCGGATGCGGCAAGACGACGCTCATGCGCTCGATCGTCGGAGTGCAGAGGATCGAGAGCGGCACCGTCACCGTGCTCGGCGAACCGGCAGGATCGGCCCTTCAACGGCATCGCGTCGCGTACGACACCCAGGCGGCGTCGGTGTACGACGACCTGACGATCCGGCAGAACCTGTCGTACTTCGCACGGCTGATCGGCGCCCCGCGCAGCGACATCGAGCGGGTGATCGCCGAGACGGGTCTCGGGGCGAATGCCCGGCAGACTGTCGACTCCCTCAGCGGAGGACAGGAGAGCCGCGTCTCCCTTGCCGTCGCGATGCTCGGCTCGCCCGAGGTGATGGTGCTGGACGAGCCCACGGTGGGCCTGGACCCGCTGCTGCGGGCAGAGCTGTGGGAGGTGTTCCGCGGACTCGCGGACCGCGGCACGACCATCATCGTGAGCAGTCACGTCATGGACGAGGCGCTGCGCTGCGACCGGCTCGTGCTCATGCGGGCGGGACGGATCATCGCCGACACGACACCGGACGGACTGCTCGCCGACACCGGAGAGACGGACCCGGATGCCGCTTTCCTCGCGCTCGTTCGACGTGACGCGAGCGATACGACCGACCGGCATCCGCGGAGGCGCCGCGAGCACGGGGAGGAGGGACCGCAATGAACGGCGGCCGCACTCTCGCCACGGCGGGCCGGGTGCTCCGGCAGCTCAGCCATGACCACCGCTCGATCGCGCTCATGCTCATCGCTCCCAGCCTCCTGGTGGGCTTGTTCGCATGGCTGTTCAGCGAGCAGGACGGCGTGTTCGACATCTACGGCCCGCCGATCCTGGCACTGTTCCCGTTCATCATCATGTTCCTGATCACCTCGATCACGACCCTCCGCGAGCGCCGCTCGGGCACGCTCGAGCGGTTGATGACGACTCCGCTCGCGAAGGCGGATTTCATCCTCGGATACGCGCTGGCCTTCGGCCTCATGGCGATGATCCAGGCCGTGGTGACCGTATCGTTCGCGGTCTGGGTGTGCGGGCTCGACACGGACGGGCCGGTCTGGCAGCTCGGCCTCGTCGCCGTCACCGACGCCGTGCTGGGCATGGCGCTCGGGCTGTTGGCCAGCGCGTTCGCACGCACGGAGTTCCAGGCCGTGCAGTTCATGCCGTTGATCGTCTTCCCGCAGATCCTCCTCGGCGGCCTGTTCATGCCGCGCGACGAGATGCCCGAGGCGCTCTACATCATCAGCAACTTCCTGCCCCTGAGCTACGCGATCGACGCCATCAACGCGGTGACCGCCGGCGACGAGGGCTGGGACGTGTACGGACCCCTCCTGGTCGTCGGAGGATTCCTGCTGGGCGCGCTGATCCTGGCGTCGCTCACGCTGCGTCGGCGCACGCCATGACGCGGCGATCCGCAGCCGTCAGCAGCTCTCCTGCTTCTTGCGCAGCTTGGCCGTGAGGTCGCGCAGCTGCGCAAGCTCGTCGTCATCGAGCAGCGACATGCGCTCGGCGATCGATCGGCCGTGAGTGGACGCGACCCTGCGGAAGGCGGCGGCACCTTCGGCCGTGGCGCGCACGAGCGAGCCGCGGCCGTCGTCGGGGTCGGCGCATTTCGAGATCAGCCCTCGTGAAGCCATCCGATCGACCAGTCGCGAGACGCTCGGCTGACTGATGAGCATGTTCGCCGTCACGTCGCGCAGGCGAGCGGTCATGCCCTCACCGCGTGTGACGGTCAGCAGCACGTCGTACTCCGCCTGCGTGAGGCTCGTGTCGTCGAAGTCGCAGCTGATCTCGTCGAAGACCTCGTGCTGCGCACGGAACAGGCTCTCCCAGGCGTCGATTGCGAGCCGGCGGTCGGTCATAGCGATAACTGTAGGGGAACCGGCGGCGATTGCGTGGGCCCTCGGCCGCGGGAACACGGCTGCGCTTCGCGCCCCCATATGCTGTCGCTCATGGGGGCGAAACGGGGGACAAGGCTGCTGCGTGTGCTCGTGGTGGCCGTGCTGGGTGTCGGGATGCCGATCGCCCTGCTTTCGGCGTGCTCGTTCCCTTCGACCGACGACATCGCGGCGCCCGTGTCGACCGACGTCAACGACTTCTCGTTCGAGAGCATGGACGTGCAGTACACGCTCGGCAGGGCCGACGACGGCACGAGCACGCTCCTGGTCGAGGAGCGTTTCGTCGCCCTCTTTCCGGACTACGACCAGAACCGGGGCATGCGGCGCAGCATCCCCGATTCGTATCTCGGAGCGCCGCTCAACCCGCAGCTGATCTCGATCACCGACGGCGAGGGCGACGCCCGGCCGGTCGAAACCGATATGGAGGACGGCTACTTCAGCATGACCTCACGCGCGGACGACTACGTGCAGGGCGCGCAGACCTACGTGTTCACATACACCCTCGAGAACGTCACCCGGTTCTTCGACGACACCGCCGTCGACGAGTTCTATTGGAACGTCAACGGCACCGAGTGGGCGCAGGACTTCGGCCGCGTTTCGGCGACCCTGATCGTCCCGGACGACCTCGCCGACTCGCTCACCGGAGCCCAGGCGTGCTACTTCGGATACCAGGGCTCCGATCAGACGTGCGAAATCGTTCGGGATGCCGCTGCCGGCGGGGCCGCGACGTTCTCGGCAACCGCCGCCCCCGTCTACGCCTACCAGAACGTCACGATCGCGGTCGCGTTCGAGCAGGGGACCTTCACGTCGTTCGACTCCTCGTACCTCGCCTCGCCGTGGGGCTGGCTGAACGCGATCGGCGGGCTCGGCGTGATCGCGGCGATCATCGCCGCCGTGGTCACACGCGTGCGTCACCTGCGCGACGAACCCGGCCGGCCGACCATCATCGCCGAGTACACGCCGCCGCGCGAGATCGACGCGCTGGAGAGCGCCGTGCTGCTGGGAAGGACCACGAAGGCGATCCCGGCCGAGGTGCTCGAGCAGGCGGTGGTCGGCAGCATCCGGATCGTGGAAGGCGAGCGCAAGCTCTTCGGTGGGGTGAAGCTGAAAGCGCAGCTCGTCGATCCGTGGCGGGCGGACGGCGACGGAAAGCTCCTGCTCGCCGGTCTGTTCCCGATGCTGCAACCGGGCACCGAGTACGAGTTCGGTCAGACCGACACCCGGTTCTCGGCGGCGGCGCAGAACATCCTCAAGCTCGCCAACGAAGAGCTCACGCGGCGCGGGCTGCGCCGAGAGGTACCCGCCACCGTGCGGGCGTGGCCGGTGCTCGCGGTGATGGCCGCCTCAGGCCTCGTGATCGCGACCGCGATCTTCGCCTTCGTGGCCTCGGTCGACCCACCCATCCCGATTCTCATGATCGTCGGGTCGGGCCTCGCCTTCTTCGTCGTGATCGGCCTGGTCG
>DASQLG010000002.1:0-2795 GCA_035630115.1 Microbacterium sp. | reverse complement strand
TGCAGCTCGGGCGGGGGAACGCGAGGATCGACCGCGCGCGAATCACGGCCCGCCGAGAGGGCGTGCAGACGGATGCCGCGCTCACCGAACCGCTCGCGCACCCGCTCGGCATCCATCGCCGCGAACTCGCCGAGCGTCTGCACGCCCAGCCGGGCGAGCATGCCCGCGAGCTCGGGGTCTTCGAGCGAGGCGATCGGCAGCGGGGCGAGGAAGCCCGCCGCCCCGCCCGAAGGCACCAGGAACACCGGCTCGGTCGTGGTTCCGCCGACCCGCGCCGCCTGCTCGGCGGTGAACGGTCCGTCGGCGATACCCGCCCGCACCCCCTCCAGTCCGAGATCGCGGAGCGCGCCGAGCAGC
The DNA here is from genome assembly GCA_035630115.1 of Microbacterium sp. Lineage (GTDB taxonomy): Bacteria > Actinomycetota > Actinomycetes > Actinomycetales > Microbacteriaceae > Microbacterium. Next base: position 2,438 of record DASQLG010000002.1, on the reverse strand, counting down.
ACGTGAGCCGCCTCGGCCTCTCCTCCGTAGTAGCGGGCGGGTCCGCGGGCGCGCAGGGCGCAGAGCCCCGGCCGTACAATCTGCACCCCGGGGGCGTGCTCCTCGATGCCGGCGACGATCGGCGCGAACACCCGGTGATCGCGCACCGGGTCGGCGGCGACCACCGTCAGCCGCGGGCAGCGGGCCTGGGCATCCCGCCGGCGCTGCCCGCGCCGCACGCCCTCGGCCCGGGCGGAGGCCGAGCAGGCCACGACGGCCCCTGCCGCCAGCACCGCGATCGGCTCGGACGCATCGAGCGGTTCGGTGCGGGAGCCGTCGCGGAGCAGCGCCGTGACCGGCCAGTCGGCGAACCACAGCACGAGACTGCGCACCGGGGCCCTGCCGTTGATGATGTCGGGCCTCATCAGCCCACCGCCTCCAGCGGCACGTAGGACGCGGCCGGCGCCGGGCGCAGCGACCCGAGCGCGCCGTCGACCGCGGGAAGGAGCATCCGCCCCCGACGCGGCACCGGCGTGCGCCTGCTGGTCACGGTCACGGTGAGTTCGCGGCCGGCGAGGTAGCCGTGCCCGTCGCCCAGGCCCGTCCAGTCGGGCTCGCCCACGCCGATGGATGCCTCGGCCTGCGCCCACGGGCCCTGCACGAGCAGCACCGCGCCGCGATCGCGCAGGCGCGCGGCCAGGCGTGAGACGTCTCCGTCGGATGCCCGGCCGCCCGGGCGCACGGCGACCACCGGGAGCACCTCGGCGATCGTCGCCGTGACCGCCAGCCAGCGGGAGCCGGGCTCGGGGATCAGCACCAGCCGGGTGAGATCGACCCCCAGCCGCTCCGCCGCCTCGGCACCGAACTGCGGCACGCCCACCACGCCGCACCACGACCCCGCCTGCGACGCCGCGGCGAGCAGTGCGAACAGCAGCGACGCCGACGGGTCGATCGAGTACGCGGATCCGGCGCGCAGGCCCCCGCCCGGCAGGAGCGGCGCGAGGGCGGGGAGCACCGGCAGCACGGGGGCATCGAGTCGCCGCCCCTGCATCCGATCGACCTGAGCACGCAGGCGATGCACGTCACCCGTTGCCGGGGAAGCACCGGGATGCACTTCGCTCTGCACAACCGCCCTCACTCCCACAGGCTAGAACAGATGTTCTAGTGCGTCAACGTCATGAGGTACGTTATCGCGGCCTTCCGACATCCAAGATGCCGAAACCGGGCAATATGTTCGATTATCGAGCAATGACCTCCGCGGTGGTCGCAATCGTCGCGAAACCGCCCGCCTGCAGGTCGAGCGCCGTCGTCGCCATCAGCTCGGAGGCCGTGCGCGTCACGATGCCCAGACCCGCGACATCCGCCGTCAGATCGAACGTGCGCGTCGCATCGAGCGCGACGGTCACGTCGTAGCCGAGATTGCCCGCCATCCGCGCGGTCGTCTCGACGCACATATTGGTCTGGATGCCGCAGATCACGAGTTCGCGGATGCCCTGCGCACCCAGCCACTCCTGCAGATCGGGGTCGCCGTAGAACGCGGAGTTGACGCTCTTGGTCACGAACAGCGCGGGGTCGACGGCGGCGACGGCATCCACCAGCTCGTTGCTCGCGTTATCGGGATGCAGCGGCGAATGCGGCGAGGTGGAGTCGTGACGCACGACGACGATCGGATCCTCCGCGGCGGCCCAGGCCGCGATCAGGGCGGCGACGTTGGGCTCGCAGTCGGGGTTCGTGGTCGCTCCCCAGTAGTCCAGGTCGTCGAAGGCGCGCTGCATGTCGATCACGATGAGGGCTCGGGTCATGAGCCCATCCCATCACGCCGGCAACGCCCGAGACAGGGGGACTCGTCTGAGACAGGGCCGCGAGACCCCTCGCTTCGGCGAGATCCCCTGTGTCGGCGCGAGCGCGCCTACGCGGCGAGCGCCAGGTACGGCTCCCAGCACGGATCGGTGCGATCGGTGCCCCGCACCGTCCACTGCACTCCCCGCGGAGGCCGCGGCGTGAGGCGAAGCTCCCACGACAGCTCCTGCGGCGTGCGGTCGCCCTTGACGTTGTTGCAGCGCAGGCAGCACGCGACCAGGTTCTCCCACGAGTCGGCCCCGCCGCGCGACCGCGGCAGGATGTGGTCGATGGTCGACGCCGCCTTGCCGCAGTACCCGCACCGGTGCGCGTCGCGCCGCAGCACGCCGCGTCTGGTCACCGGGATGTGGCGACCTCCCGGCACGCGCACGTAGCGCGTCAGCAGGATGACCGCGGGCCGTTCATACGCCCCCCGCGCAGCCCAGACAGGTTCGCCGTCGACGTGTTCGACGACGACGGCCTTCTCGTTCATCACCAGCACGATCGCCCGCTTGAACGACACGACGGCGAGCGGCTCGTAGCCCGCGTTGAGCACCAGAGTGCGCATTCCTCATCCTCTCGAACGGCCGGGACGGCTTCCCGGTGATTCGACAACGACG
>DASQLG010000001.1:0-19432 GCA_035630115.1 Microbacterium sp. | reverse complement strand
GCGCACCGATCGCGGTGATCGCCGGCGCCAGCGGCTTCGTCGGGACGGCGCTCGTCGCGGCCTTCGCAGAAGACGGGTACGAGGTGCGGACCATCGGCCGCCGCTCCCCGGCTTCGTGGAGTGATCCGGCGTCGATCGCACGGACGATCGAGGGCGCCGACGTGCTGGTGAACCTTGCGGGCAAGTCGGTGAACTGCCGCTACACCGACGCCAACCGCAACGAGATCCTGCGGTCGCGCGTCGAAACCACCCGCGCGTTGCGCACCGCCGTCGCCGCTGCCGAGCATCCGCCTCGGGTGTGGCTCAACGCCTCCACGGCAACCATCTACCGCCACTCGATGCGCCGGCCGAACACCGAGAGCCGCGGCGCGCTGGGGAACGGGTTCTCGGTGGATGTCGCCACCAGCTGGGAGCGGGAGCTCTTCGCGGGCGAGCTGCCGAACACGCGCCGCGTGGCGCTGCGGATGGCCATCGTGCTCGGCGACGGACCGGCCACGCGTACGCTGCTCACCCTCGCCCGCGTCGGCCTCGGCGGCCCGCAGGTGGACGGCTGGTGGCCGGCGAACCGGCGCTATCGCGGCATCGGGGAGACTCCGACCGGCGACGGCCAGACGGCCTGGCACCGCTCGCGCGGCAACCAGAAGTTCAGCTGGGTGCACATCGACGACGTGGTCGGCGCCGTCCGCTTCCTCCGTGATCGCGACGACATCTTCGGACCGGTCAACCTGGCGAGCCCCTATCCCAGCGACAACCGCACGCTCATGCGGGAGCTGCGTCGCGTGGTCGGGCGCCGGATCGGAATGCCCGCCTATCGCTGGATGCTGGAACCGGCGATGTGGGTGCTGCGCACCGAGCCCGAACTGGTGCTCAAGAGCCGCTGGGTGCTGCCCGAAACGCTCACCATTGCGGGCTACACCTTCGAGCACCCCGACCTTCGACCGGCACTGCGCTCCGTCAGCGCGCGAGTGCGTCCCAGTTGACCTCGATCATCCGAGGACGCCGGCGCGAGATCCGGGCCCGCAGCACCATTCCCGGTGTCGGCCAGTAGCGGCGATCGAGGATGACCTCCGTCGACAGCGGCTCGGGTTCGAGTTCGGGCGCCTCGAGGATCAGCTCCATGTCGCACGCCTGGTAGCGGGATCTGCCCTTCGGCGCGGAGAGCGAGACGATGCGGATCGTGCCGTGCATCGCATCCGCCATCGGCGATCCGGTCAGACGCTCGAGGGTCTCCGCGGCGTCTTCCTCCCAGTCCTCCATGCTCTCGAGGGTATCGGGTCGTGGTTCGGCCTCCCGCCGGCCCCGGTGTCTCAATAGACTCCGGCCATGTCGTTCAACGTGGCGGCGACGGCGTACGACCGGTTCATGGGGCGGTTCTCCCGGCCCCTGTCCGTCGCGTTCGCCGACTGGCTCGGCCTCGCGCAGGGATGGACGGCGCTCGACGTGGGATGCGGCCCCGGTGCGCTGACCGAAGTGCTCGCAGGGCGGCTGGGTGCGGCATCCGTCAGCGCGGTCGATCCCTCGGAACCCTTCGTCGCCGCGATCCGCGAGCGGCTGCCCGCGGTGAGCGTCGTGCGGGCATCGGCCGAACACCTGCCGTTCGGCGACGAGGCGTTCGATCTCACCGTCGCGCAGCTGGTCGTCCACTTCCTCACCGATCCGCCGGGGGGCGTCGCCGAACTGCGCCGGGTGACTCGATCGGGCGGCACGGTCGCACTGAATGTGTGGGACTTCGAGGGCCGCCGCGCACCGCAGTCGGTCTTCCTGGGAGCCTTGAAATCGGTGGTCGGTGACGCCGACGACGAGGCGGACCGCGCCGGGGCGCGGCACGGTGACCTCGCCGCACTGCTGAGGGATTCCGGATGCCGCCGCATCGAGCAGATCGAGCTCGCGGTGACGATCAGCTCGCCGACGTTCGAGGACTGGTGGGAGCCCTACACGCTGGGTGTCGGCCCGGCCGGAGCCCAGCTCCTCGCGCTCGACCCGGAGCGCCGGCGCCTGGTGCATGACCGCTGCCGCGAACTGGTGGGCAGCGGCCCGGTGCACACGACGGCGACCGCGTGGGCCGCGAAGGGCATCCGCTGAACCGACGCGCCTCAGCCGCCCGCGAACGCACCGAGGTGGGTGTGGACGGCCGAGATCGTCACCGAGCCTTCGCCGACGGCGGACGCCACGCGCTTCACCGAACCGCGACGGACGTCGCCGACGGCGAAGAAGCCCGGCACCGACGACTCGAACTGCGTCGGCCCCCCGTCGCCGCCGCGCCACGCCCGCCGGCCACCCTCCGTCAGCACGTCGGCGCCGGTGATGACCGAGCCCCACTTGTCGCGAAGCACTTCGGGGGCGAGCCACTCGGTGTGCGGGCGCGCGCCGATCGTGATGAACACGGCGTCGATGGGCATTTCCAGCTGCTCACCCGTCTCGGTGCGTTCGAGCACGACATGGTCGAGGCGGTCGGACTCCCGGGCGCCGGCATCCACGACGCGTGTTCCGGTGATGAGGCCCACGCCGGCAGCGTCGAGCTGATCGATCAGGTACTGCGACATGCTCTCGGCCAGCGACGGCCCGCGCACGACGAGCGACACCGACCGCGCGTAGCGGGCGAGGTGCAGCGCGGCCTGACCTGCGGAGTTGCCGCCGCCGACGACGAGGACATCGCGCCCGGCCTGCCCCCGCGCCTCGACGGAAGCCGCCCCGTAGAACACCGACGCACCGACGAATCGCCGCAGCCCAGGCGCAGCCAGGCGTCGGTAGCTGACCCCGGAAGCGAGCACGACCGCACGCGCCAGGACGATCTCGCCGCCCTCGACCTGCAGCTCGAACCCATCGTGGGAAAGGTTCATGCCGACGACCCGACGCGTGTGCGCGAAGCGCGCGCCGAAGGTCCACGCCTGCTGGTAGGCGCGCTGGGCGAGCTCGGCGCCGGAGACGCCCCGCGAGAACCCCAGATAGTTGCGGATGAGCGAGCTGGAGCCCGCCTGTCCGCCGATCGACTCGCCCTCGAGCACGAGCGTGTCGAGACCTTCGGATGCCGCGTACACCGCCGCGGCCAAGCCGCCGGGTCCGGCGCCGACGATCGCGACGTCGATCGTGTCAGTCGGTAGCGACGTGTTCAGGCCGACCGAGCGGGCGAGTGCGGCATCATCGGGGTCGACGAGCACGAGCCCTTCCGCCGTGCGCACGAGCGGCACGCCTTCGTAGTCTGTGCCGGAGTCGGCCATCAGCGAGAGCGCCTCGGCGGAGTCCGGGTCGAGGCGCGCGGCGGGCACACCGCCTCGCGCGAGGAGGCTCTGCAGCTGGTGCGTGCGCGGCTGCGAGTGGTCGCCGATCACGGTGAACCCGCGCCGGCGCTTTCCGCTGGAGAACTCGTACTCGTGCAGGAAGTCGGTGATGGCGCGGTGGAATGACTCATCGGCCGTGTGCGTCGGTCGCACCACGTAGTAGTCGATCTGCACGCGGGACATCAGTTCGAGCACCGCCTGGCTCGTGTCGCGATCGGCCCACGAGCCCCACTCGATGATCAGGCCCCGCCGAACGTCGGGAAAGCTGCGTCGCGCTGCGGCGAAGACGCTCTCGTGGCCTTCGATCGGTGAGGCATCGTCGGAGAGCACCAGAGCGAGTTCGCCGCCGGCGGCGCGCAGTTCATCGATCAGCGCCCCGGCATGAGAGCAGCTGTCGGTGTCGAGGATGCGATAGTCCTGCGCGTACCGCCGGTGCAGGGGGTTGACCACGAGGCGACGAAGCTGCTCATCGGCCGAGACGACGAGGATCGCCGGCGGGTGCTGTGCCGGTGATTCAGCGTTCATGCGTCCTCGATGACCGGCTCATCGGGCCTCGTGGCGTCCATGGCGCGAGCCTACGCCGCGGCGCCGAGCGCGGAACAGCCCCCGGCTCCGACCGGCCGAATCCACCTTCTCGCGCGCGACGAACGCCGTGGGGCCCGGTTACGATTCCGGAAGGGCCTCGACAGAGCTGTCGCGGCGGGAGTGAGGATGCAGTGACGATCCATGTGCGCGTGCGCGCCGAGCGCTCTCCCGGCGAGAAGCGGGTGGCTGCGACGCCTGACAGCGTCAAGAAGCTGATCGCGGCCGGTGCCACCGTCGAGGTCGAGGCGGGCGCGGGCGAGGGTTCGCTGATCACGGATGCCGCCTATGAGGCGGCCGGTGCGCGCGTGGTTGCGCGCGACGAGCCGATGGCACGCGGCATCCTGTTCCACGTGCGCCCGCTCTCGGCAACCGACGCTGCGGCGCTGCCTCCGGGGATGGTGACGGTCGGCACCGTCGACCCCTTCCAGAACGCCCCCGGCATGGCGGCCGCGCGCGACGCGGGCCTGACCTCCTTCGCCCTCGATCTGCTGCCGCGCATCTCGCGCGCGCAGTCGATGGACGTGCTCTCGTCGCAGGCGCTGCTGGCCGGATACCGGCTGGTGACGCTCGCCGCCGACGCGTTCGGCCGCATGTTCGGCATGACGATGACCGCGGCCGGCACCCTCGCACCCGCACGTGTGCTGGTGCTCGGAGCGGGGGTGGCAGGCCTGCAGGCGATCGCGACCGCGAAGCGCCTCGGCGGGGTCGTCTCCGCCAATGACGTGCGCGCCGCCTCAGCCGACGAGGTCCGCTCCGTCGGCGGTACCTTCATCGACCTCGACCTCGGCACTGCTGAGGCCGGAGGCGGGTATGCGAAGGAACTCGCCGAAGACCGCGCGCGCCGCCAGCAGGAGCTGCTCGCGCCGCACATCGCGGCATCCGACATCGTTCTCACGACCGCCGCCGTGCCCGGCAGGGCCGCCCCCCGACTGGTGACGGCAGCCATGGTCGCGGCGATGAAGCCGGGATCGGTGCTGGTCGACCTCGCCGCCGACTCGGGCGGCAACATCGAAGGTTCTGTGGCGGGTGAGCGCCGCGCGGTCGTCGTGAACGGGGGAGTGGTGACGCTGATCGGCGCACGCGACATCTGGTCCGACCTCGCGCCGGATGCCTCCAAGCTGTACGCGATGAACTGCGTGAACTTCGCGGCCCTCATCATGAAGGAAGGAGATCTCGTGCTCGATTTCGATGACGAACTCGTGTCGGGAAGCGTGGTGACCCACGACGGCAAGGTCGTCAATGAACGGGTGCTTCGACAGGCTCAGCAACCGGTGGGGAACGAGGGGGTGCGGGCCTGATGGACGGCTTCGCCCTGATCACGATCACGATCCTCGCGGTGTTCCTCGGCTTCGAGGTCGTCTCCAAGGTGTCGAGCACGCTGCACACCCCGCTGATGTCGGAGGCGAACGCGATCCACGGCATCATCCTGCTCGGCGCGATCCTCGTGGCAGGTCAAGCGGAGGACCCGCTCGCGCTGGCCCTGTCGATCCTCGCCGTCTTCCTCGCGACGATCAACGTCGTCGGCGGCTTCGTGGTGACCGACCGGATGCTGCTCATGTTCCGCGCGAAGCCGCGAGGCGCCGCCGGTCGAACCGATGCCGCGAAGACGGAGGTCGGCGCATGAGGCTCCTGCCTCCCGAGGTCGTCACGGTCTGCTACATCATCGCGGCCGTGCTGTTCATCCTCGCCCTCAAGGGACTCAGCAACCCGCGCACCGCCCGGCGGGCGAACCTGCTCGGCGCCGCCGGAGCGGCGCTCGCGGTCGTCGCGTACATGCTCAGCACCGACCTGCGCAACATCGGATGGATCCTCGGCGCGATCGCCGTCGGCTCCGTGATCGCGGTGATCGCGGCCCGGCGTGTGCAGATGACGCAGATGCCGCAGCTGGTCGCCGCGTTCAACGGCGTCGGCGGCGGAGCCGCGGCCCTCGTCGCGCTCGTCGAGATCGCGCACGCCGAGAATCCCTGGACGCTGGGCGTCGTCGCGTTCACGGTGCTCATCGGCGGGGTCTCGCTCACCGGATCGTTCGTCACGTTCGGCAAGCTGCAGGGCATCGTCACCACGAAGGCGGTCACCTTCCCCGGTCTGCGCGTGCTGATGGGGCTGCTCGTCCTCGCCGCCCTCGCGGCGGGGGCCGCACTCGTCGTGACCGGAGACGCGCTCTGGGCGTACCTTCTGCTCGCCGTGGGTCTGGTGCTCGGGGTGCTGCTGGTGCTTCCGATCGGCGGTGCCGATGTGCCGATCGTGATCTCGCTGCTCAACGCCTTCACCGGACTCGCCGTCGCGGCATCCGGTCTCGTCCTCTCGAACGTGCTGCTGCTGATCGCCGGCACGCTCGTGGGCGCGAGCGGCACGATCCTCACGATGGCGATGGCCAAGGCCATGGGCCGCACCGTCGCCGGCATCGTGTTCGGCGCGTTCCGGGCGCATGTGTCGGGAACCACCTCGGCTGCCGGGTCCGACCGGCCCGTGCGCACGATGGAGGCCGACGACGTCGCGATCCTGCTCGACTACGCGCAGCGGGTCGTCATCGTGCCCGGCTACGGCCTCGCGGTCGCCGGAGCCCACCACGCGGCCGCGGAGCTCGCCGAGATCCTCCGCGACCAGGGAGTGGATGTGGTGTTCGGCATCCATCCGGTCGCGGGCCGGATGCCGGGACACATGAACGTGCTGCTGGCCGAGGCGAACGTGCCGTACGACGCGCTCATCGAGATGGACGAGGTCAACCCGAGGTTCAAGACCACCGACCTGGTGCTGGTGATAGGGGCGAACGACGTGGTCAACCCCGCGGCGAAGACCTCGCCCGGATCGCCGATCTACGGGATGCCGATCCTCACCGTCGCCGATGCGCAGCAGGTCGTCTTCCTGAAGCGCTCACTGAACCCGGGATTCGCGGGCATCGAGAACGAGCTGTTCTACGATCCGAAGGTCTCGATCGTGCTCGGCGACGCGAAGCACACGCTCACGAAGGTGCTCTCGTCGGTGAAGTCCACCGCCTGATCCAGACCGTCTGAACTCAGGCGGGTCGCCCGCCGACGACGCCGACCGCGCGCGCGGCGACCTCGGCGCCGGCCCGAGCGGAGGCGACGGCATCCGCATCGATCACCCAGCGCGCGAGGAATCCCGCGCAGAACGCGTCTCCCGCGCCGGTCGGGTCGACGACGACGGATGCCGTCACGGCCGGCACCTGCACGCCGTCGACGATGACGCCCTCCGCACCCCGCGTCAGCACGAGCGTGCCCGCGTCGACCCGGGCGGCGATCTCCGTCGGATCCGACGCGCCGGCGAGGGCCGCCCCCTCCGCCCCGCTCGCGAAGAGCACGTCGGCGCCGGCGATCACGTCGGCGAAACGCTCCGCACCGAGCGCGTCGATGTAGGCGACCGAGCCGGGACTGACCGACACGGTCGCCCCGGCGGCCTTGGCCCGCCGCACGAACCGCGCGAACGCCGAACCGTCGGATGCCGCCATCGAATGCGCCGTGAGGTGGACGTGCCGGCGGATCAGCGCGTCGGGGATCGCGTCGAAGTCCAGTTCGGCGTTCGCCCCGCGGTCCGTGAGCATCGACCGCTCCGCACCCTGGACCAGCACGATGATCGCGCCGGTCGCGGCATGCACCGGCTGCAGGTGCACGTCGACGCCGGGGAGGAGTGCCGTGTGTCGTTCGACGTCGCCGGCGCCCACCGCGCCGACGAACGTGACATCGGCGCCGAGCGCCGCCAGCCACGCCGCCGTGTTGGCCGCCGAGCCTCCGGCCACCCGCCGGATCGCGCTCGGGGTGTCGGTGTCGGGCCGGATCGGTCCGGACGGGATCACGACGGTGTCGTCGATGACGTCGCCGACGACCAGGATGCCGCCCGTTGCGATCATGCGACGGGTCTCAGCGAAGACCAGGCGGTGGCGATCTCGCCGGCCACCCGCACGTTGTTGCGGGCGAGATCGAGGTTGACCTCGAGGCTGCGGCCTTCGGAGAGCTCGACGATGCGCAGGAGGAGGAACGGCGTCACGGCCTTGCCCGTGATGTGCGCGGCGTCGGCCTCCGCGAGCGCCAGCGCGAGCACGCGGTCGTGCTCTTCGGCATCCCAGGCCTGATCGGCAGGCACCGGATTGGCGACGACGATGCCCTGCCTGCTGCCCAGGGCATCCTGTGCGCGCATGATGTCGGCGACCTCGGCGGCGGCATCCACCGACCAGTCCAGGGTGAACGCGCTCTCGCGCAGCCAGAAGCTCGGGAACACGCGCGTGCGGTAGCCCACGACCGGAACGCTCAGGGTCTCGAGCCGCTCGAGGGTCGCGGCGATGTCGAGCACCGACTTGACCCCCGCGCTCACCACGGTGATGGGGGTGTTCGCGAGCGTGGTCAGGTCGGCGGACTCGTCGAAGGTGTCTGTCGCCCCACGGTGCACGCCGCCCAGCCCGCCCGTCGCGAAGACGCGGATGCCCGCGAGGGCCGCCAGGTGCGAGGTGGCGGCCACCGTGGTCGCGGCGCTCGCCCGGCGCGCCTGGATGATCGGCAGGTCGCGCACGCTCGACTTCGCGAGCTCTTCGTCGGCGATCCGGCGCAGCCCCTGCGCGTCGAGTCCGATGCGGGGGACGCCGTCGAGCACCGCGATCGTCGCCGGTGTCACACCCTGTTCGCGCAGGATGCTCTCGAACTCCTGCGCAGCCTCGAGGTTGCGAGGACGCGGCAGCCCGTGCGAGATGATCGTCGACTCCAGGGCGACGACGGGCGCGCCTTTTTCGAGCGCGAGGGAGACCTCATCGGACACGACGAAAGCAGCCATGCGATCATCCTCGCATCGCCTGTCACCCGGGTCGGGTCAGTGGGCGGCTTCGTACGCCTCGATGACGGACGCCGGCACCCGCCCGCGCTCGGACACCTGGAATCCGTTCTCTTTCGCCCAGCCGCGTATCGCGCTGTAATCCTGCTGCCCGGGCCGTCGGCGACGGCGCCCTGCTTCGGAGGTCGCGCCGCCTCTGCTCGAGGAGATGGAGCGGGCTGCGGAGACGTACGGAGTCAGGGAATTCCGCAGCGCTGCGGCGTTCCCGTCGGTCAGGTCGATCTCGTATGCGGTGCCGTCGAGGGAGAACCGAACGGTCTCACCCTCACCGACTTCCAGGACGGTGCCGTCGAGGTCGTCGACGAGCTGATGCACAATTCTTCGGGCCATGAAATGCACAGTACGCGCAGTCGCGGCGATGCACTATCGGCATTGTCGCCCGCGACAATTCACCTGACAAAACCCTGCTCGCGCTCCGAATTTCGGACGCCGTGACCGAATTCGAGAATCTCCCCGAATCGATCCGAATCGCAGCGCGTATTCCGAATTCCCCGGATGCCGCTCCGGGCGAATCCGGTGTCGGGTCAGGCGAGCAGTCCGGCGCGACGGGCCTTGGCGACGGCGGCATGCCGGGTGGAGGCATCCAGCTTCGCCATCGCGGCCCGTAGGTATGACTTGACGGTCACTTCCCTGAGCGAGAGCGTCTGGGCGATCTGCGCGTTCGTCGCGCCGAGGGCCGCGCAGGTGCGGCATCCGCTCGGCATGAGATGTGCGGCCCCGGGCGGGGATTTCCCGGGGCCGCACGGCGCGCGAGCGGCCTACTCGCTCGCGGCCCGTTCCAGTTCGAGCAGGAACAGCTTGTCTTCGGGATGGCCGCCGTATTCGCCGATCGAACCGTCGGCGCGCACGACGCGGTGCACCGGCACCACGATCGAGAAGGGCGTGGTCGCGCACGCCGTGCCCACCGCACGCGCCGCGCGAGGACTGCCCGCCGTCGCGGCGACCTCGCCGTAGCCGGCCGTCTCCGCGTACGGGATCTGACGCACCGCTTCGAGCGCGGCGCGGGTGAATCCGCGCACGAGTCGCCAGTCCAGCGGGAGGTCGAACTCCCGACGCACGCTTGCGAAGTACTCGTCCAACTGGTTCGCCGCGAGCCGCGCGACCTCGTCGTCGCGAACGTGATCGGGCGCGCTGCGCAGCGCGCGGGACAGGCGTTCGAGTTCGTCTTCGAGCGGGGCGCGCAGAGGGTGCAGCGTCACGATCCCCTCGTCTGTCGTGACGATGAGAACCTCGCCGACGGGGGAGGGATGCAGGAGGAAGCGGCTGTGCGGCGGTGCGGTCATGCGACCATCCTGACGCCCACGGCGACCGCGCGACGGCGGATCCGCCACCCTGAGGACATCCCCCCGCGAGCTGCGTCTGGGGAGGAGCCGCCAGCGCCGCTCGGCGAAAGGATCCTGATCAGCGGGCGTGTCGCCCAATCCGGCGAAACTCGGGGAGGGATCCGAGACCACGCGCTGACGCCGCTTAGTGTGGCCGTGTGTGGCGAGCTGAAGGCAGCGCCGTAATCGGCGCAGAGGAAGACGCGCCGTCCGTGACCCCGGGTGATCTCGGCCTGTCGGAACCGGGAGTGACGGTGATGCACGTGGCCGAACCCGAGCGGGACCGTCTTCGCGCCCTCGCGGCGGATCTCGGCGGGCCGTCCACGCTCCTGCACTTCGATGACGCGAACAGCGGCGGGATCGAGATCACCAAGGCGCATCCCGGCAGCCTCCCGCAGTTCATCACCGGGCGATCGACGCTGCTGTCCAACCTGTTCCGCGACGAGGTGGCCCTGCGCAACGCGCGGCTGGCCGCCGAGCGGATCACCGCGAAGAACGTCGAGCTGCGCACCGCGCGCGGCATCGAGCCGGTCAACCTCGCCGTCGGCCTCGCATCCTGGCGCATCGGCGGGCTCGCCTGCACCGCCCCGGTGCTGCTGCGCCCGCTCGGCATCCGTCGCCATCACGCCGACTTCGAGCTCAAGCTGCACGGATCGTTCACCGTCAACCCCGAGCTGGTGCGTGCCCTGCGCACCCACTTCGGCATCGAGCTGAACGGGCAGGCCCTCGCTGCGCTCGCATATGAGGGAGGTGTCTTCAAGCCGCAGCCGGTCATCGACCACATCCGCGCGCTCGCCGCGTCGATCGAATCCTTCACCGTGCACCCCCGCCTCGTGGTCTCCACGTTCGCGGACGTCGGCTCCGCGATGGCGCGGGATGCCGTGGACCTCGACCATCCCGTGCTCAACGCGCTCGCCGGTCACATCGACGATCGCGAGAACCTCACCGTCCGCCGCGATGCCCCGATCGTTCCGAGTCCTGACGAGCGTGCCCCCGCGTCGGACACGCTGCTGCTGGACGCGGATGCCGAACAGGAGGGCGTGCTCGCGCGGATCACGGCCGGCCATTCCCTGGCCGTCCACACCCTGCCCGGCACCGGCGGCACGCAGACCGTGATCAACGCCGTCGGCGCGCTCGTGCGCGACGGCAAGCGGGTGCTCGTGGTGAGCGCCCGACGCTCGACGCTGGAGGGCGTGCGCCACCGTCTCACCGGCATCGGCCTGCCCGGACTCGCGGTCTCTCCCCGTGACCTGCAGCGCGACCTGATCCGTGCGATCGGCCGCAACGAGAAGGCCGAGCAGCCCAGGGTCGGCGAGATCGACGACGCGCTCGTCCGGCTGCGGGGCGTGCTGCGCGACTACCGCGCCGCGGTCACGGCGCGTCATCCTCACCTGGGCGTCTCGGTGCTCGACGTGCTGCGCCACCTCGCCGACCTGGCGAGCCGCACTCCGGTTCCCGCCGCCGCCGCCCGATTCGACCTCGCCACGCTCACGACGCTCGCGCCCGCGCGCGCGAAGGCGGCCAGGGCGCTGGGGGCCGCGGCCCGCCTCGGCGAGTTCCGCTTCGGCCCCGACGACTCGCCCTGGTACGGCGTGTCGTTCGCCACGACGACAGCTGCGCGCTCCGCGCACGCGCTCGCCGGCAAGCTGCACCGCCAGGATGTGCCGAATCTGCTCGAGCGGGGCTATGAGCTGATCGCGCAGACGCGCATGCGTCCGTTCCACACCATCGCCGAGCTGGGCACGTACCTCAAGCTTCTGCAGGGCATCCGCGATTCCCTCGACAGGTTCAGCCCGACGGTGTTCGAGCGCCCGCTCGGCGAGCTCATCCAGGCGCACGGCCCGCGCCGGGACGCCCCGTCGCTCACCGGCTCGCAGCGCCGCCGGCTGCGTCGCCTGTCGCGAGAGTACGTCCGCCCCGGCGTGCACATCGCCGACATGCACGAGGCCCTGATGCGCGTGCAGCAGCAGCGCACCGAGTGGCAGCGGTTCGTCGATTCCGGGGTGATCCCCGCCGTGCCGCTGGGCCTTGCCGACGTGCACGTGGCGTGGCAGCGGGTCGACGCCGAGCTCGGAGAGCTCGACGCGATCGTCGGCCGCAGCGGCGCCGACCGGCTGGCATCTCTGCCGGTCGCCCAGCTCGTGCGCACGCTGGCCGGGCTGGCGGCGGATTCGGCCGTGTTCGACAACCTCGTCGAGCGGGCGACGCTGCGCACCGAGCTGGCGGCGCTGGGCCTCGAGCAGCTCCTGGCCGAGCTCTCGGTGCGGCACGTTCCCGAAGAGCTGGTCGGCGCCGAGCTCGAGTACGCGTGGTGGCAGTCCGCGCTCGAGCACCTGCTGCGCAGCGACCGGGCGCTCCTGGGAGCCAACACCGCCGTCGTCGACCGACTGGAGCGCGACTTCCGCCTCGTCGACGAGGCGCATGCCGCGGCATCCGGCCCGTTGCTCGCCGCACAGCTCGCGACGCAGTGGCGGATCGGCATCGTGGACCAAGCGCAGGAGGCCGCGGCCCTCAAGCAGGCGCTCAAGCACGGCGGCGCGACGCCCGACGACCTCGTCGCGGTCGCTCCCACCCTGCTGCGGGCGCTGGCCCCGGTGTGGCTCTCCTCGCCCTATGACGTGCCGCAGATCGCCGACGCCCTCGCGTTCGACGTCGTGATCCTCGCGGATGCCGCGGCCTTGAGCCTCGCGGAGGCCGTCCCGGCGCTGCGTCGCGCCCGGCAGGTCGTGGTCTTCGGCGATCCCGTCACGCAGAAGCCCACACCCTTCCGCATCTCGGCGGGGTTCGCTCCCGACGACGCCGCTCCCGACGAGCACTTCGCCGAGCCGTTCGACGACACGAGCGTCTTCGAGCGCCTCGCCGAGCTCTTCCCGGTCGCGACCCTCACCCGCAGCTACCGCGCCGGCGGGGAAGATCTTGCCGAGCTCGTCAACGACGCGTTCTACGGGGGGGAGCTCGTCTCACTGCCGTGGGCGGGTTCGTACCTCGGACGCGGAAGCCTGAGCGTCGACTACGTCGAGGGCGGGACGGGTGCTCCCGACCCGGTGACCGGCGCGGTGGAGAGCCCCGACGCCGAAGTGCAGCGTGTCGTGACGCTCGTGGTCGAGCACGCGGTCAACCGCGGCGCGGAGTCGCTCATGGTCGTCACCGCCAGTGCGAAGCACGCCGAACGCGTGCGCGCGGCGGTCGAGGCGGCGTTCGCCGGCCGGTCGGATGTCGCGGACTTCGTCTCGCGCGACACCGCCGAACCGCTGGCCGTGCTGACCCTCGAGGAATCGGTCGCAGAGAGCCGCGACCGGGTGATCTTCTCGCTCGGCTTCGGACTCACCAAGCACGGGCGGGTGCTCAGCGACTTCGGCGATCTGTCCACGCCCGACGGTGAGCGGCTGCTGACGGTGGGCATGACCCGCGCCCGTCGCTCGATGGTGATCGTCTCGTCCATCCGCCCGTCCGCGTTCGACGACGGGCGGCTCGAGCACGGCGCGGCAACGCTCATGTCGATCCTCGGCGGCATCGCGTCACGCGCTCGCGAGCAGCGCCTCGAAGACCTCGCCGACCCGCTGACCCTCGCGTTGGCGCGGGAGCTGCGACGGCTGGGCGTCTCGGTCGACGTGCACTACCGCGGCCTGCTGCCGCTGGTCGCGCAGTACGGCGGCCGTGCGGTGGTCGCCGAGAGCGATCCCGAGACGATCGGCGAGTCGCTGCGCGAGTCGCTGCGTCTGCGGCCGCAGATCCTGCGCCGGCTCGGCTGGCACTACGTGCGCGTGCACTCGTTCGACCTGTACAGCGATCCGGCCGGTGTCGCCGCGCGGATCGCCGCGATGCTCGGCGTGCCGCCGGAGGCGTCGACATCCGACACCGAGACGCAGCCGATCGATGTCTTCGAGTGAACGGCAGCGCATCGAGCGGGTTCCAGGTGCGCGACGCGTGAAGCTGACGCCGGCCCCGGGAACCTCCGAAGAGCCGACCAAGACGGATGCCGAGTCAGCGGCATCCGATTCGCCCGCATCTTCCGGGCCGAACGACGAACGGCTGCGGCAGGACGTTCCGCCGCATTACTGATCGGGGTACACGCTGACGCGCTCCTCGATCAGCGGGGCGAGCTGCCCTGGCTCGCGAGCAGGTCGCGGATCTGCAGCAGGATCTCCTGCTCGGTGGGGAGGCCGGATGCCTCTTCCTCGGCGATGCCGGCCTTGGCTGCCGCGCGCTCCTTCGCCCTGTTCATCGGGTAGACGAACACGAAGTAGACCACGACGGCGACGGCGAGGAAGTTGATGATCGCGCCGATGATGCCTCCGATCGCGAAGACCACCTCGTTGCCGGTCAGCCCCGTGACCGTCCACACGACCCCGTCGAGGCTGTCGGCCTGGAAGATCAGCGCGATGAGCGGGTTGATGATGCCCGCGACGATGGAGTTGACGATCAGCGTGAACGCCGCCCCGATGACGACCGCGACCGCGAGGTCGATGACGTTCCCGCGAAGGATGAATTCCTTGAAGCCCTTGATCACGTGATGCTCCTCACCTGTCGCCGGCTCCCGCCGGTCATGTGCCCGACGACGCGGGCGCTGCGTTCGTCTCCGACTTCGACGGTGACGAAGATGTCGTGGACCCGCCAGAAGACGAGCCGCTCGAGGACGAACCCGCGTCCGAGGCCTTCTTCTCCGCCGCACGCGAGTCGGTGCGGTAGAAGCCCGACCCGTTGAAGGTCACGCCGATCGAGCCGTACTCCTTGCGCAGCTCGCCGCCGCACTCGGGGCATTCGGTCAGCGTCGGGTCGGCGAACGACTGCACGGCGTCGAAACGGTGGCCGCACTGCTTGCAGGCGTAGGCATAGGTAGGCATGTGCTCTTCCGGGCGATCAGCGCCGAACGGGCGCGAGGAGGACGGTCTGGGTGGGGGTCACGACGCCGGTGACGGGCTGATCGTGAAGGTCGCTGGGCACTTCGTCGACGAGCTCGGAGTCGTAGATGACCGCGTAGACGGGCGGGCACCCTTCCATGGAGCCGATCGTCTTGTCGAAGTATCCGCGGCCCCAGCCGAGCCGCATTCCGCTGCGGTCGACGGCTGCGGCCGGGATCACGAGAAGGTCGACGTCGTTCACGGCGATGGGTCCGAGCAGCTCGCCCACCGGTTCGGGAAGGCCGAACATCCCTTCCGTGATGTCGAGGTCGGGCGTGGCGACCGACCAGTCCAGAAGGCCGTCGGTGCGGGTCACCGGCAGGAGGACGCGGATGCCGCGTCGCACCGCCCCCTCCACGAACTCGCGCGTGCCCGGCTCGGTGACGGTGGAGAGGAAGCACGACATCGACCGCACGCCCAGCGAATCCACCAGGGCGTCGAGCTGTCGCGTGATGCCGGCCGATGCGGCATCCCGAGCCGACTCGGAGAGCAGCTGGCGGCGCTCGCGCAGCTCCGCGCGCAGGGCGCGCTTGGCGGCGGCGATCGCATCGGGCATGTGTCGATTGTAGGCGCGATTACCACGCCCCCCGGCGGGGTGCAAGGGCGGGGGCTGGCAGGCGTTCCACAACCGCGCTCAGTAGAGTCGTGGGATGCCCCACAAGCCCTTCAAAGCCGTGATCCCCGCTGCAGGGCTCGGCACCCGCTTCCTGCCCGCCACCAAGGCGATGCCCAAGGAGATGCTGCCGGTCGTCGACAAGCCGGCCATCCAGTACGTGGTGGAGGAGGCTGCTCAGGCCGGCATCAGCGACATCCTGGTGATCATCGGCCGCAACAAGAACGCGATCTCCAACCACTTCGACTCCGTGCCGGAGCTGGAGGTGAAGCTGAAGGACAAGGGCGACGAGGCGCGTCTGAAGCGCGTGATGGCCTCGAGCGACATGGCCGACATGCATTTCGTCCGCCAGGGCGATCCGAAGGGTCTGGGTCACGCCGTGCTCCGTGCCCGCGCACACGTCGGCGACTCTCCGTTCGCCGTGCTGCTCGGCGACGACCTGATCGACGAGCGCGACCCCCTGCTGACGACGATGCTCGCCGAGCACGACCGGACCGGCGCGGCGATCATCGCCCTGATGGAGGTCGACCCCGCCCACATCGGCATGTACGGTGCCGCTGCCGTCGAGGTGACCGACGATCCCGATGTGGTCCGCGTCACCGGGCTGGTCGAGAAGCCCAAGCCCGAAGACGCTCCGTCCAACCTCGCCGTGATCGGCCGCTATGTGCTGAGCCCGTCGATCTTCGACGTCCTGGAGGACACGCAGCCCGGCAAGGGCGGCGAGATCCAGCTGACCGATGCGCTGCAGGTGCAGGCCGCGGATCCCGATGGTCCGGGCGTGTACGGCGTCGTGTTCCGGGGCCGCCGTTATGACACCGGCGATAGGGTGGACTACATCAAGGCCATCGTGCAGCTCGCCGCGGATCGCGATGATCTCGGCCCCGAGCTGCGACCCTGGTTCAAGGAGTTCGCGGCGACGTTGTAGCGCCGCTGGTTCGAGGGGGTGTGGTGGATCTGACGACTCCCCGTCGGCATGGGTCCGTGGCGATCCGTCTGGTCCGGCAGCGCGATGCGCGCGTGCTCCAGCAGGAGCTGCTGTCCAACCGCGCATGGCTGCGGCCGTGGGAGGCGACCAGCCCCGACGGTCCGGTCTCGTTCGACATGCGCACCGGGGTGCGGCGGCTGCTCCAGCAGTATCGCGAGGGCGCAGGCGTGCCGTTCGTGATGGAGGACGACGGCGAGCTCGCGGGCCAGCTGAACGTGTGGGGCATCGCGCGCGGCTCGCTGGCGTCGGCCACGATCGGCTACTGGGTCAGTGAGCGCTTCGCCGGACGCGGCATCACGACCACGTCGGTCGCGCTGGCGACGGATGTGTGCTTCGACGAGATGCGCCTGCACCGCATGGAGATCTGCATCCGTCCGGAGAACCAGGCGAGCCTGCGCGTCGTCGAGAAGCTCGGGTTCCGCTACGAGGGCCTGCGCCGCCGGTTCATCCACATCAACGGCGACTGGCGCGACCACTACGCCTTCGCGCTCACCCGCGAAGACGTGCCGGAGGGCGTGCTTCGGCGCTGGGTGGAAGGACGCGCGCCACAGGATGCCGCGACCGTGCCGCCCAGCGATCGCCTGCGCGCCTGACCGCTCGGCGACCGGTTCGACGCACGCCTGGAGCGACACGCGACAGGATGCCGGGAGGCGGCCTCGCTGTCGCCTACCGTGGAGCCCATGGGCGGGCAGGTGCTGGGCGGCGGAGTGATCGTGCTCGTCGCCGTGCTCCTGTGGCTCGTCTACCTGCTTCCGTCGTGGCACAGCCGCCGCCAGTTCGACGCCGCCGAGCGCAACGCGGTGCGCCTCAACCAGGCGCTGCGCGTGTTGGCCGAGACCAGTGAGACGCCGCAGGAAGTGCGGCTCGAGCTGAACGCCCGCACGGCGATGGCGCAGCAGAGGCTCGCGCGCCGGGCCACGGCCGAGCGCGAGCACACCGCCCTCGAGCAGGCGCGCATCGACCTCGAGCAGGCGCGCGATGAACGCGCGGCCGCGCGATCGGCACCCGCCGCTCGCCGCGCCCGCGTGCGTCGCCGCACGCGTCTCGCGCTGACCGTGCTCGTCCTCGCCGCGATCGGGATCGCCGCGTGGGGCGGATGGCTCGTCGTCACGACCGGCGCTCAGCTCGTGCTGTGGACCGGTGTCTCCCTGGCCGCGATCAGCGGTCTGCTGCTGCAGAAGATGACGCGGGTCGGTGCCCGATCTGTCACGCGGGTCGCCATCGCCGAAAGCGCAACGCGCGAGGTGCCGAGCATGCAGGACGTCGCGCTTGCCGGCGACCGGCGCGGATGGGCTCCGCGGGAGCTGCCGCGACCGCTCACCGTGTCGGCAGGATCCCGCGCCGCCGCCGTCCTGGATGCCGCCGCGGCCCGCGAGGAGCTGCGTCGAGCGGCGTTCGATGATGCGATGCGCCAGCGGGCGGCCGACCTGAAGCCGCCGTCCATCGACACCGCCCGCACCGCGCGCCGCGCGGCGGCGGCACCCGCGTTCGTCGGCACCGGACCGGCGGACGACGCCGAGATCGAAGCCCACGTGCGCGAGCTTCTGCGCAGCCGCGCCGCGGGCTGATCGTGTTCTACGAACCGGCCGCGCGCGACCGCGCACTGCTGCCTCACGATCCGTTCAAGGCGATCATCGCGCCACGGCCGATCGGCTGGATATCGACGCTGGATGCTGCGGGCACGCCCAATCTCGCGCCGTACAGCTTCTTCAACGCCGTCGCCGACAGCCCGCCCATCGTGATGTTCTCCAGCGCGGGCATGAAGGACTCGGCATCCCACGCCCTCGCCCGCGGCGAGTTCGTCTGGAACCTGGCGACGTGGGATCTGCGCGAGGGGATGAACCGGTCCTCCGCGACGCTCGCGCGCGGCACGTCGGAATTCGCCTTCGCGGGTCTCGAGCAGGCTCCTTCGCAGATCGTCGCACCGCCCCGCGTCGCCGCGAGCCCGGTCGCGCTGGAGTGCGTCGTGACGCAGACGCTCGAGCTGACGGATGCCGCGGGTGCGGCATCCGATCGACACCTCGTGTTCGGGCAGGTGGTGGGCGTGCACCTCGACGAGCGCTTCATCCTCGACGACGGCCGGGTCGACACGGCGGGCATGCGCCCGATCGCGCGCAGCGGCTATCTGGACGAGTATTCCGTGGTCGACGCCGTGTTCCATATGCCCCGCCCGAGGTGATCTGGGGGCTCTCGAGCGCCGTGATAACCTATCGGAGGTTCACGGGCCTGTGGCGCAGCTGGTAGCGCACCTCGTTCGCATCGAGGGGGTCAGGGGTTCGAGTCCCCTCAGGTCCACGTTCGGCGAAATGCCCCGCTTCGGCGGGGCGTTTCGCATCTCGGGGCTGCGCCGCGGAGGCTTCGGAGCTGCGATTTCCGCGAGCGCTGCAGTTTCCTGCGAGCGCCGCAGAAAACGCGGGCGCGCTCGCAGGAAACTGCAGCATTCGGCGCATCTTCCCCTTCGCGCCCGAGCGCTGCCGAAGGTCAGCCGGCGAAGGCGTGCTGGCGTGCGCCGGCAGCGAGCCGCTCGGCGGCCAGACCTTCGGCCGCTTCGAGCGGCGTCACGCCGCGCGATTCCGCTTCGTCGAAGATGCGCCGCACCGTGTCGCCGATCGCTGCGACGCGGGCCATGATCTGGTCGCGCGTGCCCAGCTGCTTCGCCTCGAGGTCGAGGTAGATGACCCCACCGGCGTTCACGACGAAGTCGGGGGCGTAGAGGATGCCGCGCCGGGCGAGCCGGTCGGCGCCGGAGTGATCGGCGAGGGGATTGTTCGCCGGACCGCACACCGCGCGCGCGTCGAGGGCGTCGATGATCTCGTCGGTGAGCAGGCCGCCGATGCCGGCCGGAACGAACACGTCCGCCGGGACGAGATGCTCCTCGCCGGGCGAGATCCACTGGGCACCGAGCTGCA